>DASURL010000052.1:0-13478 GCA_036280075.1 Gemmatimonadaceae bacterium | reverse complement strand
CGCGCGTCACGGCGCGAAGGCGGCCGACGTGCTCCGGATGTCCCCACCCCGTGTCGTGGCGGCCGCAGTCGGAGTTGGAGATGAAGGCGACGGTGCTCATGATGCTCCACGAAAGCGGCGCGACGCCGTCTCGGCAAGCAGGGCGACGAGAGCGAGCACGAGCAGCACGACGGGGAGCCGGCTCGACGACGCGCCCTCGCGCCGTGCCGAGGAGTCGGCGGGTTCGCCCAGCGCGGCCAGGAGATCCGCGCGCGGCGCGGCGCCGCTCCGATTCGCGACGTCGCTGTCGGACGGCACGCGTTCCGGCGCCACGAGCCCCGTCATCCGCGACCACCAGTCGCGATGCGCCGCCTCGCCCGCCGCGCCCCCCTGCATGCGCCAGCGCCAGCTCTCGTCGTAGCCCACTGCCGCGACACGTCCCCGTCCGGCGCGACGAACCGCCACGACGAGACCGGCGGGCTGGCGCTCCAGCGGAACCGCATCCCCGCGAGGCGCGACCAGCGGACGTACCGGAAGGTCGGCACGCGTGAGCGTGTCGCCCTCGAGGAGGATGCGTCCCGGCCGGCGGGCGCCGGCGCGCGCCGGCGCGATGCCGCGCAGCGCGCCGGCGTCGAGCGCGCTGCCGGCGATGATCGCTCCGCCGCCCTGGGCCACGAACTTCGCTACTGCCGGCGCCAGGTCGGCCGCCGTGCTGTCGAGCGCGATCACCACGTCGTAGCGCGCCGTATCCAGGGGCAGCACGGCGGCATCCACCACCGACACCCCCGGAGCGACGGGAAGCCGTCCGCGCGCCTGCCACCCCGCCTCACCGAGCGCGGCGAGCACGAACCGGCTCTCCCACCCTGCCCTGCCGAGCACGAGGACCGCCCGGCGATCGATGCGGGCGGGCACGGGCGACGTCGCGCTGAAGCGTGCCTGCTGCACCGAGGCGCGACCCACGACGTCCGCCGCTTCCACCGCGGCGCCTCTCGCGGCCTGGACGCTGTCCAGCACGCCCACCGAGTCGCGGAGCACCAGCATCCCGGCGCCGTCGCTCACCATGCGCAGCTGCGCCCGCGCCACCGGTTCGCGCGAGCGCTCGACGGACAGCGCCATCGCTGGCACATCGCCTTGCCAGCTCACCTGCACGCCAGCGCGGCGGAGGGCGGCCAGCCACGCTCGTTCCGCGGGTGAGAGCGCGCCGTCCACGTCGACGTCCAGGGCCCCGATCCGCCCGGTCGACGTGGCGCGCTGCAGTGCCTCGCCGAGGGTGGACGCGCGCGCCGACAGGCTCACCGCGCCCGGGCGTGCAGCACGCATGCTCCGCCCGAGCGCGATCGCCAGCACGACCACGAGCGCGAGCCGCAACGCCCACTCCGCCCACCGTCGCCAGTCAGCGCGTGAGGGCATACACCACCAGGTTGACGGCGAACTTCGTGTTGTCCACCGAGAGGAAGCGCTTGTTGTCGGGGTGGTAGTTCCACTCCGAGCTGTAGTCCTTGCTGCTGTAGATGACCGACAGCCGTCCCTCGTGCCCGGCGCCGGAGAGCGTCTTGTGCACCAGGTTGTCGCCCCAGCCGTTCAGCTCGTGCGACGTGGTGGGCGGGCCGTCCTCGAAGGTGAAGAAGCAGCGATAGAGCTCGTGCGTGTTCGGGATCTCCCGCAGCGGGCCGTAGACGCGCGTGAGCTCCTCCGTCGCCGTCTTGTGGAACACGCCGTCGATGTCGTGGTTGTGGTCGTCCACGAACAGCAGCCCCCCGCGCTCGGCAAAGGCGCGCAGGTTGTCGCGCTCGGCGGCCGTGAAGCGCACCGGCAGGTGGCCCGTGAGGTACACGAGCGGATAGCGGAAGAGCGCCGGCGCGGCCAACGGCACGATCACCCCGGTCGGCGCCACGTCGATGGCCGTGTAGCGCGCGATCGAGTCGATCACGTTGGCGGGCAGCAGGGGCGCGCTGTCCCAGTCGCCGGAGTCGTACTGCGCGGTGGCGAAGGTGAAGTCGCTCACGGTGCGCCGCTCCATGCCGGCAGCGAGTCGCGACGCACCGGGGCGCCGCCCAGCGCCCGGCGCACGCGAGCCCATGCCAGCGCCACCTCGTCCGGCGACCCGCGGCGCGTCACGCGCGCCGCCGTATCCAGCACCGCGGCGAGCGCCGGCGCGTCGCCCAGCGCGCCGACGCGCATCACGAGCAGCGAGTCCGCTGCGGCGTCGCGATCGGCTGCCAGCAGTGCGCTCGCGCGCGCGAACGACTCGGCGCGGCGGCGCGCCACCGGATCGGCCGTGTACCGCTGCGCCAGCGTCGCCGTGCTTCCCTTCTCCTTGCCGGCGAGCCGCGCGTGCGCCACGTCCACGATCACCGCACTGGGGCGGCCGCGCAGGTAGATGCGCTCCGCCTGGCGAGCACGCTCGATGGCAGCGAGCGCACGGCGCATCGGCGGCAGCGCCTGCGCCGGCTCCGCCTGCTCCAGCGCGCGGCCGGCGTCCCACATCGCGTTGTACGCCTCGAGCAGCGGCTTGTTGAGGGCGAGGATCGGCGTCTCGTCGCCCTCCACGTCCATCGGCGAGCCGGCATCGGTGCCGGCGGCGCGCGCGCGCTCCAGCAGCTGCTCGGGCGTGAGCTTCCCCTCGGGAATGCCCGCTTCTCCCTCCTCGCTGAGCGGCTCGCCACCGGTGCGCTGGAACACGACGTCTCCCACCCGCTTGCGCAGCCGCGCCTGGTCGGCGGCAATCCGCCGCGACTCCGTGAGCAGCGTGGACCGGCCGACCGTGCGACGCCGGCGCTCGAGCGCCTCGGTGAGGGTGATGAGCATGCGCTGGCTGAGCACCTGCCCGTCCGGATCGGACGGCGGCGCCGCTTCCACCGCCACCGAGTCGTACTCGCCGGCCCGCGCCACGCGAAGCGCACGCGTTTCCGAGCTGCCCACGCCGGGGCCGGTGACGTCGTTCGCATCACGCGCCACGGCGCGCATCTGCACGATGTCCCCCGGCTTGAGCGCCAGCGAGTCGAGCGAAAGACGTGCGGCGAGCTCGCCGTCCCGCCGCCCGCCAAGCGAGGTGCGCGCGAGCACGGCGGAGCGGAAGGTGAAGCTCTCCTCCTGCCCCGAGCTGACGATGATCTCGAAGCTGGCGTCCCGCAGTCCGATGTCGTCGCGAAGCTGTGCGCGCAGCACCAGCGCACCGGCGGCGGTGCGGACCGTGGTGTCGCGCGTCGGCGCGAGCAGCGTGACGGCGGGGGGAGCATCCGCGATCGGTGCCAGCACGACCAGCCGCTCGCGGCCGCCCTCCAGCCTGGAGCGCAGCCGCAGCAGCGCCGGCTTCGACGGCATCGTCGTCGAGAGCGACCAGCGGTCGTCGCGCGTCACCGCCGGGAGCGCGGCGGAATCGAGTGACCCGGTCACGAGGACGGCGCTTCCCGAGCCGCTCACGATGACGGAACTGCCGACGAGCGCATCCACGCTCGTCGGGTCGTCGAGCGTCACCGTGCCGCGCCCCGAGTACGCGGGTGCGCGCACGGTGACGCGCAGCGATGCGAGGGGGTCGGCGGTCCGGGCGGCTCCTCCCGGCGCGGTCATCGGAGCGGTCGCACCAGGCGCCAGCACGCCGCTCGGCGCGATTCGCTGGCTCAGCACGAGCAGCGTGATCGCAGCGAGCAGTCCGACCGCTGGTCCGACGAGCGCGCGACCGAGCGTACGTCGCTCGGCCTTCCACCACGGCACCGCGAGCGCCTGCACCTCCACCTCCGGCACCGTCGCTCCTTCCGTCGCCGTGACGAGCGCATAGCGGAGCGCGGGGTGCCGCTCCTCCACCCACAACGCGACGCGGGTCAGCGATCGCGCCCCCCACCCGCGTGCCGCCAGCAGGACGGCGACGAAGGCGCCGAGGCTCGTCACGAGCAGGATCGCTCCCGGCGGCAGCACCACGACGCGAGCCACGGCCACGCCGCCGAGCGCGACACCCGCCCCGATGAGCAGCGCGCGCAGCACGACCACGAGGAGCAGGACGCGCTGCAGCGACACCAGCCGCTCGCGCGCCGTCATGCGGCCTCCGCCTCGCTCCGCCGGCGCAGCAGCAACTCCGCCAGCGCGCATGCGAGCGCGAGCGCCAGCAGCCACGGTGCGACGGGCGCAGGACGCTCCGTGCCGCTGGCGAGCACACTGCCACTCGCCGCGCCCCCTCCCGCGACGAGCGCCGACACGCGCGCCGAATCGACCGGCATTCCGGTACGGGCTCGCGAGCCCGTGCACGCATCGCTCAGCCCATTCACGATTCGCTGAAAGGTCGGCGAAAGCGGAAGGTCTCCCGCCACCGGCACGCCGATGCCCACCCTGCGCACGCACCCGCCGCCGAGCACGCTCTCCACCGCCGCGGGGGCGCCGTCGGCCCAGCGGGCGAGCGCCGTTCCACGCTCCTTCAGCGTGTCGCGCCCGAGCGCGGCGACGAACACGTCGTCGCCCATCGCGACCGCCGACGGAACCAGCGCGCGCGCGCCGATGGAATCCCAGCGCACCACCACGCCCCCGCCGCGCGCGAAGTCGCTGTCCGCTGGCGTGAGCGGCCCGTGCACCAGTCGTACGGACGTCGGTGACGCCTTCACCGTGCGACCATCCAGCGCCGGCCCGAGCACGGCCGCGTCGCTCACCGCACGCTCGAGTGCGGGCAGCGCCGCCGAGTCCGCCCGGGCGGGCAGGCGCACCAGCCTGATGCCGCCGGGCCAGGTGGCGCGAATGCCGTCCGTCGCCACGTCGAGCTCGTCGCTCGTGACGGGCGACAGCAGCACGAGCTCCACGGAGTCCGCTCCAGCACCCACTTCCGCCCCGACGCGCCGGGCCGCGGCCAGCGCGGCGGAAAGCGAGCCCGCCACCTTGCTCGCCCCCGCCGGCGCGCGCACCGCGGAATCCAGCGCTCCCTCGCCTCCGTTCACGCGTATCACGGTCGTATCGAACACCAGCACCTGGGTCGGCACGCCGTCGCCCACGATCTCGCGCGCGCGGCGCAGCGCACCGTCGAGATCCGCGGTCGCCGCCGAGCGATCCAGCAGCAGCACGCGCGCTCGTGGCGCTCGATGCGGCGTGAGCACGGGCCGCGCGAACGCCGCCGCCGCGCTCAGCACGAGGATCACCCGCAGCGCCAGCAGCAGCAGGTCATGTGGCCGCCGGGAGGCGCGGCTCACCAGCGTACGCCGGTCGGGGACGAATCGCGCCGTCGGCAGGGGATACGCCGCCGGCCGCTGCCGCGCCACGAGGTGCAGCACCACCAGCCCCGCTGCCGCCACTGCTCCCGCCAGCAGCGCCCACGGCGCGAGGAAGCTCATGGCTGCACCGGCGCGTCCGATGCCACGCGACGCACGATGCGCTCGGCCGGCTCGCCGGCCAGCGCGCGAACGTAGCGCACGCCCGCCAGCCGGAACTCGTCCTGCACCCGCTGCATCCAGGCCTCGAGCGCGGTGCGATAGCCCTGCCGCCCTTCTGCATCGAGGCTGCGCCGCAGCGCCGGAGCCTCGGGGTCCACCGCGAGCTGCGCGTCGACGGGGGGATCCAGCTCTTCGGCCGTCATCAGGTGCAGCAGCACGACTTCGCCGCCGGCGGCGATGGCGAGCCGCGACTCGGCGAGCAGGTCGTCCGCGTCGCCAAGCAGGTCGGTGATGATCGCCACCCGCGGCGCCCGCGACGACGCGAGCAGCGGTGCCAGTGGCGACGCCCCCGCCGGCACGACGCCGTCCACGGCGCGAATCATCTGCGCGAGCGCGCTCCGCCTGGTGCGTGGGGGGATGCGAGCCGGCGGCTCGGCGGCGATGGCCAACCCCACCGGGTCACTCTCCGCGTGAGCCACCGCGGCGAGCCCGATCGCCACCTCGCGCGCGCGGTGCCAGCGCTCCAGCATCGGGGGCGGAAACGCCATGGAGGCCGACGCGTCGAGGATGATCTCGGTGCGCATCGTCGCGCGGTCGGTGGTGAGGCGCACGTACGCGCGATCGCTGCGCGCGAGGAGCCGCCAGTCCAGCCGGCGCGGATCGTCGCCCTGTCGGTACGGGCGGAACTCGCTGAACTCCGACGAGCTGCCGCGCAGCCGCGAGCGATGCGCGCCGATCGTCGCGCCGGTCGCGCGCCGTCGCGCGGGCCAGCGCACGCCGCGTACGGCGTCCAGCAATGCACCGTACGAGGCCACGCCGACGGTCATGTCAGATGGCCAATCCGCTCCGCGGCGGCGTGACGCGCTCGAGGATGTCACCGATCACCTGCTCGGGCGTGACTCCCTCTGCTTCCGCCGCGAAGCTCGCCAGCACGCGATGCCGCAGCACGGGGAGCGCCACGCGCCGGATGTCCTCCGGCGCGATGGTTGCGCGGCCGGCGAGGAACGCATGCGCCTTGGCGCCGAGCACGAGCGCCTGGCCGGCGCGCGGCCCGGCGCCCCACCGCACGGCACGCTTCACGAGCGCCGTGGCGCTCGCGTCATCCGGCCGCGTGGCCCGGGCGAGCGACGACGCGTATCGCAGCGCCGGCTCGCTCGCCGCCACGTCGCGCACGGCGCGCTGCAGCGCCACCGCCTCCTCCGCACCGAGCACCGGCTCCAGCGGGCGCTGCTCGGCGCCCGTGGTCGCGCGCAGGATCGCCACCTCGTCGTCCTCGCTCGGATAGCCGACGCGGACGTCGAACAGGAAGCGGTCGAGCTGCGCCTCGGGCAGGGGGTAGGTTCCCTCCTGCTCGATCGGGTTCTGCGTGGCGAGCACGAAGAAGGGGCGCGGCAGCGACATGGACTCCCCCGCCGCGGTCACGCGATGCTCCTGCATCGCCTCCAGCAGCGCCGCCTGCGTGCGCGGCGGCGCGCGGTTGATCTCGTCGGCGAGGACGATGTTGGCGAAGATCGGCCCGCGCACGAAGCGGAACTGCCGGGCGCCGGTGGCCGAGTCCTCCTCGAGGATCTCGCTCCCCGTAATGTCGCTCGGCACGAGGTCGGGGGTGAACTGGATCCGTCGGAAGTCGAGCGCGAGCGCCTCGGCGATCGAGCGGATCATCAGCGTCTTCGCCAGCCCCGGCACCCCGACGAGCAGCGCATGCCCCCCGGCGGCGAGCGCGAGGAGGATCTCGTCGAGCGCTGCTTCCTGCCCCACGATCCGCTGGCGCACTTCGGCGCGCAGGCGCTGGAGCGCCTCGCGCAGCGCACCCGCGTCGGTGTGCACGCCCGGCGAGACGCTCGAAGCAGAAGCGGCGGCGGTGCTCAGCGGACGGGACGCCGGTAGCGGTGCGTGAGGAGGAAGATCGAGCCGTTCACCGCACCGACCGCGGCGAGGGTGGCCTGCTCGTCGAGCACCTCCCAGCCACGGAGCTTCATCACGAAGTCCTCCTGCAGCTCGCCCTCGGGATACAAGGCGTCGAGCGCACGCAGCTTGAGCGAGATGACCGGCTCGTCGGGCGACACGACGGCACGCACCGTGTCCCAGATCTCGGGCATCTCCACCCGCACGCTGATGGAAGGCGCGCCGGGCTCGGCGAGCTGCAGCACGTCACGCCGCGCGCGGAGCTGACCCACGAAGGGCATCCTCATGCGGGCACCGGACGGTCAGGGGCCTGCTCCGCCGCGGGACCGGGCGGGAGCATCTGCTCCGAGAGCACGAAGGGCGGCAGGGTGGTGAAGAACCGCGCCACCTGAAAGTCGTAGAGGTACGTGGTGCCGGTGACGAGGGTGGCACCGTCCTTTTCCACGGCGCCGATGAACAGCTCCTCGTTCCCCTGGCCGCGGAAGCCCACGTAGCCGGGCCCTTCGCGCTCGATGAACGCCGCGTAGATGTTCACGTGGCGGCTGAAGAAGTCCTTCGCGCGCGCGATCACCTCGGCGGGCGGAAGCGTGGTCCGGTATTCCTGCAGGGTACGCTGGGTCTGGTTCATCGACGGCGCTCGTGAGTTGCCTGGAGGCGGATGGGCGCGGCTGTCCCGTTGGACACCGGCCGCACCGACAGCGATGCCTGAAGTCTAGCGAGGGATCGCGCTCAACGGGGGCGCATCGGGGTCGCGATACTCCAGGGGCAGCTCCACCCGGAAGGTGGACCCTTCGCCCGGCTGCGACTCGAGGTCGATCTCCCCGCCCAGCACTCGCGCCAGCCGCCGCGCCAGGGCGAGACCGAGCCCGGAGCCGCCGTAGCGTCGCGTGCTCGACCCGTCCACCTGCCGGAACTCCTCGAACACCAGCTGCTGCATCTCGTCGGCGATGCCGATCCCGGTGTCTTCTACGCGATACACCACGTGATCGTTGCGCACGGCCGCCGAGATCCGGATCTCCCCCTCGGCGGTGAACTTATAGGCATTGCTCAGCAGCACGCCGAGCAGCTTGGCGATCTTGCGCCGGTCGCTCACCATCAGCGTCGCCGTCTCGGGCTCGGAGACGCGCAGCGCCACGCGCTCGGGGCGGCCGCGCGTGGCCGAGATCGCGTCGTGCATCGGGTCCCGGACGTCGAACGCGCTCGTCACCGCCTGCAGGCCGCCGCGCTTGAGCGTGGTGAGCTCGAGCAGGTCCCCGATCAGGTCGAGCAGGTGCTGGCTCGCCGTCTTCACCTGCGCCAGCGTCTTGCGCTGCTCCGGCGTGACCGGGCCGGCGAGCCCCTCCTCCATCAGTGCGAGATAGCCCATCACCGCGGTGAGCGGCGTGCGCAGCTCGTGCGAGATGTTGGCGAGGAACTCGTCCTTCACCCGGCGCGCGTCGAGCAGCGCGGAGTACTGTCGCTCCAGCTCGGCGTTGCTCTCCACCAGGGCGGCGTTGGCGCGACGCAGGTCCTCGATCAGGCGGGCCTTCTGCGCCGTGGCCGCCATCTGGTCGGCCACCATGCGCAGCAGCGACCGCGTCTCCCCCGTGATCGCCCCCGCCTGCTCGAAGTAGAACGCCACTGCGCCGAGCACGCCCTCCCCCGTCTGCAGCGGCAGCGCGACGATGGCGCGGAAGCCCAGCTCCTGCGCCACCTCGGCCCAGTCCTCGAGCGCCGGATCCGCCATCACGTCGGGCACCTCGATCAGCCGACGCTCGGCCGCCGCCTCGCCACTCGGCCCGAAACCAAGGCGCACGCGCATCTCGCCGAGGAAGGGGGCGTAGCGCTCCGGCCAGTTGTGCACCGCGGCCAGGCGCATGAGCTCCGACGCGCCGTCCACCAGGTAGACGCAGGCGAAGTCGGCGCCCACGAGCGGGCTCACCCGATCGAGCGCGAACTGGAAGACTTCCTCCGGCCGATCGGCCGTGAGGAAGGCATGGACGATCTCCCGGATGGCGATGAGCTCGCGCACCCCGGACTCGGTGTTCTCCGGGGCATTGCGCGTGCGGTCCTCCGGCAGCGGCACGGTCCTGGACACGCCGAAAATATGGGGCGTGTGCACACAACCGGCCAGATGTTTAGCCGCTACTTCGCGGGCTTCGCCGGCGGCGGTGTGAGCGTCCTCACTTCCAGCCGATGAATCAGCACGTCCGGCGGCGTCGCGATCACCTGCGACACCGCGGTCGCCACGTCCTCCGGCGCGAGCTTCCACTGGTCGGCCTCGGTGACCGTGTGGCCGCTGAACTCCGTGGCCACTCCGCCCGGCGCGACGACGGACACCTTCACGCCGCGCCCGCGCACCTCGAGCATGAGTGACTCCGCCCACGCGGTGACGAACGCCTTCGTGCCCGAGTAGGCGGCGCCGCCCACGTAGGCGCTGCGCCCGGAGATGGAGCCGATCGTGCACACGTGCCCGCGCCCGCGCTCGAGCATCTTCGGCAGCAGGGCGTGCGTCACGTGATAGAGCGCGTTCACGTTGACGTCCAGCATCGTGTTCCACTCGTCGAGCGACATGTCGACGAATGGCTTGATGATGCCGACGCCGGCGTTGTTCACCAGCACGTCGACGTTCTCGCCCTGCAGTGCGCGCGACACCGCCGCCCCGTCGGTCACGTCGAGCGGGAGCGCCCGGCACCTGCCACCCGCCGTCGCGATCTCGGCGCAGAGCGAGTCGAGCTCGCCCTGGTCGCGGGCCACCGCGACGACGTCGTAGCCGTCGGCGGACAGGCGGAGCGCGATCGCGCGGCCGATGCCGCGCGACGCGCCCGTCACGAGCGCCGTACCTTTCCTGCCGGTCGCCGCTGCCATGCTCACCTCGCCACGCGCAGGATGGCGCCGTAGATCATCCGCGTGCCGAAGTCGAGGCTGGCGAGCGGGATGCGCTCCATGTTCCCGTGCATGCGGTCCTCGTCGTCCTGGTTCATCGGGAAGGGGAGCAGCCCGAATGCCTGCATCCCCCAGGTGCGCAGCCGCGCGCTGTCGGTGGCCCCCGTGCTGAGGTAGGGCACGACGGTCATGGACGGATCCAGCGCCTGCACGCTGCCGCGGATGGCCTCGAACATCGGCGAATGGAAGTCCGACGCCGGCGAGTCCTCGCCCCGGTCGGTCACCTCGATCGACACCAGCGAGTCGTTCACCACCTTCCGCAGCCGCGCGACCACGCTGTCGATGGAGAGGTCCGGCAGGGTGCGCACGTTGAGCTGGGCCTTCGCCTCCACCGGGATCACGTTGCTGCGGATCCCGCCGTCGATGATGGTGGCCGAGATGCCGTTGCGGATCACCGCGTTGAACACCGGGATGCGCGACAGCAGCCGCGCCCCACGCTTCACGCGCCCGGGGTCCGCGCTCGCGACGTCGGCCATCGCGCGCCGCTCATCGGCCTTCGGCCACACCTGGCTCAACCGGGAGAAGAACTCGCGCGTCGTCGGCTTGATCACGACCGGCTCCTGGTGCGCGCCGATCTTCGCGAGGGCGCGGCCGAGCCGGAAGATCGCGTTCCCCTCGAGCGGGATCGAGGCGTGCCCGCCCGGGCCGCGCGCCGTGACCGTCACCACGTGCGAGACCTTCTCCGTGTTCTGCACGGCGACGTACAGCCGCTTCCCGCCGACGATGCGCGTGCGCCCTCCTTCGTTCAACGCGAATTCGGCGCGAATGAGCTCGGGATGGTTCTTGATCAGCCACCCCATCCCGAAGTCGCCCCCCGCCTCCTCATCGGAGTTGGCGACGAAGATCACGTCGCGCGACAGCGTGCCGCCCTTGTCGATCACGTTCCGCTTGAGGAGGAGCATCGTCTCGAGGTTCGCGGCGAGCATCCCCTTGTCGTCGATCGCCCCGCGCCCGTAGAGGTAGCCGTCCTCGATCACCGCCGCGAACGGGTCCACCGACCACTTGTCGCGCTCCACGCCGACGACGTCCATGTGCCCCATGATGAGCACGGGCTTCTTCGAGCCGTTCCCCTTGAGCACGGCGACGAGCGACCCGCGACCCGGTGCCGGCTCGAACAGGTGCGTCTCGATCCCCGCCGCGCGCATCGTGCTGTCGAGGTACTTCGCCACCGGCAGCTCGTTCCCGGGCGGATTCGTCGTGTTCATCCGGATCATCGCCTGGAGGTGCTCCAGCGTCTCCCGGCTGGCGGAAGACCAGTCGGGCTCCTGGGCACGGATCGGAACGGAGGACAGCGTCATGGCGAGAGCGACGATTGCGGCGCGAAGGAGGGTCATCGAGGTTCCTGGGGCAAGCGGGGTTCCAAATGGACTGACTGGCCACACCGACGAAAGGAGGTGCGGATTGAACTGATTCTGCTGATGCCACGGATTGCACATCGCTCACGAAATCAAGCGATGGAGCGTGCGATGACATGATGACAGCCCACGTCACGCACTCGCGATAATGCGGCATGACCAGGCGACCGCTGCTCCACGAGGAGATCACCAATGCGGTGATCGGCTGCTTTTTCGAAGTGTACAACAACATGGGACACGGCGCACTCGAGAGCCTTCATCTTGCCGCACTCGAGCGAGAGATCCGCAACAGCGGTCACCGTGTGACGCGTGAGCTGAAGGTACGCGTGATGTACAAGGGAGAGGAGATCGGCATGCAGCGGCTGGACATGGTGGTCGATGACGTTGTCGTGATCGAGGCCAAGTCCAGTGAAGACCTTCCGAAGATTGCACACCGACAACTGTTCAACTACCTGCGCATCACGAACCTCGAGGTGGGGTTGCTCCTCCACTTCGGGGTGGATCCAAGATTCTATCGAGTCTATTGCGAACAGGGACGAAAACCCTGGCGCACCAGTCGGCTCGAGAGGCGCCGGTCGCCGCGACACGCAGATCCGTAGGGTTCCGTCGCATCCGTCTCATCCGCACCTCCCTTTGTCGGTGTGGCTATTCAAGCCACAGGGAGAAAGAACCGCGCGGAGCCCTACGCCAGCATCCGCTCCACGCTTCGCACCAGCGGCGCGAAGTCCATCGGCTTCTTCGCCACGCGCTCGGCCTGCTCGTGGGCGAGCTCGCGCTGCGCTTCGCCGAACAGGGCCTGGGCGATCCACGGGCCGGCGCGCGGGTTCCGCCACCAGTCCACGTCGTAGCGCTCCACCAGCGTCTCCGTCAGCAGCGCCTGGAGCTGCCAGGCGCGGAGGTAGCGCGCCGCGTAATAACGCGGATCCACGTCCACGAACGCGTCGGCCCGGTCGTAGCGGAAGCCCGTCGCCTTCGTGAGGAGCTCCACGTACAGGTCCGGCAGCGCGTCCCACGACACCGCGCCGCCGTACAGCTCCGTCTCGTAGATCAGCTTCGCGCAGTAGCGACGCAGGAAATGCAGCTCCTCCAGCCCGGCGGCGCGCAGGAACGCCGGCGTCGTCCGCTTGTCGAGCCCGGTGTACCGCTGCAGCCAGCGCGCGTCCTGCATCAGGTGATCGAACAGCATCGCGTAGCCTTCGGTCACCGAGTTGTCCCCCATCCAGCGGAACTCCATCGGCAGGTCGGGGCGCATGTACGCGAAGTGCAGCGCATGACCCAGCTCGTGCAGGAACGTGTTCCAGTCCGTCTGCCCGCCGTGCGGGCGCAGCACGAGGTAGACCTCGTTCGGCACCTGCACCGGCGCACAGAAGGCGCGCGAGCGCTTCCCCTCCCGCTCGCCGGTATCCAGCCGGATGCGACCGTTCGCCAGCGGGTCCACGCCCATCTCGCGGACCTGGCCGAGGATCCTCGGCTCCATCTCCGCCGCCGGGAAGTAGTGGTCGAACTCGCGCGCCCGGAACAGCGCGAGGGCGTCGGCGCGCGTCAGCTCGTCGGGCCGCATGCCCAGCACCCGTTTCGCCGCCGACGGCAAGACCTCATCCCACATCGCCTGCGTGTCGCGCAGGAAGGCGGCACACTCGTCGCGCAGCGCCGTGAGGGACACGCCGCTCAGGAGCTCCCAAGTGCGGTTGTAGCCCGATGCGAGCCCCAGCGACTCGGTGATGTCCCGCTCGCGCTGGAAGCGCTCGCGCCGGATCGGCGCCAGCTCGCGCTGCACCACCGAAGCACGCGCCGCCTCGATCGCCGCCCGCTCATTACGATCCGTGCTGTTCCCCACCTCGATCGCCACGCGCTGGTACGGGATGCGGCGGCCGTCGGCCGTCGTCACGACGGCGTCGCCCTCCCACGCAATCTCCCGCTCATCCAGCGCCGCCAGCTCACGGCTGCTCTGCGACTCCACCTGCCA
>DASURL010000051.1:0-13521 GCA_036280075.1 Gemmatimonadaceae bacterium | reverse complement strand
CGCTCGCCCTGTTCGGCGGCTGGACGCGCGCCAACGTACCGGAAGTGACCGAGAATACCGCCTCGGCCCCCAAGGCGACGACGCTCGTGCTGATCGACAAGCCGGGGGCGGCGCAGTCGTCCTTCCGCCTCGGCGGCATCGGCGTGCCGCGCTCGACCGATGACTACTTCGCGATCGAGGTGATGAACACGATCCTCGGCGGATCGTTCACGAGCCGGCTCAACCAGAACCTGCGCGAGACGCACGGCTACACGTACGGCGCGAACTCGGGCTTCTCGATGCGCCGTTCGGCGGGCCCGTTCACGGCGAGCGCGGAAGTGGTGACGGCCAAGACCGACTCGGCGTTCACCGAGTTCATGAAGGAGCTGCGGGCGATCCGCGACACCGTGCCCGCCGACGAGCTGGCCAAGGCGAAGCGCTACCTGCAGCTCGGCCTGCCACAGGGTTTCGAGACGACGGGAGACATCGCGTCGCAGATGCTGCCGCTCGTCACCTACGGCATTCCATTGAACTTCTATGATACGGCGGTGCAGAAGATCGGCGCCGTCACCCAGGCCGACGTACAGCGCGTGGCGCGGAAGTACGTGGATCCGGACCACCTGACGATCGTGATCGTCGGCGACCGCAGGACGATCGAGCCCGGCCTCCGTGCGCTCAATCCGGGCGAGATCATCGTCCGCGACGTGAAGGACGTCATCGGCGCGGGGACGATGAAATAACGGCAACTGCCAACTGCCAACTGCAGGTAAAAGGTACCCCGTACCCGGTACAAGGTACGGGGTACCTTTTGCCGTTGTGCCCGGGCGCGGCGGCGCAACCCATGCGGGGCGGTACCAACTCCGCCTTCCAGCGCACAACTTACGTCGCATGGAAATCCCCATCGAGACCTTCACCCTCGACAACGGGTTGCGCGTGGTCCTCTCCGAGGACCATACGGCTCCGCTCGTCGCGGTGAACCTGTGGTATCACGTGGGCTCGGCGAACGAGCGGCCGGGCCGCACCGGGTTTGCGCACCTGTTCGAGCACATGCTCTTCCAGGGCTCGGAAAGCGTGGGCGCGAACGAGCACTTCGAGCTGATCCAGCGCGCCGGCGGCACCCTCAACGGCTCCACCTGGCTCGACCGCACCAACTACTTCGAGACGGTGCCGTCGAACCAGCTCGAGCTCGCGCTGTGGCTCGAGGCCAATCGCATGGGCTACCTGCTGCCAGCCATGACGCAGCAGAAGCTCGACACCCAGCGCGACGTGGTGCAGAACGAGCGACGCTGGTCCATGGACAACCAGCCGTACGGCACATGGTGGGAGAAGCTGCCGGCGCTGTGCTTCCCGATGGACCATCCGTTCCATCACTCGCTGATCGGCTCGATGGCCGACCTGGATGCGGCGAGCCTCGAGGATATCGCGCACTTCTTCACCACGTACTACACGCCGGACAACGCCGTCCTCTCCATCGCCGGCGACTTCGATCCCGCGGCGGCGCGCGCGATGGTGGAGCGCCAGTTCGGCCCGATCCCGCGCGGGGGCAACAAGCCGCCGCTGCCGGACATGCAGCTGCCCACCACCTTCGGCGAACCGCTGCGCGAAGTCGTGCCCGACGACGTCATGCTGCCGCGGCTGTTCCTCGCCTTCCGCTCGCCGGTGTTCGGCAGTGCGTCGTACTACGCGGCGAGCGTGGCAGGGGCGATCCTTGGCCTGCGCAAGGGAAGCCGGCTGCATCGGGCGCTCGTGCGCGAGCGTCAGGTGGCGGCGGAGGCGCAGGCGTTCACGTACGACCTCACCAAGGGGAGCGACCTGCTCGTGGTGGACGTGACGGGCCGACCGGAGACGAGCAGCGACACGCTCGAGAGCGCCGTGAATGCCGAGATCGACCGCGTGCTGCAGGAGGGGGTGACGCAGGCCGAGGTGGGGCGCGCCGTCGCGCTCATCGAGACGGACCTCATCGTCGCCCTCCAGTCGGCCGGTGACCGCGCCGACCGGCTGTCCATGTTCACGACGTACTTCGGCGATCCGCAGCTCGTGAACGTGCAGTCCGACCGCTATCGCGCCGTGACGGCCGAGCAGGTGAACGCATTCGTCCGCGAGCGCCTGGTGCCGGAGAACCGCGCGAGCCTCCTCTACGTGCCGCGCGACAGCGACGTCGCGCCGGCGTCGAGCGACCTGGCGATGGCGGAGACCCCATGAGCACGACGACGAACACCAGCGCCCGCACGCCGGCGAGCCCGCCCACGGAGCGCCCGAAGCCGGCCGAGCCGCGCGGCTACCACTTCCCGCGCTTCGCGCAGCGCCGCCTTGCCAACGGCCTGCGGCTCGTCGTCGCGCCGGTGACCAAGCTCCCGCTCGTCACGGCAGTGGCACTCGTGGAGGCCGGCGCCACGCAGGAGCCGGAGGGGAAGGAAGGGGTGGCGACGCTCACCGCCCAGATGCTCCTCGAGGGGGCCGCCGGCCTCGATGGCGCGGCACTCGCCGACCGGTTCGAGCGGATCGGCGCGTCGGTAGAGGCGTACGCCGACTGGGACGTGGCCGCGGTGACGCTGAGCGCGATGAGCACGCGGCTGCCCGAGGCGCTGGCCCTCGTGCGCGACCTGCTGCGCGCGCCCACCTTCCCCGAGCGAGAGGTGGCGCGCCTTCGCGACGAGCGACTCGCCGAGCTGCTGCAGCAGCTCGCCGAACCGCGCGGCCTGGCGGACGAGCAGTTCTCGCACGCCGTGTACGAGCCGCGTGCGCGCTACTCGATGCCCAACGACGGCGAGGCCCACACGGTCCGCACGATCACCGGCGACGACGTGCGCGCGTTCTACGCGGCGCGCTACCAGCCGTCCGCCATCACGCTCGTCTTCGCCGGCGACGTGACGATGGACCAGGTGGTGGCACTCGCCGAGTCGCTGTTCGGGGACTGGACGGGCGAACCGACGAGCGACCGACGCGCGGCCTCCGATGCCGCACAGCCGGGGCGCCTGCTGCGCGTGGTGGCCAAGAGCGACGCGCCACAGTCGGAGGTGCGGGTGGGCCATGTCGGACTGCCGCGCCGCACGCCCGACTACTTCGGCGTGGTGGTGATGAACGCCGTGCTGGGGGGCCTCTTCTCGTCGCGCATCAACCTCAACCTGCGCGAGACGCACGGCTACACCTATGGCGCCTTCTCGGCGTTCGACTGGCGGCGTGGTGCAGGGCCGTTCGTGGTGAACACCGCGGTGAAGAGCGACGTCACCGGCGACGCGGTGCGCGAGATCCTCGGCGAGATCGAGCGCATCCAGCGCGAGGAGATCAGCGAGGAGGAGCTCACGCTGGCGACGAGCTACCTCGATGGCGTGTTCCCGATCCGGTACGAGACGACGGGCGCCATCGCCGGCGCGCTGGCGAGCCTGATCATTCACGGGCTGCCGGAGGACTACTACGATCGCTACCGCGATCAGGTGCGCAGCGTGACGACCGCCGACGTGCTGCGGGCGGCCCGGGAGCACCTGCATCCGGACCGGCTGCGCGTGGTCGTCGTCGGCGACCCGGCGGTCGTGACGGCACCGTTGAGCGACGTGATGGGGGTGCCGCCCGACGTCGTGGCTGCGGCCGACGTGGAGGCGGAAGCGTGAGCGCTCGGAAGAAGAAGCCCGATGTCGTCACGGGCGACGAGATCCGCACGCGGACGCGCGGCGGGAAGCCGGCGCACCAACTGGACCGGCGCGAGCTGTACAAGGGAAAGATCTTCCGACTGGACAAGGACACGGTGCGCTTCCCTGACGGGTCGGAGTCGGAGTTCGACATCGTGCGCCATCCGGGGGCGGCAGCGGTCGTCCCGTTCCTGAGCGATCCGGAAGGGGAGGAGCCACAGATCCTCCTGCTGCGGCAGTTCCGGTACGCGGCCGACGGCTACATCTATGAAATACCGGCGGGCAGGCTGGACGCCGGTGAGGCGCCGAAGGACTGCGCGGTGCGCGAGCTCAAGGAAGAGACGGGGTGTACCGCCGACCGCATCGAGCCGCTGTTCACGATGTTCACCACGCCGGGGTTCACCGACGAGACGATCCACGTCTTCATGGCCACCGGCCTCACGCACGGACAGTCGGCGCGCGAGCCGGACGAGTTCGCCGAGGTGGTGATCATGCGGCTGGCCGAAGCCCTGGAGCTGATCCAGCAGGGGGCCATCCCCGATGGGAAGACGGCCCTGGCGATCCTGTTCGCGGCCGGGTTCCGCACCGGGGGCTGAGGCACGCCCCCGGCCCCCGTTCTGGTCGCGCCCGCTTCAGCTCACAATTGTTGGCAACGTTTGCACCCTCGGCCGTGTCGAAAGTGGACATCGGCCGAGGGTGTTCTCACATCGTGTGTCAAAAAGAGGACGAAAGGAACGGCAGGGTACGCCAGCGGGTTAGCAGCATTGCTGCGTAAGTCGTTGATCTGCAACAGGTTGAGAAATGTTCCCGCACGGTGGCCGGTCGGCATGCTCGATGCCTTTTCAAGGGGCAGCGAAAGAGGAACAGGAGCGCAAATCGAGACTGTGTCGTCGAGGCGTGTCCCTTACGTAGGCACTGGGGGTGGGAACCATGGCTGACATCGCAACGAAGCGGGTGGCCCAGCAAGGGGCGACGGTCCGCGAGCAGCTGCACGCGATGGACGACGCAGGGGTCGTCACATCGTTCCTGGGCGGCGAGGAGCGCGCATTCCAGGAGCTGGTCGAGCGGTACCAGACGCGCCTGCTCAACTTCATCTATCGCACGATCGGTGACCGCGAGAAGGCGGAGGACCTGGTCCAGGAGGTCTTCATCCGCGTCTACCGGCACCTGCATCGCTTCGACCGGTCGAAGAAGTTCTCGACGTGGGTCTATACCATCGCCTCGAACCTGGCGAAGAACGAGCTGCGCAACCGCTCGCGGAACCCGCTGGTGCTCTTCCAGACCATCAAGGGGAACTGGGACGACGACGACCGCCCGCTGCAGTTCGAGGACAACACCCTTCGTCCGGACGATCTCTACCGGAAGCGCCACCTGAAGGAGCTGGTGGCGGAGACGGTGGCGAAGCTGCCGGAGCACCACCGCCAGGTGTTCGTGCTGCGCGAGCTCGAGGGGAAGTCGTACGAGGAGATCGCCGAGATCACGGACTGCAACCTCGGGACGGTGAAGTCGCGGCTGAACCGCGCGCGGAACGCGTTCGCGGAGATCATCGAGCCGTGGGTGGACTGAGACCGGAGGACCGAGAGACCGGAGGACCGAGAGACCGGAAAACCGGGGAAGGGCACACCAGCAATCTTTGGGTGTGCCCTTCGTAGCTTCAGTCCATCGGTCCATCGGTCCATCGGTCCATCGGTTCTCCGGAACCCTCCCCGGTCCCGCGTGTACGGAAGGCGACCCCAGAACGATCCCTTTGCCCCTGTGCCGCGCCTCATGAATTGTCGGGAGTTCCGCCGCAAGCACGATGCGTACATCGACGACACGCTGAGTGGCGTCGAGCAGGAGGCGATGGAGCGACATCGGCAGCTTTGTGCGCGATGTGCCAGGTTGGACACCCTGGTGCGGCGGGCGTTGCTCCTCGCGCGGAACCTGCCGACGGTCGAGCTGTCACGCGGGTTCGATGAGCGGCTGCGGCTGCGCCTGATGCAGGAGCGCGCACTTCTCGCCGCGGGGCGTGCGGCACACGGGTCGTCACCGCTGGACGTCGGCGGGTGGCGACCCTTGTCGCTCACCACCTACTCGGCGATCGCCGCCGGACTGTTCGCCGTCGTCGCCCTCACGGCGACGATGGGGTTGCTCAGCCATCGCGAGCCCGACGCGATCCGCATGGCGCCGGTGGTGGCGACGCTGCCGGAGCCCGAGCCCTCGCCGCTGGCCACGCCGGCGATGGTGGCATCGATGCCGGCGGGGATGCCGGTGTGGCCGGCGGTGTTCGTGGCGCAGCAGGCGCCGTGGCACCTGGCGAGCGAAGTGCTGGAGCGATAGACGCCCGTCTGGCCGAGCGCGGCGCGCCGGTCGACCCAATCCTCTTCGTTCACCCTATATTCCCCGCATGGCTTCCGCTGGGGAACGAGCGCTCCACGCCGCGCTCAGGTCGCGCGTGTTCGATCCGGTCTACCTCCTGTTCGGGGACGACGAGTTCCGGAAGGACGCCGCCGTGCGCGAGCTGCTGGATGCTGCGGTGGATCCGTCGACGCGCGACTTCAACCTCGAGGTACGCCGCGGCGGCGAGCTGACCGCGGAGGCGCTCGACGCGCTGCTCAGCACCCCGCCCATGCTCGCCGAGCGACGCGTGGCGGTGATTCGCGACGTCGACAAGCTGAAGAAGGACGCGCGCGGCGTGCTCGATCGCTACCTCAAGCGCCCGGCGAGCGACCTGCTCCTCCTCCTCGTCGCACCGGTCGGCGCGAAGCTCGACAAGAGCCTCACGTCGCGTGGAACGGGGGTGGAGTTCGAGCCGCTCAGTGGCGACCGTCTCCCGCGCTGGGTGACGTACCAGGCCGAGCACGTGCTCGGCCGACCCATCACGCCCGAGGCGACGGCGCTGCTCATCGAGGCGGTGGGGCCCGACCTCGCGCAGCTCGCGCTCGAGCTGGAGAAGCTGGCGAGCTACGCGACCGAGGCGATCGACGAGCACGCGGTGTCGGACGTGGTCGGCGTGCGTCGCGGCGAATCGCTCGGCGACCTGCTGGACGCCGTGGCGGCGAAGGACGCGACCCAGGCGCTCGCCCTCCTGCCCGGCGTGCTGCAGCAGCCGAAGACGACGGCCGTGTCCATCGTGATGAACCTCACGACGCAGACGCTCGCCCTGGCGTATGGTGTGGCGGCGCGCGATCGCGGCACGCCACCACGCGCCCTCTTCAACGAGTACATGGCGCTGCTGAAGGAGACGGGCGCCTTTCCAGGGCGTCCCTGGGGCGAGGCGGTCAATGCGTGGACGAAGCACACCGATCGCTGGAGCGCCGCCGAGCTGGACGCCGCACTCGAGGCGCTGCTCGCCACCGACGCCGCCCTCAAGGAAACGCGTCTCTCGTCCCCCGAGCAGCTGCTCGCCACCCTCGTGCTTCGGCTCTGCGGCGCCGGCTCGTCGCGCCGCGCCGCCTGACCGGTCCTTCCCTCCGCTGGTGCATGCGATGTCCCGTCCCACCATCTCCCCCGCGCTGATCGCGCTCGCCTTCGCCGTCCCGCTCGCCGGCGCGCAGACCACGACGCCGACCGGCGTGCGGGCCACCGACAGTGCGGCCGTGGCGCCGGCGCCGCGCGACCCGATCCCGCCACCGGCCAATGACTCCCTCTATCGTCGCGCGCGGCGCATGGTGAGTGAAGGCAACGGTGCCGCGGGACGCGCACTCGTGGACTCGCTGCTCGCCACGACCGATCCGGCCACGCCCGAATACGGCGACGCGCTCTACTGGCACGGCGCGCTCGCGCCCACGGCGGCCGCGGCGGAGGCGGACTATCGTCGCGTGATCGTGGAGTATCCCCTCGCGTATTACTCCGGCGACGCGCTGCTCGCGATCGCCGAGCTGGAACAGGCGCGCGGCGATCGAGTGGGGGCCATGCAGCACCTGCAGCGTTTCGTGCGCGAGCATCCCGAGAATCCCGGCCGCGGCATCGCCGCGCTCGGTGTGGCGCGCCTGGCGTTCGAGCAGCGCGACAGCACGCTCGCCTGCTCCATGCTCGTCGAGGCGCGGCGCTCCATGTCGCCGACCGACGTGGAGACGCGCAACCAGGTGGAGTACTACGCGAATCGCTGCACGCCGGCGACCACGACTGCCGTCGCGAGCGCACCGGCACCGAGCGCACCGGTGAGTGCACCGACGCCGGCACCGAGTGCACCGGTGAGTGCACCAGCGAAGGCGCCGGCCACCTCGACGAAGCCGGCGGCGGCGACGAGGGCTCCGCTGAAGGAGACCCTCAAGGCGCCCGTCAAGGCGCCCGCGAAGGCGGCCACGCGTGCAGCGCCCGCGCCCAAGCGCACGACGACCCACGCGCGCACGGTCACCCGCTACACCGTGCAGGTGGCAGCCTACAACACGCGCGGCGATGCCGACGCGCTCGTGAAGCGGCTCGCCGCGCGCGGCATCAAGGCGCACGTGAGCGGGACGAGCAAGCCGTTCCGCGTGCGGCTCGCACTGCACGCCACGCGCAAGGACGCCAACACGGAGCTGGCAGCGATGCGCAAGCGCGGCATCGACGGATTCGTCGCCGAGGAGGAAGTCATCACGGGAGCGCGTACGCCGTGACGGCAGCCGTCGCCACGCCGCTGATGCAGCAGTACCGGGAGATCAAGGCGCGCCACCAGAGCGCGATCCTGTTCTTCCGGATGGGCGATTTCTACGAGATGTTCTACGAGGACGCCGAGACGGCGGCGCGCGTGCTCGGCCTCACCCTCACCGCACGCAACAATGGGGGCGCGGCGGAGGTGCCACTCGCCGGCATCCCGGTCAAGGCCGGCCCGGAGTACCTGCGCCGGCTCGTGCAACAGGGCTATCGCGTCGCCATCTGCGAGCAGGTGGAGGACCCGCGCGCCGCGAAGGGGATCGTGCGGCGCGAGGTGGTGGAAACGGTGTCGCCCGGCGTGGCGTTCGCCGACGACCTGCTCGACGGCACGCGCAACAACTTCGTCGTCGCGCTGTCGGCCACGCGCGAGGGATCGGCGATCGGCGTCGCCGCAGCCGACGTCTCCACGGGCGAGCTGCGACTCTCCACGGTCACCCCTGCCGGTCTCGATGCGGTGCTGGCGCGACTGGCGCCGCGCGAGCTGCTGCTGGCGCGCGGGAGCACCACGCAGCCCCGCGGCCCCGTGCTCGATGGCGTGCTCGTCACGGAGCGCGAGGGGTGGGAGTTCGACGAGGCGATGGCACGCGACGAGATTGCGCGGCAGTTCGCCGTGCGCGGGCTCGACGGGCTGGGCATCGAGGCGGACGACGGCGCTGCCGTTGGCGCAGCGGGAGCGCTGCTCCGCTACCTGAAGGAGATGCAGCCTGCCGGCGTGCCACACCTTGCGCGCCCGGTCGTGGAACGCACGGGCGACGTGATGCCGCTCGACGAGATGACGCGGCGCAACCTGGAGCTGGTGGACTCGCTGCGTGGCGCCAATACAGAGGGCACGCTGCTCGCCGTGCTCGATCGCACGACGACGCCGATGGGAGCGCGACTCCTCCGGCAGTGGCTGCTCGCGCCGCTGGTGAACCGGCCGGCGATCGAGGCACGGCTCGACGCGGTGGACGCCCTCCTCGCCGACGCGAGCGCGCGCAGCGCACTGCGCGATGCGCTCGACGGCGTGCGCGACGTGGAGCGCCTCGGCGGCAAGGCGGCCGCCGGCCGCGCCACGCCGCGCGAGCTCGCTGCGCTCGGTGCGTCGCTCGCGCGGCTGCCCGAGGTGAAGCGCGCGATGGACCGGCTGAACGGCGCCGGCTCGCTCGGCCGGCTGATGCAGCAGTGGGACGACTGCGCCGAGCTGGCGCTCGCGGTGACGCGCACACTGGTGGAGCGCCCGCCGCTGCAGCTCGGCGACGACGCGACGATCGCCCCGGGCGTGGACGTCGAGCTGGACGAGCTGCGCGCGCTGCGCGACGGGAGCAAGGACGCCATCGCGGCGATCCAGGCCGAGGAGCGGACGCGCACCGGGATCCCGTCGCTCAAGGTGGGCTTCAACAAGGTGTTCGGGTACTTCATCGAGGTGACGAACGCCAACCGCGACCTCGTGCCGGCGGACTACCAGCGCCGCCAGACGCTGAGCGGCGCCGAGCGATACGTCACGCCGGCGCTCAAGGAGTACGAGGAGAAGGTGCTCACCGCCGCCGAGCGGATCGAGGCATGCGAGCGGCGGCTGTTCGAGGCGCTGCGCGCGCAGGTGGGCGGCGCGGTCGCGCGGCTGCAGTGCGTGGCCCGCATCGTCGCCGAGCTGGACGTACTGGCGGCGCTGGCCGACGTGGCCGCGAGGGAGGGCTATGCCCGACCGGTTCTCACGGACGGATTCGACCTCGAGATCACGGCGGGGCGGCATCCGGTGGTGGAGCGGATGATGCCGCGCGACAAGTTCATCCCGAACGACGTCCGGCTCGTCGAGGACGCGCGGGTGGTGATCCTCACCGGGCCGAACATGGCGGGCAAGAGCACCATCCTGCGCCAGGTGGGGCTGATCGTGCTGATGGCGCAGGTGGGGAGCTTCGTGCCGGCGTCGTCGGCGACGATCGGCCTCTGCGACCGCGTGTTCACGCGCGTGGGGGCGAGCGACAACCTGGTGCGCGGGCAGTCCACCTTCATGGTGGAGATGGCGGAGACGAGCGCCATCCTGCATACGGCCACGCGGCGGAGCCTCGTGTTGCTGGACGAGATCGGGCGCGGCACGAGCACGTACGACGGCGTGTCCATCGCGTGGGCGGTGAGCGAGCACCTGCACGAGCGCACGGGGTGCAAGACGATCTTCGCCACCCACTACCACGAGCTGGTGCAGCTCGCGGACGAATTGGTAGCGGTGCGCAACTATAACGTGGGAGTGCGCGAGGTCGGGGAGCAGATCCTCTTCCTGCACCGCCTGCAGCCGGGGGGTGCGGACCGCTCGTACGGCATCGAGGTGGGGCGGCTGGCGGGGCTTCCCGCGCCGGTGATCGAGCGGGCGCGCCAGGTGCTGGCGCTGCTCGAGGGCGAAGGCGCGACGCTGGTGCCCGCCCTCGCCTCGGCGCTCGCCGGGCGCGAGGAGCCGCGGGGGACCGGCGCACGCGCGCCGAAGAAGAGCGATACCGACCAGCTCGCGCTGTTCGCGGCACCGCCGCATGCGGTGGTGGAGGCGCTGCGCGCGGTGGACGTGAACACGCTCACCCCGCTCGCCGCGCTGCAGCTGGTCGCCGAGCTCGCCGAGCGCGCACGCACATGAGCGTACGGCCGCGCTCGCCGGTCGCTACGTCGCGCGGCTACATTGCGCGCATGACCGCTGCCCGCTCGCTGCACCGCATCGTGGCACCCGTGCTCGTGCTCGCCGCGCTCGCCGGGTGCATGGATCGCGACACGTCGCAGAAGGTGGCGCGCGCGCTCCAGGCCGGCCCGCCGGTGCCGGACGAGATTCCGCGGATGATCAACACCGAGCTGCCTTTCCGCTACCCGCCGGCCCTCTACGCGCAGAAGGTGCAGGGGAACGTGACGCTGCGCCTGCGGGTGGACACCAACGGGCAGGTGCGCGCGGACTCGACGCGCATCGAGCAGTCGAGCGGCTATCCCGCGCTCGACTCCGCCGCGGTGAAGGGCTCGCAGGAGCTGCGCTTCGTGCCGGCCCGGCTGCACGGCGAGCCGATGGCGGTCACCATCCTCTTTCCCGTCTACTTCCGCCATCCGGATGCGCGGCCCCTGCCGGGCGACACCATCCTGACGAGGCGAGACAGCACGACCCCGGAGCGTCCATGAGCACATCGGTTTCCCGCGAGCGCGCCGCGTCCGACACCGGCGCGACGCCGCGACGCAACCTCCGCCCCTACGACACGGTCCTCGAGACCATCGGCTGGACGCCGCTCATCCGGCTGCATCGCGTGACACGCGGCATCCGCACGCCGGTGTATGGCAAGGCGGAGTTCTTCAACCCGGGCGGCTCGGTGAAGGACCGCATCGGGCTGCCGATCATCGAGCAGGCGGAGCGCGAGGGGAAGCTCAAGCCGGGCGGGACGATCGTGGAGGGGACGAGCGGCAACACCGGCGTGGGGCTGGCCATCGCCGCGGCGCTGAAGGGCTACCGGTGCATCTTCACGATGCCCGACAAGATGTCGCAGGAAAAGGTGCGGCTGCTCAAGGCGTTCGGCGCGGAGGTGATCATCACGCCGACCGCGGTGGCGCCCGACCATCCGGACAACTACGTGATGATGGCGAAGCGCATCGCGGCGGAGACGCCGAACGCGGTGCTGGCGAACCAGTTCTACAACCAGGCGAATCCCGAGGCGCACTACGCGACGACCGGGCCCGAGCTGTGGGAGCAGACGGAGGGGCGCATCACGCACTTCGTCGCCGCGGCGGGAACGGGGGGCACGATCACCGGCGTGGGACGCTACCTCAAGGAGAAGAACCCGAACATCAGGATCATCGCCGGCGATCCACAGGGGTCGATCCTCGCCGAGCTGTGGCGCAGCAAGGGGAAGCACGAGATCGACGGCGCGCCGTACAAGGTGGAGGGGATCGGACAGGACAAGCTGCCGGGGACGCTCGACCTTTCGATCATCGACGACTACCGCACGGTGAGCGACCGCGACGCCTTCGCCATGGCGCGGCGGATGACGCGCGAGGAGGGGCTGTTCGTCGGCGGATCGTCGGGGCTCATCGGGCACGTGGCGCTGCAGGTGGCGCGAGAGATCGATGATCCTGACGCGCTGGTGGTGACATTCCTCTGCGATACCGGCGAGCGCTACCTGTCGAAGCTCTACAACGACGAGTGGATGCGCGAGAACCAGCTCCTCGAGCCGGAGCTCGTCACCCTGGGCGACCTGCTGGACCACAAGGGGGACGGTGCGCCCGCCGAGCTGGTGAGCGCGGTCCCGGGACAGCTGGTGCGTCAGGCGCTGGGGCTGATGCGGCTGCATGACGTGTCGCAGCTCCCGGTGCTGGAGAACGGCGAGTGCGTGGGGAGCGTGACGGAATACGCACTCACCCAGCGCGGCCTCGAGAGCTCGCGCTTCCTGGACGCCGTGGTGGGGGAGGTGATGGACGACCCGCTTCCGATCGTGAGCGCCGACCAGCCGGTGGAATCGGTCCAGAAGCTGCTCAGCAAGGCGACGCCGGCCATCCTCGTCCGCGACGGCGCCACGCTGCGCGGGGTCGTGACGCGGGGAGACATGCTGGCGTACCTGATGGCGCGCTGACGCGCGCCGAAGACGGAAGGTCAGATGGTCGGACACACGCCATCGACCTTCCGACCTTCCGACCTTCCGACCTTCCGACCCTCCGACCTTCCCACCTTCCGACCTGCCGACCTTCACTCGGTTCACCGCATGCGCATAACAGTCCTCATGGGCGGTACCTCTTCCGAGCGTGACGTTTCCCTGGCGTCGGGGCTCAGGATTGCCGAGGCGCTGCGGTCGCGCGGGCACGAGGTGAAGGTCGTGGACACGGCGAAGGGGCCGGTGGATCGGGCGACGGAGCAGCAGATGCTCGCCGGCGGCGTGGTGAAGACGAAGCCGCCCACGCCGGACGAGCTGGCCCGGATGAACGCCGAGTCGCTGGCCGACACGGCGGCGCGGCTGCCGAAGCGCGGGGAGTGCGACGTCGCCTTCCTGGCGCTGCACGGCGGGCGCGGCGAGGACGGCACCATCCAGGCGCTGCTCGATCTGGCTGGCGTGCCCTACACGGGGAGCGGGCACCTGGCCAGCGCGCTGGCGATGGACAAGGACCTCTCCAAGCACCTCATGCGCGCGCATGGCGTGCGCACCGCCGACTGGCTGATGGCCACCGACCCGACGTCGCCGCCGAGTGCGGCAGAGGTAGAGCGCACGCTCGGCTTCCCGGTGATCGTGAAGCCGTCGAAGCAGGGGTCCACGGTGGGGCTCTCGATCGTGAAGCAGGCGTCGGAGCTGGGGCCGGCGATCGCGGAAGCGTTCCG
>DASURL010000050.1:0-2901 GCA_036280075.1 Gemmatimonadaceae bacterium | reverse complement strand
AGCGAGAACGCGAACACCGATTCCCCCGCCGGGAACTCCGCCCACGCCTTCCCTCCCAGCGACTCCGCCGTCTCGCGCACGATGCTGAGGCCGAGGCCCGTCCCCTCGATGCCCGGCGCGCTGACGGCGTGCGCGCGGAAGAACCGCTCGAACAAGCCGGCGCGATTGGCCTCCGGCACGCCGAGCCCGTTGTCGCGCACCCGGATCACCAGCTCGCACATCCCCTCCGCGTCCGCCTCGCCGGCCACCGCGTCCACCTCCACCCACCGCGTCGGCTTCTCCGGGTCGGCGTACTTGATGGCGTTCGACAGCAGGTTCGCCAGCGAGAGCTCCACCGCCGCCGCGTTCACCTCGATCGCCGGCAGGTCGCGAAGCCGGATCTCCACGCCCTTGGACTGCGCGGCGTCGCGGAGCTGGCGCGCCGCCTCCCCCGCCGCGCGCGGCAGCGTCACGTGCCGCTGGTGCCGGCCGTCCGTCGTCCCCAGCCGCGACAGCTCCACCAGGTTGTCGAGCATCCCGCGCATGCCCCCCACGTTGCGCAGCACCACCCCCGCCAGGCGCTGCCGCTCGTCGGCGCCCAGCGACTCGATCTCGTCGAGGATCTGCGCCGCGCCGATCGCCGCGCCGATCCGGTTCTTGAACTCGTGGGTCAGCGCCCGGTTGAAGGCGCGCAGCCGCTCCTCGCGCTCGCGGATGCGCGCGTTCGACCGCGCGAAGTACTCGGTGAACGTCGCCTGCTGGATGAGCGTCACGGCGTGGAACACGCGGTGCGCGCACATCATCAGCTCGCTGCGCGTGCACGGCGTGTCGAGGTCGTCCACCGTGCGGGCGAGGAAGGCGTAGAGCACGCCGCCGAACAGCTCGTACTCCTTGAGCAGCTCGTGCTCGTCGAACCCCTGCGCGTAGCGCAGCTCGCCCAGCTCCATCGCCTTTGCCACCACCGGCAGCTCGGAGCTGACGACGCGCGCCGGGTGCTCCACGTAGTCCGCCACCCCCTCGATCAGGAGCGGCATGTGGTCCAGCAGCTCCTCGGTGGGGAAGACGAGGTTGGGGTGCAGGCGGACCCGCTCGCTGATGCGCTCGAGCCATCGCCCCGTGAGCTCGTTGCGCGCCTGCCGGAGTCGTTCGGCAAGGACGGCGGCGAGGGGGCAGTGATCGGTGAGGTCCATTCCCCGGCTCGACGTCATTGGCTCAGCGTTGATGTACCGGCCGAACGTACCCGCCGGGCGTGGGGGGAGCAAGCAACCGTTCCGGGACCGGCGTCACCCCCGGATCAGCGGCACGACCTTCGCCTTTTGCCGTGCCCATGCTGGAAACTCCCGACCAGGACCGGCCTTCGCCTCCGGGCGACGTGGACTTCCGCGCCCTTTTTCAGGCGCTGCCGCACAACGTCCTCGTGCTCGCCCCGGACGCGCCCCGCTTCACCATCCTCGCCGCCAGCGACGCCTACACGGCCACCTCGCTCGTCCCCCGCGAGAAGCTCCTCGGCAACTCGGTGTTCGAGGTCTTTCCCGACGAGAACCCGGACAATCCCAGCCCCGTCGGCGTTGCCGGCCTCCGCCGTTCCCTCCAGGAGGTGCTCCGCTCCCGCGAGCCGCACCACATGAACGTCCTCCGCTACGACCTCCGCCTTCCCGACGGCTCGTGGGCGGAGCGGTACTGGGAGTCCACCAACACCCCCGTGCTCGACGCCGATGGCGGGATCCGCTGGATCCTCCACCAGGCATCCGACGTCACCGAGCGCGTGCTCCGCGAGGAGGCCGCCTTCGACGCCGAACGCCGCGCCGCCGAGCTGCGCGCCGTGCTGGAGAGCATGAACGACGCGGTCTACATCGGCACCGAGGACGGCATGACCCTCGTCAACGACGCCGCCGTCACCCAGCTCGGCTTCGCCTCCCGCAAGGACCTCGAGCAGTCCGTGGACGCGCTCGCCCGGCTCATCGACACCCGCGACGCCGACACCGGGCTCCCCCTCGGCGAGGAGGACCAGCCCTTCACGCACGCCCTCCATGGCGAGCGCGTGGTGCGCAACATCCTCGTCCGCGACGTCGCCACCGGCGAGCATCGCATCGTGCGCTCCGCCGCCGCACCGGTCATCGTGGACGGCCGCGTCATCGCCGCCGTCGCCGTCAACACCGACGTCACCCACTTCATCCAGTCGCGCCGCGACCTCGAGGCGGCGCGCGATGCCGCCGAGGCCGAGTACCGCCGCAGCTCCGCCGTGCTCGCCAGCATCGCCGACGCCTTCTACCTGCTCGATTACGAGTGGCGCTTCACCTATGTGAACGACGCCGCCGAGCCGCTGCTCCAGACGACGCGCGACAAGCTGCTCGGCCGCACGCTGTGGGAGATGTTCCCCGGCGTGATCGGCTCCCCCTTCGAGGGACCCTACCGCGAGGCGATGGCCACCGGCCGCGTCACCTCGGCCGAGGCCTACTTCCCCCCGCTCGGCACCTGGTTCGACGTGCGCACCTACCCGTGGGAGGGTGGGCTCATGGTGCACTTCCGCGACATCGGCCAGCGCAAGCACGCCGAGGGGGAGCGCGACCGGCTGCTGGAGTTCGCCGAGGAGGCGCGCCGCGACGCCGAGGCGGCGAGCCGCGCGAAGAGCGAGTTCCTCGCCGTGATGAGCCACGAGCTGCGCACGCCGCTGAACGCGATCGGCGGCTACGCGGAGCTGCTGGAGCTGGGCGTCCGCGGGCCGGTCACGGACGCGCAGCGCGAGGACCTGCGGCGGATCCAGGCGAGCCAGCGCCACCTGCTGGGCCTCATCAACGAGGTGCTGAACTACGCGCGCGTCGAGGCCGGCGCGGTGCGCTACGACCTGGCCGACGTGCCGGTGGCGGAGACGCTGCACGCGTGCGAGGCGCTCATCGCGCCGCAGCGCCGCGCGAAGGGGCT
>DASURL010000049.1:0-7706 GCA_036280075.1 Gemmatimonadaceae bacterium | reverse complement strand
CTCGACGGCGAGATCATGCCATGGGCCGGCGGTGTCGCACTGCCCTTCGCCCAGCTCCAGCGCCGCATCGGCCGCAAGAAGCTCGGCCCGAAGATCCTCGCCGAAGTGCCGGTGGTGCTCGTGACCTACGACCTGCTGGAGGTCGCCGGCCGCGACCTGCGCGGCGAGCCGCTGCTCGAGCGTCGCCGCCTGCTCGACGCGCTGCTCACCGACGTGAACGCCGCCGGGGCGCCGACGTTCATTCCCTCGCCCATCGTTCACATGGCGACGTGGGACGACGCCGTGGCGGCGCATGGTGCGTCGCGCGAGCGGCGCGCCGAAGGGCTGATGCTCAAGCGGCGCGACTCGGCATACGGCGTGGGCCGCCGCAAGGGAAGCTGGTGGAAGTGGAAGGTGCAGCCATTCAGCGTGGACGCCGTGATGATCTATGCCCAGCCGGGCCACGGGCGACGGGCGCTCCTGCACACCGACTACACCTTCGCCGTGCGCGACGGTGATGCGCTCGTGCCATTCGCCAAGGCGTACTCCGGGCTCACCGACGCCGAGATCCGCACGCTGGACGCGTGGATCCGTCGCCACACGCTGGAGAAGTTCGGGCCGGTGCGGCACGTGGAGCCGGTGCAGGTATTCGAGCTGGCGTTCGAGGGAATCCAGCGCTCACCGCGCCACAAGTCGGGGGTGGCCGTGCGCTTTCCGCGCATCGCGCGCTGGCGCACCGACAAGCCGGTGTCGGAGATCGACACGATCGACACGCTGCGCGCCCTCATTCGCGCCAACGAATGACGGCGCTGCCGGCCGCGCCCGACTCGCGCGACACGTCCACGTCTCCTGCGCGCTCTGTTCGCCACTGGCGGCGACGCGGTATGGATGCAGCCCCCCTTCTACTGTGACTACGGGACGAACATCGAGCTGGGCGAGCGCGTGTTCTTCAACTTCAACTGCGTGGTGCTCGACGTCTGCCGGGTCCGCATCGGCAGCTTCAGTCTGTTCGGACCGGCGGTGCAGATCTATACGGCCATGCACCCGCTCGACGCGATGCAGCGCCGGCGCGAGGAGTACGGGAAGCCGGTGGAGATCGGGTCCGACGTCTGGGTCGGCGGTGGCGCGATCATCCTTCCTGGCGTGCGTATCGGCTCACGCACGGTGATCGGCGCCGGCAGCGTCGTCACCCGCGACCTCCCGGATCACGTGTTCGCGGCGGGAAATCCGTGTCGGGTGACCCGGCAGCTCGACCGATGATCGGGACGCGCGCGGGATGACACGCTGGAGCTCGCACGCGCGCGGGATGACGGTGACTAGTGCAGCACCAGCTCCGCCACCACCGGTCGGTGATCGGACGCCTGCGTCTCCGGCACCCGGACGCTCCGCACCGTGAACTGTGGCGACACCAGCACGTAGTCGATCCGCTCGCGTGGTGCGTCGGCCGGATAGGTGAAGCCCGGCGTGTCCGAGCCGGCCCACGCGTCGTGGAGTCGCGCCAGCAGCGGCTGCAGCTCCGGCGCGGTCGGCGCGGCGTTCATGTCGCCGAACACGAGCGTGGGCACGCTCATGTCGCCGATGGAGCCGAGCATCTGCTGCACCTGCTGCGTGCGCACGGCGGGATCCTTCCGGTAGTCGAGGTGCGTGTTGAACACGCGCACCGGATGGCCCTGGACGTCCAGCACCGCGTCGAGCAGGCCGGGAGCCGGCGTTGGCGTGGGATCCTGCACCTGCGTGGACAGGCGCGCAATGGTGTCGTTGCGGAAGCGGACGATGGGATACCGGCTCAGCAGCGCGACGCCGAACTCGCGCTGCGGTGCACCCGGCGTCAGCCCCGGCAATTGATAAATCGGCGCGAATCGCGCCTGCATCCCGAGCCTGGCCGCCAGCGACGACACCTGGTCCTCGAAGGCGCTGCGGTCGGCCCAGTGCACGTCCACCTCCTGCAGCGCCACGATGTCCGGCGACTGCGCACGGATCGCGGCGGCGGTGGAGTCGAGGTTTCCGTTGCCGGAGCGGATGTTGTACGTGACGACGCGAATCGGGATGGGCGCTTCGGCGACGGGGATCGAGGCACAAGCGAGAGAGCCAACGACAACTGATGTAGAGAGTACCACGTACCTCGTAGCGAGACCGACACCCAGGCCTCTCCAATGCCCCTCGAGATGCGTCCGTGCATTGGAGATGGCAGCCCGCAGGTCCCGATACGTGGTACGAAGCACGCCGTACTTCAGTTGTCGTTGCATCACTTTCTCTCCCACACCTGGTTGTCCCGATTCATGTCCGGGTACAGCCCGGCCGCATCGATCTCCACCTTGGTCACCGCCGGCCGCGCCGGCAGCTTCACCACGTACTTCCGTGCGCCGCCGAGCCACACGCTCACCGGCACTTCCACGTGCTTCACGCTCCCATCGGCGCGCGTCACGGCGAGCGTCACCGGCATCGGCGCCAGGCCGCGATCCTCGATCGCGATCTCCGTCGAGGCGCCCCGCGTCGTCACCGAGGCGATCGCCTGGTCGAGTGGCCACGGCTCGTAGAACCACGTCGTCCAGAACCAGCCGAGGTCCTTGCCGCTCACCTCGGCCACGGTGTTGAAGAAGTCGTACGGGTACGGGTGCCGGTTCGTCCAGCGACGGCCATACTCGCGCAGCGCACGGTGGAACGTCTCCTCGCCGAGCATGCCGCGCAGCGCGGCGAGCACCTGCGCCGTCTTGTCGTAGTACATGATGAAGTACAGCTGCGGCGAATACTGGTCGCCGGGAAGCATGAGCGGCATGTCATAGCCCGCCCGGGCCGCCATCAGATACAGCTCGCGCTGGCCCGGCTCGGAGTCGCCCGGACGTCCGCCCGTGCGCGGCTCGCCGTACAGCGCACGCATCCCCTGTGCGACGTCGAACTGCGTGAAGCCCTCGTCCATCCACGGGTAGCGCGTCTCGCTCGAGCCGACCTGCATCGGGAACCACATGTGCCCCGTCTCGTGCATCAGGTCGCCGGCGAGCGACAGCGTGTCCGCCCACGGCTGCATGACCGTCATCATCGGGTATTCCATCCCGCCGCTGTCGAGCACCCCCTCCACGCTCGTCATCGCCGGCCACGGATACGGCCACAGGTACTTCGAGAGCTGCTCGATCGCGTCGCGCGTGAACCGGGCGCCGCCGAGCGCCCACGCCTTCGCCTTGTCGGTGCGGCGGTAGAAGCTGTTGATGTCCACCGTGTCGCTCGTGCCGACGAGGGCGCGCGTCGCGTCCCACACCTGCCGGTCGCTCGTCGTCCACGAGAAGTCGCGCACGTTGGTGGCGGTCCAGTGCCAGGTGGCGGTGGCGCCCGACCCCGCGAACGCGGTGCTCGCGCCCGCGCCCGGTTCCACGATCGTCACTACGTTCCCCGTGCGCCGCGCTTCGGCCAGCCGCTCACGTGACTGCGGCGAGAGCACCTCTGCGGCGTTCCGCAGCGTGCCGGTGGCGCCCACCGTCCAGCCGTGCGGCACGGTGAGGCGCACGTCGTAGTCGGCGGGATCCATGTAGAACTCCGCCTGCAGCAGGTACGGGTCCGCCACCCAGCCGTTCACGTCGTCGTACACGGCGAGCTGCGGGTACCAGTAGCCCATGTAGTAGAGGTGCTCCTCGCGCCCCTGCCGGCCATCGGACGGCGACGGCGGCGGCACGTACGACCACGCCAGCTCGAGCTGCACGCTGTCGCGCGGCAGGAGCGGCGAATCGAGCGGGATCCACATCACCGTGCCATCCACCGTGTAGCCGGTGTTCGACGGCCCCTTCTGGTTGGCGATGCTGGTGATGGGCACCACGTTCACGCCGCTCGAGTGCGCGGGGATCTCCGTGCCGTTCACCGCCACCCGCCCGAGCGTCACGCCACCGGTGATGAACGCCGTCTGGTTGCGCGGATTGCCGGCGGCGAAGGCGTTCTGCCGCAGGTGCAGCGCAAGGCGACGCAGCGTGTCGGGTGAGTTGTTGAGGTAGGTGACGCGCTCCACGCCCGACACGCGACTGGTGGCGACGTCGAGCGAGGCATCGATGGCATAGCGCGCGTGCTGCACCCAGTTGCGCGCGCCCGGCCGCCCGGTGCGCGTCCGCGTCCCATGCTCCACCGCCTGCGTGAAGCCGGGGATCTCGTACACCGGTCCTGGCATCGGCCGCATGCCAGTCGCCGGCGCGAGCGGCGGCACGGGCACCGACTGCGCGCCGAGCGGTGCAAACGCCAGCACACCGAGGACTGTGAGAATGCTCGAAAGAAGCCGGACGGGCGTACCCTTGCAGTCACGATTCACGATTCACGTCTCACGCTTCACGGTTGAGCGGTTCACGGTTCACGGTTCACGGTCCCGTCACCCCGCGTACACGATGTCCCCGTCCTCGTCGATCCCGAGCTCCTGGTGCGTGCCGCAGATGCCGCACACCATGACCACGTGCCACACCTCGCCGAGCTCCTCGCGATGCTCCTCGCTCGCCGGCTTCACGGTGATCTTCTTGTAGCTGTACTCCTGGCAGGTGATGCAGGCGTGCCCGCGAGCGATCCGTTCGGCGCGTTGGCGGGTGATGCTTTGCGGCAAGGGGCAGCTCCGCGATCAGGATGCGCTGTCGTCGCTCCCGCCGTCGTCCGTGCCGGACGACGCGAGCGACTTGAACGCGGGACGCGGGGCCGGCGGCTGGTACGTCGGCTGGTTCGCGCCACCCGACGGCCCGCCCACGCCGGCCGTGGAGCGCAGCAGCTCCTTCATCCCGCCCAGCGCGCCCATCACCCCGGTGGCTTCCGCCGGCAGGAAGATCGTCGTGCCCGGTCCCTTCGTGATGCTCGGCAGCGCCTCGAGGTACTTGAGGCCGAGCAGGTACATCGCCGCCTGGCCCTCGGGGAGGGACGCCGTGATCCGCTGGATCGCCTCCGCTTCCGCCTGCGCCATGGCGAGCCGTGCCTGGGCGAGACCCTCGGCGCGCAGGATGGCCGCTTCCTTTTCGCCCTCCGCCTTGCGCACCTGCGCCTCGCGCTGGCCTTCCGACTCGAGGATCGCGGCGCGCTTGCCCGCCTCGGCGTTCGTCACCGCGGCGCGGCGCTCACGTTCGGCGCGCATGACGAGCTCCATGGACTGCTGGATGTCGCGCGGCGGCTCGATCGCCTGCAGCTCCACGCGGGTGACGTCCACCCCCCAGCCGACCGACGCGTCCTCGATCACCTCGCGCATCCGCTTGTTGATCATGTCGCGGCTGCCGAGCGTCTGGTCGAGCTCCATCTCACCGACGATGTTGCGCAGCGTGGTGCGGGTGAGGGTCTCCAGCGCGTACGGCAGGTTCTGCACGGCGTAGGTCGCCTTCTGCGGATCGGCCACGCGGTAGTAGAGCACCGCGTCGATGTCGATCGTGACGTTGTCCTTCGTGATCACCGGCTGGCTCGGAAAGTTGAGCACCTGCTCGCGCAGGTCGATGCGCGCCGTGGAGCCGGAGGTGATGCGCTTCGTCCCGCCGACGTCGCTCTCGAAGTAGCGCACGTCGAGCAGCCGTGGACGCTCGACGAAGGGAATGAGCAGGTTCAGTCCCGAGCGCGCGATGCGATGGAAGCGGCCAAGCCGTTCCACCACCATCACCTCCGCCTGGCCGATGATCTTGACCGACTTCACGACCACGCCGAGGACGAGCAGGACGACGACGAGGAGCACGATACCAGCCATCGGGGAACTCCTGTACGGGGGAGAGGGGTGACGTCGTTGAGTCTACCTCCCTGCAGGGAGAGGGGCGAGTGGGCGCCGCCCCTGGCGGGCTAGACGCCGCTGGGTGTGGCGAACAGCGCCCGGGCCTTCTGCAGCGCTTCCACCAGCGCCTCCACGTCCGCTTCGTCGTTGTAGAGGTAGAACGACGCGCGCGCGGTGGCCGACACGCCCAGCCGCCGCATCAACGGCTGGCAGCAGTGGTGGCCGGCGCGGATGCAGACGCCGTCGGCGTCGAGGATGGTGGCCAGGTCGTGGGGGTGGATGTCGCCGAGGGTGAAGCTCACCACGCCACTGCGCTCGGCGGCGGGCGGCCCGTAGATGTGCACTCCCTCCACCGACGCGAGCCGCTCGGTGGCGACCCGCACGAGGGCACGCTCGTGCTGGAGCACCGCGTCCCGCCCGATCGCATCGAGGTAGTCGCACGCCGCGGCGAGGCCCACGGCGTCGGCCACGTTCGGCGTGCCGGCCTCGAACTTGTGCGGCAGCACGTTCCACGTGGTGCGCTCGTCGCCGACGATCTCGATCATGTCGCCGCCGAACTGGTAGGGCGGCATCGCCTGCAGGATCTCGCGCCGGCCGGCGAGGCCCCCGATCCCCATCGGCCCGCACATCTTGTGGCCGCTGAACGCGTAGAAGTCCACGTCCAGCCCGTCGAAGCCCACGTGCATGTGCGGCGCGGCCTGCGCGCCGTCGCAGACGACGAGCGCCCCGCTCCCACGGGCGATGGCGGCGATCTCGCGCACCGGATTCACCGTGCCGAGTGCGTTGGACACGTGGTTGAACGCGACCACCTTCGTGCGCGGCCCGACGAGCCGGCGCAGCGCGTCGAGGTCCACGCGATGGTCCGCCGTGAGCGGGCAGACGTGGAAGCGCGCGCCGGTGGCGAGGGCGAGCTGCTGCCAGGGGACGAAGTTCGCGTGATGCTCGAGCGCCGTGACGACGATCTCGTCGCCCGCCTGCACGTTCGCGCGGCCCCAGGCCGTGGCCACGAGGTTGAGCGCCTCGGTGGTGCCGCGGGTGAAGATGAGGCAGTCCGCGTCGGCAACGCCGAGAAAGCGCGCGACGCGCGTCCGCGCGGCGTGATAGCGGTCGGTGGCGCGTGCGGAGAGCGCATACGCACCGCGATGCGGATTGGCGTTGTCGTGCTCGTAATAGTCGCGCATCGCGTCGAGCACGACGCGCGGCTTCTGCGACGTGGCGGCCGAGTCGAGGTAGTGCAGCCCCGGGTTGGCGGCGAGCAGGGGGAAATCGGTGCGTCGCGCGCTGCTCATGCGCCCCGCTCCAGCGCGCTCGCGGCATTGACGACGGCGCCGACCAGCACGCGATCGTTCTCGACGCGCACCTCGTACACGGGCAGCGACTCCACCGCGGGGGGACGACAGGCGGCGCCGGTCCGGCAGTCGAAGCGCGCGCCATGCCAGCCGCACTCGATCGTGCCGTCGGCGCGCAGCGTCCCCATGTCCATGGGATACTCGGCGTGGGTGCACATGCCGGCCACCGCGCCGATGGCGCCGTGCCGGTTGTAGAGGCAGACGCGCGTGCCGTCGGGCAGCTTCACGCCGAGCAGCTTGCCCTCGGCGACGTCGCGCACGGCGGCGACGTCGGTGAACCCGGTGGTGAGGGGCTCGCTCACGGCGCCGGGTTGGCGGCGGCGTCGCCGCCCTCGCCCTGCAGCGCCTTCCGCAGCGTGTGCCAGGGCATGCTCGCACACTTCACGCGGATGGGGAACTTCGACACGCCACTGAAGGCAGCCATCTCGCCCAGCTTGCGCGCGTCGGTGGGGGAGAGGGTGAGCTTGCCGGTGACGAGGTCGTGGAACTGCTCGAACAGCCGCTCCGCCTCCTCGCGCGTCTTCCCCTTCACCGACTGCGTCATGATGGACGCCGCGGCGCGCGACACGGCACACCCGGTGGCGGTGAAGTGGACGTCGGTGATGACGTCGCCCTCCACCTTCAGCTCCACGGCGACTTCATCCCCGCAGAGTGGATTCCGCCCCTCGGCCCGGTTCGTC
>DASURL010000048.1:0-4733 GCA_036280075.1 Gemmatimonadaceae bacterium | reverse complement strand
CTCGTCCTACCGTGGTGAAAGCGCCCCCTGTCCCCGATTCCCGCTACCGCTCCGTCGTCGAGACGATGAGCGAAGGGGTCGTCGTGCAGAATGCGGACGGCAGCACCGAGCTCTGCAACGCTCGGGCACTCGAGCTGTTCGGGGTGACCGAGGCGGAGCTGATGGCCAGCTTCAGCCAGCGCGAGCGCTGGCACGCCGTCCGGCCCGACGGCTCCAGCTACGCCGTCGAGGAGCTTCCCGTCAACGTCACGCTGCGCACCGGCGAGCCGACGCGCGACGTCGTGATGGGCATTACGCGGCGCGACGGCGCACACCTCTGGTTGTCGGTCAACACCAGTGCGATCCGCGAGGACGGCCAGGTGCAGGCCGTCGTCTGCACCTTCAACGACGTGAGCCACCGCGCCGAGCTCGCGACCCAGCTCCGGCAGGCGCAGAAGATGGAGGCGGTGGGGCAGCTGGCCGGCGGGATCGCCCACGACTTCAACAACCTCCTCACCGCCATCAGCTGCAACGTCGAGCTCCTTCTCGATGCCATCGCACCGAACGACGTGCGGCGTGACGATGTCGTCCAGATCCGCGAGGCAGCCGATCGCGCGGCCACGCTGACGCGGCAGCTTCTCGCCTTCAGCCGCCGGCAGGTGCTCCAGCCTCGCGCGCTCGACCTCAACGACACCGTCTCCAGCATGGAGCGGCTCCTCTGCCGCGTCATGAACGCCGACGTCCGCATCCGCACCCGGCTCGAGCCGGCACTGCCTGCCGTCTTTGCCGACGCGGGGCAGATGGAGCAGGTGATGATGAATCTCGTGCTCAATGCCCGGGACGCCATGCCCGGCGGCGGCTCCATCGTCGTGCGCACGGCGCGGCGCCAGCTTCACGACGCGATGCAGCATCGCCTCGGCGTCGTGCCGCCCGGTGACTACGTCACGCTCGCCGTGCAGGACGGCGGCACCGGGATCGCGCCCGAGGTGCTCGAGCGGCTCTTCGAGCCCTTCTTCACCACCAAGCCGCAGGGGAAGGGGACCGGGCTCGGCCTGGCCACCGTGCACGGCATCGTGCTGCAGTCGAGCGGGCACATCACCGTGGAGAGCACGCCCGGAGCGGGGGCGGAGTTCACCGTCTATCTGCCCGCCCACCACGCGTCGCACTCCGACGCCACGCCCCTGCCGGTGCGCCGCCCCTCGCGCCAGGTGGGACGCACCGTGCTCGTCGTGGACGACGAGGCCGCCGTGCGCGACGTGACGATGCGCGCCGTCGCGCGCGCCGGCTACCACGTGCTCGGCGCCAGCGGCGGCGCGGAGGCGCTGGAGCTCCTCGCGCACGAGATGGATCCCGCCTCGGTGCTGCTGCTCACCGACCTCATGATGCCCGGAATGAGCGGCCAGGAGCTCGCGGCCCAGGTGGCGGCGCGCTTTCCTGCCGTCCGTGTGGTCACCATGAGCGGCTACTCGGCCGAGGAGCTCACGCGCCGCGGCCAGAACGCGCATCCGCAGCTCCAGAAGCCGTTCACCCTGCCGCAGCTCATCGCCTTCGTGAACGAGGCCTTCGCCGCCGATCGCGCCGCCGTGGCCTGACCTCCCGGTTGCGCGGCGCAGGCTCCGGGAGAAGCTTTGGGCATGCGCCTCGCCCCTGCCCATGCCGCGCGCGCCGCGGCTCTCGTCCTGATCGTCACCGCCGCGGGCGCATGCGCCCGCGCTCCCATCGCTCCACCGACGACCGCTCCGACGCGCGTCGTCACGTATTCGAGGGGCGAAGACGTCGTCGCCGCGATGCACGACCGGTACGCGGGCCGCTGGTACCGCACCCTCACCTTCCGCCAGAAGACCTCCCGGCTGCTCGCCAACGGCAGCTGGGACGTGCAGACCTGGTACGAGGCGCTCGCCCTCCCCGGACGGCTGCGCATCGACTTCGACCCCGTGAGCGCGGGGAACGGCGTGCTCTACGCGCGCGACAGCCAGTTCGTCGCCGCCAACGGTCGCGTCGTGCGCGCCGAGCCGGGGATCAACGACCTGCTGCTGCTCGGCTTCGACGTCTACGCCAACCCGCCGGCGCGCACGGACTCGCTGCTCCGCCGGCAGGGGTTCGATCTCTCGCGCGTGCACGAGGACACGCTCGGCGGCCGACGCATGCTCGTCGTCGGCGCGCGGGCGGGTGAGCCGCGTCGCAAGCAGTTCTGGGTGGACGCCGAACGGCTGCTCTTCACCCGCCTGCTCGAGCCCAACCCGCGCGACTCGATGCGCGTGCAGGACATCCGCTTCACCAACTACCAGCCGCGCGGCGACGCGTGGCTCTCGCCGCGCGTCGAGATCTACGACGGCGGCAAGCTGGTGTTCAGCGAGGACTACTTCGACATGCGCACCGACGTGCCGCTCGACGAGTCCATCTTCGATCCCACGCCGTGGCGCAATCCCGCGAACTGGGTGAAGTGAGGAGCTCGTGAAACGACGAAGGGCGCTCCGATCGGAGCGCCCTTCGTCGTTCGTGACGAGCGGCGTGCTACATGCCGCCGTTGGCGGTGCCCTGCCGCTGGCTGCCGGTCCGCTTCGAGTCGGTGCAGAAGTTCACCTGAGTGTACGGATTGAGGAAGCAGCCGTTGTAGATGTCGCTGATCGGCTCCGACTGCAGGTTGATCGTCGGGCGCGCGGAGAACAGCATCCCGCGTGCGTCGCGCAGCTCGATCATCGGCTGCACCGACGACGTCACGGCGTACCCACCGGCACCCACCGGCGTGTCACTCGAGACGCTCTCGATGTAGGCATCCTCACCCTCCACCTGATAGAACCGGCTGCCGAAATAGACCGCACGGCCGTCGAACGAGGAGAGGGCGACCTGGCTGAACGGCGTGGCGGAGCGGTCGTTGCACACGCGCAGGTAGAACTGGCCGCTGACATACACCCCGCAATCCGAGGTCGGCGACGACTCGCTCGCCTGGATGTCGAGGCTGTTGGTGTAGTCGAACGCCGGGACGCCGTCGGCCAGGAGGGCGGTCCGGACGCTGACCGGGAAGGTGAAGCTGTTGCTGGAGGTGGCGGACGTCATGGTGAGCGTCCGCTCCTGACTCGTCGTCTGGTTCGTCTGCTCGTCGAGGAAGCTGCCGTCGAGGGCGCTGGTCTTCTGGTGATAGTACGACACGGCGTCGAGCGACGAGAAGCTCGCCGAGTAGCCCATCGCCACCTCGGGCGAGAGCACCTCGACCGACGTGGTCGCCGAGTTGTCGTTCTGGTTGTAGTCCAGGGGCGACACACCGGTGACGTACACCGTCACCTTGTGCGAGCCCACGCTGGCGACCTGCGTCTGGAAGGCGCAGGACACCGTCTGGCCGGCGGCGACCCAGATGCCGCGCGCCTGGTCATTGAGCTGGCCATCGATGGACAGTATGCAGCTGGCGCGTGCACCCACGTCCCCGTTCCGCTCGGACACCGTGGCAACGATGTTCATCGGCGTGCCGGCGATGGCGCGGCTCGGCGCCGCGACGCCGTCGACCGCCACGTCGGGGGAGCGCTTCACCGACACCAGGAGGGTGACCACGTCCGTCCGGTGGCCGTCGACGCCGCCGATGGTCGCCTGGAGCTGGAGCTTGCTGCCGGTACCGAGCTTCGACAGGGTGGTGGACCAGCGGCCCGAGCCATTGCCGTTGAAGTTCTGCGTCGACGTCGCCTGGCCGGACGGCGACAGGACCTTCAGCTGCATCTTGCGGATCTCGCCGCGCGTCGTGCCGGCTTCCAGGTTACCCGTCGTGGCGTCGATCTGCACCGACCCGTCGCCGGCGAGGAGCGCGCGCGCCTCGAGCGACGCCGAGCCGGAGCGGCCGGTGACGGGCTTGGCGCCCGCGTCGCTGTACTTGACGCTGTTCTTGTGGACGTTCGGGCCGCGCAAGGCACGCTGCGCGGCGAGGGGCTGAGTAGCGCCGATGGCCAGGAGGGCGGCCAGCGCGGCGATCTTGGACATCCGGATAGTCATGAGGAGATTCCTCGCGAGGGACGCGGGAAATATCGACCTCGGCCATGCCGTCTCCTGTGACCAGGCTCACGAAACGGCGAAAAATTCTCCCAGATTGTCCAGATGTTTGAGTGGTGTATTATGCAAATACACCGGGCGTTTTGCGACCGGGCAGTAGGGCCGCTCCAGGACGCTACCCGATTCGCCCGCTACGCGGCTCGAGCTGCGCTCCCAGCTCCGCGGGGTCGTGCGTCGGCGTGTCGCAGGCGTAAGCCTGGCAGACGTACGCCGTCGGCTCGGCGCCCTCACGGCCAGCCAGCAGCGCGATCCCCTTAGCCGCCTTGCCGCGCCCGCCGGCCAGCACCAGCGACGGCAGGTACCGGTTCGCCACCACCGCGGCCAGCGACCCGAAGGCGGCGTCGGCAGGGCTGCCGGCGATCGCCACCTCCACTGCGCCCCGCACCGCCAGGTCTGCCGCCCCCAGCGCATGGCCGAATGCCGTGGGATACCGCGCCATCGGCTCAGCCACCGTTTCCAGGAGATAACGCGCGCGGTCGCTGTATGCCCTCTCGTCGAATAGGTCGCCGAGAATCAGCAGCAGCTCGATCGCCATCGAGTTGCCGCTCGGGATCGCGTTGTCCGTCACGTCACGCGGGCGCGTCACGAGCGCCTCCGCATCACTCGCCGTGTCGAAGAACGCCTGCGCCTCCTCGTCCCAGAACAGCGCGACGATGGAATCGGCCAGCGCACGCGCGCGGTCCAGCCACCGGCGCTCGAAGGTGAGCTCGTAGAGCGCG
>DASURL010000047.1:0-2419 GCA_036280075.1 Gemmatimonadaceae bacterium | reverse complement strand
TGAACGTCGCGACTGCACCAGTCGGCACTTTCCCTGCGCGCGCCGCGGAAAGTGCCCACGCGAATTCCTCGATTCGCCCGACGGCCTTCAGGATCCGCATTGCACACCTTTGACCCGTCGGGCGTCGCAGGGATGGCGATCACAGCGCCAGGTGATGTGCTCGACGACTCGCGACATGCCACGCGGAGCTCGCCATGACGCACGCCAATGTCCTCCCCGATGATTCGAAGACCACGCTCCTGGATGCCGGACCGGTGATCGTTGCGCTCAAGCCGTTCGACGGCGGCGACAGCGCCATCGCGATGGCCAACTGGCTCGCCGGCCGGCGACAGTTGGACCTGCAGGCGATGAGCGTGATCGAGATGGGCGACGTGGGCACCATGGTCGCCGGGCTGCCCCCGCTCCCCGAGGAGTACTACCAGCGGGAGCGCGAGGAGGTCGCCGCCGACCTCCGCGCGCGCGTCGCGGCGGCTGGCGCCGGACCGCGACCACGCGTCGACGTGGCCGAGGGACCTCCGGGCTCGACCGTGGCAGCCAGCGCGGCGGAGCGGCGCGCGAGCGCGATCGTCATCGGCACCGGGCAGCATGGGATGCTCGGCCGATTCCTGTACGGCGAGCGGGCGCTCGAAGTGGTTCGGAGCGCGGCCAGTCCGGTGCTCGTGGTCCCGCCATCGGCGGCGCCCCCCATTCGGCGGGCGATCGCGGCCGTGGATTTCAGCCAGGCCAGCGTCCGCGCTGCGATCGGCGCGATGGAGATGCTTGATGCCGGCGGCCGTCTCACCCTCGTCCACGTCGAGAGCGCTTCGCGCCATCTCGACGACCGCGCACTGCGGGCGGATGAGGAGAATGAGCGACGCGTGGGCACCCTGTTCGCCCGATTCCTCGACGCGCTGCCGGACGCCCTCGGCCTGCAGCTGGACACGATCACGCTGCGGGGCGACGCGGTCGGTGCGCTGCTTCGCTACGCGGAAGAGCAGGAGGCCGACCTGATCGCCTGCGGTCGTCGCCGTCATTCGATCGTCGAGCGGCTCCTCGTGGGCAGCGTTTCCACGGCCCTCATCCGCGGCGCGCCATGCAGCGTGCTCGTGGCGCCGGAGCATCCCGACGACGACGACGTGGATGCCAGGCTGGTGTTCGGCGAGGTCCGGCCAAGCACTGATCCCGACGAGTGGCGGACCCTGCTGCAGGCCGTGAGCGACCGGAACTCCGGACGCCGCGCGCGACTGTCCCTCCGTCCGGTCTCGCCGGGAGGAGTCGAAAGCGTGGATCGCGGGTACCTCCTTCTGGCGCTAGACTATGATCGCCGCGGGGGACGCGCGGACATCATCCTCGGGGACCCGCACGTGATGGGCAGCCATCTCACCCATCGCATCACCGGCATTCATCGTATCGAGACGGTGACGGATCCCGACGGACGTGATGCGCGCGTGGAGTTCGACACGAAATCCGGCCGCTGCATGCTCGACTTCGTCGGCGCCTGATCGCGGGGCCACGCGTCGACGATGGGCACGGGCGATCCTCGTTCTTCGGAGGGAGCGATGAGCACCACTGGGCAATCCGTCCTCAGACTTGCTGGTCGTGCCGTGCTGCTGGCCACCGACGGCGCGCCGGCGTCCGCCGGCGCGACGCATCTCGCCGAGCGACTCGCGACGGAGCTGCATGCGCGGGTCCACACCCTGGTCGTGCTCGACACGCGAGGGGCGCCCATCCCGCCACCGCTGGACGCGGCCATCCTCATCGCTGACGAGGCCGTCGGCCCCGGCGTGCATGCGGAGCAGGAAGAAGCAGTACGACGAGGGCTTGCGGCCACGCTCGGCCACCCGGTCGACTGGCCGGTGCGCATGGGGCTCGGCACTCCCGCCGGCGCGATCGTGCGGGAGGCGGCGCGGATCGACGCGGCCATGATCGTCATGGGCCTGCGACGCCACGGGCGCACCGATCGCGTGCTGAACGACGAGACCACCCTCAACGTCATTCGGACGGCGCCGTGCCCCGTCCTTGGCGTGGCGCCCGAGCTGCGGCAACTGCCGAAGCGCATCCTCGCCGCCATCGACTTCAGCAGCGCGAGCCTCGCCGCTGCGGCCACGGCACGCTCGCTCCTGCCTCACGGTGGCCGGCTCGTGCTCGCCTACGTGCCGCCGCTGGTGATGTTCCCCCCCGATGATGGCGAGGGCGTGATTCACTCGCTGGGGGTGCACGCCGGCTTCGAACGGGCGAGCCGCGAGCTGGGAGCCGACGGCGTGACCGTGGATTCGGTCGTCCTGAATCGTGAGCTGAAGCGGCAGATCGCCGAGCTGCTCGTCGAGTACGCGGATACCACGTCGGCCGACCTCATCGCAGCGGGGAGCGCGCGGCTCTCGCGCGTGGACCGCTGGATGCTCGGCAGCGTGAGCACCGACCTCGTGCGCGACGGCCGCTA
>DASURL010000046.1:0-17137 GCA_036280075.1 Gemmatimonadaceae bacterium | reverse complement strand
AATCGCCGGCGGCGCACCAGCGCCGGAGGGTAGCAGGTCCTGCTGCACGCCGAGCGTGCGGTCGCGCCACCACTCCTCGAGCGCGAGGCCGATCGCGTCCGGCACCGACAGCACCTTGTTCGGGCCGAGGCCCACGGCGCGGTCCGACGAGATGCCGCGGAGCTGGCGGTGCACTTCCATCAGCGGGATGCCGGAGCGCAGCGCGAGGGAGATCATGCGTCCCATCGCTTCCGCGTCGGCCATCGCCGAGCCGCCGGCCTTGCCGAGCGTCACGAACACCTCGAACGGCTGTGCCTTGTCGTCCTCGGTGATGTGGACGAACATCGTGCCGAGCGGGGTCTCCTTGCGGATGCTCGTGCTGCGCAGCTTGTCCGGGCGCGATCGCTTGGCGCGGCGCTGGAGGTTCTCCGCCTCCGCGTCGTACAGCCCCTTCTTCAGCCGGTCGATCTCGGCGTCACGCTCGGCGAGCTGGCCGAGGAGCTCGCCTACCTCGCGACGGTTCTCCGACGCGCCGGGCTCGGAGCGCTTCGCGGCGGCCTTCTCCGTCGCGCCGGTGCTGAGCACCTGGTTGTCGCGCGAGCCGTCACGGTACACGGTGACACCTTTGCACCGGAGAGAATATGCCAACTCATAGATGGCGCGCACGTCCTCGACGCTCGCCGTGTGCGCGAAGTTGGTCGTCTTGCTGATCGCCGAGTCGCAGTGCTCCTGGAAGGCCGCCTGCATGCGCACGTGCCACTCGGGGCTGATGGCGTTCGCCGTGACGAACACCTTCTGCCACTTCGCCGGGACCTCGGGGAAGTTGATGGTGCCTTCCCTGGCGATGCGCTCCATGAGCGCCTCGCTGTACCACCCCTCGCGCTTGGCGATGGCAACGAAGTCCTCGTTCACGTCCGGCATCATCACGCCCGCCTGGTTGCGCATGAACGCGACGGCGAACAGCGGCTCGAGGCCCGACGAGCAGCCGGCGATGATGGAGATGGTGCCGGTGGGCGCGACGGTGGTCACGTTGCAGTTGCGCAGCAGCTGCATCGGCCGGATGCGCTCGCCCTGCTCGTCGCGCGCGCAGGTCTCGTCCGGGCCCCAGATGGAGCGCGCCCACTCGGGGAACGGGCCACGCTCGTTGGCGAGGCGCTCGCTCTCCTTCTTGCTCTCCACGTTCAGGAACTCCATCACCTTGCGGCCGAACTCCACGCCCTCGGGGCTGTCGTAGGCGATGCCGAGGCGCACGAGGGCGTCGGCGAAGCCCATGATGCCGAGGCCGATGCGGCGGATGCGCTTGGAGAGCGCGTCGATCTCCGGCAGCGGGTACTTGTTGACGTCGATGATGTTGTCGAGGAAGTGCGTGCTGAGCCGGATGTCGTGGCGCAGCGCGTCCCAGTCCATCGCGCCGTTCTTCACGTACAGGCCGACGTTGACGCTGCCGAGGTTGCAGACGTCGTACGCGAGCAGGGGCTGCTCACCGCACGGGTTCGTCGCCTCGTAGCTGCCGAGGTGCGGCACCGGGTTGTAGCGATTGGCCTCGTCGATGTAGAAGCAGCCCGGCTCGCCGGTGCGCCAGGCGCCGAGGATCATCTTGTCCCATACCTCGTTGGCGTCGAGCTGGCCGACGACCTTGCCGCTGGTGGGATCCACGAGGTCGTACGACGTCCGGTTCTTCACCGCTTCCATGAACTTCGCCGTCACGCCGACGGAGATGTTGAAGTTCGTGATCTGGGTGAGGTCTTCCTTGCAGCTGATGAAGTCCAGGACGTCGGGATGATCGACGCGCAGGATGCCCATGTTGGCGCCGCGGCGCGTGCCCCCCTGCTTCACCGCGTCGGTGCTGGCGTCGTACAGCTTCATGAACGAGATCGGCCCGCTGGCGACGCCGGTCGTCGAGCGCACCATCGAGCCCTTGGGGCGCAGGCGCGAGAAGCTGAAGCCGGTGCCGCCACCGCTCTGGTGGATGATGGCCATCGACTTCAGCGTGTCGTAGATGCCGTTCTTCCCGTTGGCGAGCGCGTCTTCCACCGGAAGGACGAAGCAGGCGGAGAGCTGGCCGAGGGGACGGCCGGCGTTCATGAGCGTGGGCGAGTTCGGGACGAAGCGCCGCTGCGTCATGAGGTAGTAGAACTCCTCGGCCACCGCCTGCACGCCCCCCTCGCTCGCGCCGTAGCGCGCATCCGCCTCGGCGACGACGGTCGCGACGCGCCAGAAGAGGTCCTCGGGACTCTCCGTCGGCTGACCCGTGGCATCCTTCACGAGGTAGCGCTTGGCGAGCACGGTGCGCGCGTTCGACGAAAGGGTCACGGGACCGCTCGGCGGCGTGGCGGGAAGGGGCATCGGCTACTTCTCCCTGGGTGAAACGATTCGAATGGGGACGATACGCTCGGACGGGTCCAACGGGGAGGGGCGCACTCGGCAGGAACGGCGGGAGCGGCCCTGAACGTCGGTGAAACGGCGAGGGCGGGCATTGTATCCGCCATCGTGATTCCGCGCCAGTCCCAGTTCAAGCGTATGTCATGCAACGACTTCTACTGTATGCATCACGAAGCTTGCACCGAGCGCGGAGGCCGGTTGAAAACATGTGAAAGCGAGCGCGACGACGGAAAAACGTGATGCCGCCAGTGAATGACCAACCCCGTTGGAGGCGTGCAAGTTCCTGCATGAACGACACTTGGCCCTCCATCACCGGAGCCACGCAACACCGACCCTTCCGCCGCCAACCCGACATCGAAACGCCAGCCGATCGGATGGGACTTGCCTGGAATCACGTACAAGGGACGTGCCGTTATCGCGCCCGGATCGGAGATGTCTGGTTGGGGTCGGCGCCAATCCGTCTCATCCGTGCTCGTATCCGTAGCATGCGTATACCCTGAGTCAGAGGGACCAGCCACGCCACACCGATCACGAGGAGCTCAGCGCGGGAACGTCCCCGACCGGTGCGCCTCTTGGAGGTGGAGGTACGACTGCACCGTCTTCGCGATCCGGGCCCGCTCGGCATCCGTGGTCTGGCGCACCACTCGGCCTGGTACGCCGAGCACGAGCGAGTTGGGTGGGATGACCATCCCCTCCGGACACACCGCCCCTGCCCCGACGATGGATCCGGTGCCGACGACGACGTGATTGAGCAGGATCGCGCCCATGCCGATCAGCGAGTCGTGCTCCACCGTGGCGCCGTGGATGATGGCGCGGTGGCCGATGCCGACCCGCGCGCCGATGGTACACGGCACGCCGTGATCCACGTGCACCACGGTGCCGTCCTGCACGTTGGAATCCTCACCGATGACGATCGCCGCCGTGTCCCCACGGAGCACCGCCGTCGGCCACACGCTCACCCGCGCGCCGAGGGTGACGTCCCCGATGACGAACGCGCCTTCATGGACGAATGCGGAGGGATGGATGGTGGGCATCTCGTGTGGTTCTTGAAAGGCAATTCGAGAGGACACAGCTGGAACTACGGAAAAGGCATGAGAATCCTGCCACTTCCGTTCCTGCGGTTTCAGCAGTTTCCGCATTTCCCTTTGAAATGCCGTTTGGTTTTCAGCGAACAGCTCAATACGACAACCCGAACGCCAGGTACGCACTGACCTGCTTCGCCCTCGTGAGCTCGCGGCCAGCAATGGGCACGGCGATGCCGAGGCGGAACTGCTGCGGGACGTCCCAGTCGAGCACGGCGGCGGCGAGGTTGAGCTCTGCGCCGGCGCTGGCGATGGTGCGGCCGATGGCCGGCGTCGGGGAACAGATGCCCACATAGAGCGGGTTCGTCGCGCAGGTCGCGACGCCGGCGTCGGTGAAGGCGGTGATCGAGGAGCGGTCGAAGAAGAATGGCAGGAGGCCGAGGCCGCGGGTGTTCATGGTGAGGGGCGCACGGTACTCGAGCGACGCGGTCAGCGCCGCCGTGCCGTACACGCTCGCCGCCGGGAAGCCGCGCACGCCGAAGGTGCGACGTCCCTCGCCGAGGGTGTAGCCGGGCACCACCTCGAGCACGGTGCCGCTCGTGCCACCCACCTCGAACGCGCTCGCGGCGCGCGAGTCGGCCACGCCCCCCGCCACGCGCAGGGCGAGCACGTGGTGCGCGAAGCCGGGGAGGTCGAGCGACTTGTAGCCCTGCACCGTGCTCACCACGCTCGCCGACGCGGTGGCGGACGGCGCGTCGCCGCGGAAGCGCTCGCGCAGGGTGACGCCGAGCGACACGCCGTCCTCGGGGGAGATGCTGAGTGGAGGGCGCTGCGTGTTGGCGAACACCGCGCCGGCGAAGAGGCGCGGGAAGGTGTAGCCACGCCGCAGGCTGCTGTCGAGCTGCGTGAGCAGGGGCGCGGGGGTGGTGGCGAACGAACGCCACTCGCTCCCTGCCCCGGCGGAGAACGACGAGTAGGTGCGCACCTGCTGCTGCACGAACGTCGCGGCGACCGACGCGTCGCGGGTGCGCTTGAACGCCTCGCCAAGCACTGTGTTGATGCGGTTCGTCACCACGCCGAGCGACGTCCAGTCCTGGTAGAGCGACACGTCCACGTACGGGCGACGCAGGCCGGCGTAGCGCAGCGCGAGGCCGGCGACGGCGAAGCGACCCGACGTGGGCACCGCGGCGTACGCCGAGTACATCCAGCGATCGAGCACGTCGGCGCCGCTGGTCGTGATGCCGAGCCGCGTGTCGTTCGCCGCGCCGGGCTCGACGAGCGGGTACCAGTAGTGTGGCAGCGCGGTGCGCCAGGCGCTGTAGGCGCTGAACTCGCCAGCCGCGAGCGCCTCGGTGTCGGCGGGAGCGATGGTGGACGTATCCACGCGCGCCGGGGGCGGTGCGTTGGGCTCGGAGATCGCCGCCGGCGCCACGCCCACGTGATAGCCGTCGGCGCGCAGCGTGGTCGCGGCGAGCAGCCGTCCGCTCGGCGAGAGCTCCGGCGTCAGCAGGGCGACGCCTCCCTCGCCGCGCGGCACGCGCCAGCCAGCCGCGGCGACGACGAGCTGGGGAGATCCGCTTTCCTCGCTGGTGTACAGGATGCGCTGGCCGTCGGGGGACCAGCTCGGCGAGGAGAGCTCGGCGCGGGAGCGCGCGATCTCCACGTAGCCCGGCGCGTCGGGGGTGATCACCTCGATGCTGAAAGTGCCGCCATGACGGCGGTGCGACAGCGCGATGCGGCGCCCGTCGGGCGACCAGCGCGGCTCGCTCCACGTTTCGTCGGGGCCGGCGGCGCGCAGCACGCGCAGGAGGTTGCCGTTCGGGTCGAGGAGTACGAGGCTCGCGCGCGCCGGCGCGAGCTGCACGGCGACGATGGTGCCGTCGGCGCGTGCGTCGGGCTGCACGAGGCGCGCGGCATGGGTGAGGCGGCGGACGTCGCCCTCGGGCGACGCGAGGTAGAGATCGGAACGGAGCTGGTCGGGCGCGGTGAAGTCGAGCTGGGCGAACAGGAGCTGGCCACCCGGCAGCACGTCATTCGCGCCGCTCGCGTCGCGCCGGCCGAGGCGCCGGCGCGCCCCGCTCGTGGTGAGCGCGTAGGCGGCGTTCGTCTCGCGACCGTCGGTGCCGGTGTAGACGAGGGTGCTGTCGTCGATCCACCGCGGGCTGGAGGCGTAGTAGCCGCGCCTGGTGAGCTCGCGCCAGCCGGCGAGGGGCGGCACGTCCGCGCCGGCGGTGCGCGTCACCGAGTCGCGCCAGGCGTCGTACGCGCGGCTGAACGACACGCCGAACCCTTCGCGCGCGGCACGATTCAGGGTGAAGGGGATGACCTGCGCGCTCTGCGCGTCCACGAAGGCGCGGATGGCGGTGTCACCGTAGGTGCGGCCGAGGTAGTCGAGGAACAGGGAGCCGTAGGCGTACGCGACCTCGCCGCCCGGAAAGCGCGAGGTGCCGCCACTCAACTGGTCGAGCCGCGGCAGCAATCCCTCGCGCGCCGCGGCGCGGGCGAGCATCGAGTGCTCCGCCTCGCGCAGTCGTCCGCCGGTGGTGAGGTGCGACTCGAAGTAGACGGCGAGCCCCTCGCTGATCCACGCCGGCCCGTACGCGTTGGGAAAGAGGAAGGGCGCGCGGCCGAAGACGTGCTGCGCGAGCGACCAGATGCCGCGCGTGCGGTCGAGGTGGAAGATGTGGGTGAGCTCGTGGGTGAGCACGATGGCCAGCCAGTCCGGGTTCAGCCGCAGCGCGCGGTTCTCCACCGGCGGCGTGGCGAACACCACGATGCGGTTGGTCGGGAACGGCGTGGCGAAGCCGTTGGAGTAGTCGGCGTCGTCGGAGACGACGATGTCGATCGGTGTACGGGGCGCCGCCAGCACCCGGGCGAGCTGTGCATACGCGTGCTCGGCGGCGGCGGCCGCCACGCGCCCCTCGCGCTCCAGCCCCGCGGCCACGTGCACGCGGAAGTGCGGCGTGGCGAGGGTGCGATAGCGGTGCCAGGGCGCGGGCTGCGCCCGCGCCACCGCGGGCGCGAGCACAATGCTGCCCAGGATGCCCAGCGCGAGCAGCGCGAGGCGATGCATTCGCATCAGCGCGACGGCAGGGTGCGGAAGTACTCCTCGAGCCCGTCGGCGATGCCGCGCGCGTAGCGGTCCTGGAACTCCGGCGTGCGCATCGCGGCCTCCTGGTCGGGGAGCATGATGAACGCCCCCTCGCAGAGCACGGCGGGATACCAGGTGCCGCGCACCACGGCGAGGTTGTCGTAGTTCACGCCGAGGTCCATGAGGCCGAGGTGCGAGACGAGGCCGCGCTGGACGAGGCGCGCGAGCGGTTCGCTGTGGGTGCGGAAGAAGTACGTCCCCGTGCCCGGCGCGACGAAGGGGTTCACCCCGTCGGGATAGGCGTTGTAGTGGATGGAGACGAAGGCATTGACGTTCGCCTTGCGCGCGATGATCGGGCGGTCGCCGAGCGCGACCGCGGAGTCGGTGATGCGCGTCATGACGACGGTGGCGCCGCGCTCCTCGAGGATCTGCTTCAGGCGGAAGCCGACGGGCAGGGTGGCCTGCGGCTCCCACAGCCCGGTGGGACCGGTGGCGCCGATGGGCGGATGCCCCGGATCGACGGCGATGGTGAGGCCGGCGAGCGGGTGATGCTGGTTGATGGCGGGACGGCCGCGCAGCCGCAGCACGAGGGCGTTGTTCTCCCACAGCACCAGGTAGCCGTACGGCGCGGCGCGCAGGTTCACGGTGACGCGCGCGCGGTCATCCGTCTCCTGCACCCACTCCACCGTGCGGATCATGCTGTCGGCGGGAGCGTAGTTGACGATGTCGGTGTTGCCGCGCACGCCGTAGAGGGTGAGCACGATGGCGCGGTCGTTCTCCTCCACGAAGTACGGCGCGCGGGCACCGATCGGGATGACGACGTCCTCGCCGAGCGGCGCGCCGCGCACCTTCATGTTGGACATCACGCGACGCGGGGCGGACGCGGAGTCGGGGAGGATGCGCGCCTCGGTGGAGTCGACGAACAGGTCGAGGGTTTCGGCGACGCGCACGCGGTAGAAGCCGCCATCGCGCCCGACGAGGGGGACGACGGTGCCCGGCATGAAGAACCATTTGTACGTGCCGCCGGCGATGGGCCGGCCGTTGATGACGCGGTCGGTGTCGTCGGCGGCGGAGGGCTCGCCGACCTGGACGAGCCCGATGGGGCGGCCGGCCTTCAGCGACGCGGCGAGGGTGTCGAGTCGCGCGTTCAGGGCGGCGATGGTGTCGGCGCGGGAGGTGGCGAGCGCTTCCGGCTTCGCGCGCGCCGCGGTGCTGTCGGGCGCGGGTGGCGGCACCACGGGCGGCGCGGCGAGGCGTGCCGGGTAGCGGATGTTGCGCACGCTGCGCGCGGTGTCGGCGCCGCGGGTGGCCACGAGGGTGTAGCGCGCCGAATCGGCGGGCGGGTTGGCGAGGAAGATGATGAATGCCCCGTTCGGGTAGACGCGGGCGGGGACGCCATTCACGGTCAGCGCGGCCTTGCCGCTCCCGATGGAGCCAAAGACGAAGTTGGAGTCGCGCGAGGTGACGACCTGGTTCTCGCGCGGGTAGACGACGTCGATGGCGAGGGGGCCGTCCACGAGCGGGATCGGCGGGAGCGCGGGGGGAGCCGCGGTCGGCGCCGGCGCGGGGGAAGAGCCGGGCACGGTGGCGCCGGTGCGACAGGCGCCGGCGAGGGCCAGGAGCGCCAGCGCGGCGCGAGCTGAGCGAGGCAGTGGCATGGCGGGAAGCTAACGCGAGGGCGGCGATTTGTTGACGCCTCTCGTTCGCCCGTCCTATATTCGCGCTCCACGCCGTTCGCGCGCCGCGCCTGCTTCTCCCGCACGGCCGAACGTGCCGCCCGGCCCGGAATCCGATGGCTGGGCATTTCCGTACAGGGAGCTGATGAGCACACGGCCGCAGGCAGCAGTGATCGTCCACGTTTACGGGCAGACCGACGTGGGCCGCACGCGCGAGCACAACGAGGACGCGTTCATGGTCGCCGACCTGACGCGTGCGAAGGTGTCGCTCGAGCCGGCGGTACGGACGCACGAGGTGGGCGACCGCGGCTCGCTGTTCATGGTGGCGGACGGGATGGGGGGCGCCGCGGCGGGCGAGATTGCCAGCGAGATGGCGGTGGAGATCGTGCAGCGGGAGCTGCAGGAATCGGTCGGCCAGGGGGAGCCGCCGAACGACGAGCGCTTCGCCACGGCGATCAAGCGCGCCACCGCCGCCGCCAACGCCCACATCCATGCCTTCGCCGTGGAGCACCCCGAGTACCGCGGCATGGGGACGACGGCGACCGTGGCCGGCATCCTTGGCGACACGCTTTACCTGGCGCAGGTGGGAGACAGCCGCGCCTACCTGGTGCGCGGCGGCGTGGGGCGACAGATCACGAAGGATCAGTCGCTGATGCAGAAGCTGATCGAGGCTGGGGAGATGACGGAGGAGGAAGCCGAGCAGAGCGAGCGGCGCAACATCATCCTCCAGGCACTCGGCCCCGAGGCGAACATCAAGGTGGACCTCACCCACCAGCGGGTGCGTCGCGGCGACGTGCTGGTGCTGTGCAGCGATGGGCTGAGCGGCCAGGTGCGCGCCGACGAGATCGCGCGCGTGGTGTCGAGCGAGAAGGACCTGGCCGCGGCGTGCAACCGGCTGATCGAGCTGGCGAACGAGAGCGGAGGGCCGGACAACATCACCGTGGTAGCCGCGCGGTTCGAGGGAGCGGGACTGGAGTCCCCGGCGGAGACGGACGACGTGGGGCACCGCACCTTCCCCCTCTCCACCGATTCCGGCCCGACGCCAGTGGTGGACACGATCGGCACGGCGACGACGAAGGAGATGCCGGCGGCGAAGCGCCCGAGCACGCTGCCGCCCGAGGCGTTCGTGCTGACGTCGTCCATCCCGAGCGACGACGCCGCGCGCCGCCGCAGCCGCGGAACGCTGATCGCGATGCTGCTCCTCCTCGTCATGTTCGCGGCGGCGATGTGGTGGGTCTATCGGACGGCCGAGCAGGTGATCGGGCCGGCACCGGCGAAGACGGCACCGGCGTCTGCCACGCCCGCGTCGCCGTAGCTCCGCGTAAATTCGTGCTCCGTGCGGGTTGACTGGCCACTCAGTCGAGGGATTCACGGATCATACGGATTTTTCGGATCGTACGGATCGGCTCCGCGAGTAGGACGGCTCCGCGCGCCATGGAGCCGCCTGATGCGTGGCTACGCCGGCGTGAGCATCCCGAGCACGCGCGGCCCTCGTGCGCCGGTGGCGGTGGGGACGTTGCCGGGGATGCCTTCGAGGTGCAGGTGTGCCAGGAGCGCGAACGCCACGGCTTCCTTCGCCTCGCCGTCGAAGTAGCGCTCGTCGAAGGTCGTCACCTTGAGCGGCGCCACGGCGTCGGCGATCATGCGGCGCAGGGTCGCGTTCTTCGCGCCGCCGCCCGCGATCAGCGTTTCCGTGATCGGCTCGGGGATGAAGCGGTGGTAGGCGTCGCCGATGCTCTGCGCGGTGAGGGCGGTGGCGGTGGCGACGAGGTCGGCGTCGGTCACGTCTGCGTCCTGCGCGCGGCAGAGGGCGATCAGGCGCTGCACGTACGCCGGGTCGAACAGCTCGCGGCCGGTGCTCTTCGGCGGCGCGGCGCGGAAGTAGGGCTCCGAGAGGAGCTGGTTCACCACCGGCTGCAGCACGCGGCCACGCGCCGCGATGCGGCCGTCCTCGTCGTAGCGGAGTGAGGGATCCACGATGCGGACGACGGCGTCGAGCACGCCCACGCCGGGGCCGGTGTCGAAGGCGCGCACGCTGGCGAGGGTGCCGTCGGGAGGAACCACCGTGACGTTGCCGATGCCGCCGATGTTCTGCAGCGCGCGCCACTCGTTGCCGGAGAAGAGCAGCGCGTCGGCGATGGGGACGAGGGGCGCCCCCTGCCCGCCCGCGGCCACGTCGCGCACACGGAAATCGCTGACCACCGGCAGGCCCGTGCGCTCGGCGATCACCGCCGGTGCGTCGAGCTGCCAGGTGGAGTGGCCGGGCTCGTGCCAGAGGGTCTGGCCATGCGAGCCGACGGCGCGCACGTCGGCGCGCGAGACGCCCGCGTCCGCGAGCACGGCGACGGCGGCGTCGGCGAGCCAGCCGCCGAAGTCCACGGCGAGGCGGCAGTACTCGCGCGCCGTCGCCTCGCGCATGGCGGCGAGCATGCGCTCGCGCTGCAGCCGGGAATACTCGTGCACGTGGAAGCCGAGGAGCTCCACGTCGTAGCGCGCACCGTCACTCGGCGTGAAGCGCGCCACGGCGGCGGAGATGCCGTCCAAGGACGTGCCGGACATGAGCCCGCAGTAGACGCCGCCGCGGCGCGTGGCGCCGCTCGTCATCCGACCACCGGCGGCGGCGCGTCGATCACGCGACGGATCACCCCACCGTGCTCGGCGAGCCGCTTCGTGGCCTCCTCGGCGCTCACGCCGAGCGCCTGCATCACGATGGCGAGCTTCACGCTGCCATTGGCGAGGCCGAGCAGCGTGCGTGACTGCTCGCGCGTGAGGCCGCACACCTCGGCGACGATGCGCTCGCTGCGATCGGCGAGCTTGGCGTTGGTGGCGCGCAGGTCCACCATCAGGTTGCCGAAGGTCTTGCCGAGCCGGATCATCGCGCCGGTGGTGATCATGTTGAGGATCAGCTTCGTCGCCGTGCCGGCCTTGAGGCGCGTGCTGCCGGTGACGACTTCCGGGCCCGTGATGGCGACGATGGGAATCTCCACCTGCGCCATCGTCTCCGGCGGCGGCGGCGAACAGGCAACGATCGCGGTGCGCGCGCCGATCTCCTTCGCGTACGTCAGCGCCACGCGCACGTAGGGCGTGGTTCCCGATGCGGCGATGCCGACGACGAAGTCGCCCTTGCGCACGCCGCGCGCGGCGAGGTCGCGGCGCGCCTGCTCGAGGTCGTCCTCGGCGCCTTCCTGCGCGCTGGTGAGCGCGGGCGTGCCGCCGGCGATGATCCCCTGCACCATCTCCGGGTCGGTGCCGAAGGTGGGCGGGCACTCCGACGCGTCGAGCACGCCAAGCCGGCCAGAGGTGCCGGCGCCCACGTAGAAGAGGCGGCCGCCGGCGCGGAAGGTGGACTCGGCGGCGGCGATCGCATCGGCAATCTGCTCGCGCTGGGTGGCCACGGCGCGCGGGACGGTCTCGTCCTCGGCGAGCATGAGGTCCACGATGCCGAGCGGTTCGGCGAGGTCGATCTGCTGCGTGCGCGGGTTGCGCCGCTCGGTGACGCGTGGGTCGACGACTCTGGATGACACTGGGCGGAGGAGAGAGAACGCTGCGTGATTCGCCGGGTAGATGTGTGTTGTCGTCTCCCGCGCGCCCCGGCTAAGTTACCGGACGCCGTTCGCCACCCGCAACCCATCGGAGCGTGCATGCGCCGACTGCTGTTGCTCGCGCTCGCCATCGCCCTTCCCGCGTCCGCCGACGCGCAGATCATCCGTCGCGGCGGCATGCCGTTCCAGGAGCCGGCGACGTTCGTGTCGCTCGGTGTCGGGCTGCTGCAGCCGTGGGGGTTGGCGGACGGTGCGACGAGCAGCCGGTGGGACTTCAGTGACGCCACGCAGTTCGCCGTGGCGCTGGAGAAGAACTTCGGCGGCGGCGCGTCGCTCGGCGTGCGCGGCACCACGGCACGCGTGCCGCTGCGCTACACGTCCGTGATTGGAGGCGACGCGATCTCCGGCACCGATGCCGACGCGAACGTGTCGCAGCTCCTCGGCTCGCTCCACGTCACGAGCGGGAGCCAGTTCCACACCGTGCTCGAGCTGAGCGCGGGCGCCACGCTCTACTACAACTTCAGGGCGCGCGGCAGCGACGCGTCCATCGGTCCGCGCGGTGCCGACACCGACTTCAGCTTCGGCTTCGGCTACGGCGTGGGCTACAATCTCACGCCGCGGTTCAGCGTGGACGTGGTGCAGGACCAGATCACCACGCTGCACCAGAAGACCGGGCTCAGCGCCGGGGAATCCACCAGCGCGCGGCTCACCACGACGCGCATCGTCGCCCGCTTCGGGCTGGGTGCGCGCACGCGCTAGGTCGTCACCTTCACCAGTCGTCGCCGTGAACTTCCGCCTCGCACTCGCCGGTCTCGTCGTCCTCGCCGCCTGTCGTCCGCAACCCGCTCCGCCACCGGTGGCTGCGCCGGGCGCGACGGACATCGGCACGCCTCGCTCGGCGACGTGCACGGGCGCGACGGCGAGCCCGCGCTTTCCTGACACGTGGCGGCTTCGTGCGGCGTGCGGCGCGGTGTTCGGCTCGCATGCGATGGTCGCGAGCGACGCGCCGCTGGCGAGCCAGGCCGGCGTGGAAATCCTGAAGCAGGGCGGCAACGCGGTGGATGCGGCGGTGGCGGTCGGCTTCGCGCTCGCGACGGTGTACCCCGAGGCGGGAAACCTCGGTGGCGGCGGATACATGGTCATCCACCTGGCCGACGGCCGGGCCGCGGCGCTCGACTATCGCGAGATCGCGCCGCTGGCCGCCACGCGGAACATGTACCTGGACTCGACCGGCACGCTGACCGACAAGTCGATCGTGGGCCCGACGGCGTCGGGGGTGCCGGGCGCCGTGGCGGGCCTCACCGCGGCGCTGGCGAAGTACGGCACCATGTCGCTGGCGCAGGTGATGGCGCCGGCCATCCGCTACGCCGAGCAGGGCTTCACGGTGGACACCGCGTTCTTCAACTCGGTGCGCAACAATCGCGAGCTGATCGGCGAGTTCGCGGGCGACTCGGCCTTCCTGCCGAACGGCCAGCCGCCGGCGATCGGTTCCACCTTCCGGCAGCCGGCGCTGGCGCGCACGCTGCGCGCGATCGCCGAGCGTGGCCGGAGCGCGTTCTACGAGGGGGAGATCGCGCGCGCGTGGACGAGCGAGCTGCAGCAGCAGGGCGGGATCATCACGCTGGCGGATCTCGCGCGCTACCAGCCGGTGTGGCGTGAGCCGATCCGGTCCACGTATCGCGGCTACACCCTGCTCACCATGCCGCCGTCGTCGTCGGGCGGGGTGACGATCACCGAGGCGCTGAACATCCTCGAGGGGTTCTCGCCGATGCCGCCCTTCGGCAGCGCGCGGTGGGCGCACCTGGAGGGCTCGGCCTACCAGCGCGCGTTCATCGACCGCAACGCCAAGCTCGCCGATCCGGCGTTCGTGTCGGTGCCGATCGCGCAGCTCACCGACAAGGGGTACGCGGCGTCGCTGCGCGCGACGATCGGGCACGATCGCGCCACGCCCACGTCGACCATCGGCGGCACGATCCGCGAGGGGATGCAGACGACGCACTACTCGGTGGTGGACGATCGGGGCAACGCCGTGGCGACGACGACGACGATCAACAACCTGTACGGCTCGGGCGTCTACCTGCGGTCGGCGGGGTTCTTCCTCAACGACGAGATGGACGACTTCGCGGCGCAGCCGGGGAAGCCGAACATGTTCGGGCTCGTGCAGGGGGAGGCGAACGCGATCCAGCCGGGGAAGCGGATGCTGAGCGCGATGTCGCCGACGATCGTGCTCGGCCGCGACGGCAGGCTGCTGCTCGTGGCGGGGAGCCGTGGCGGGCCGCGCATCATCACGAGCACGAGCGAGGTGATCCTGAACGTGCTCGACTACGGGATGACGCTCGCCGAGGCGATGAGTGCGCCGCGCGTGCACCATCAGGCGCTGCCGGACACGCTGTACATCGAGCAGGGTGGCGTGACGGCCGCGGTGGCCGACTCGCTGCGCGCGATGGGCTACAACGTCGGGTGGTCGCGCGGCGTGGGGCTGGTGAACGCGGTGATGCGGGTGCAGGGCGGGTACGAGGGGATGAGCGACCCGCGCTCGAGCGGCCAGCCGATCGGTTACTGACCCGTCGCGCTACTGCGGGATGCGCCAGCGGCGCGCCGGCTGGCGGGCGTTGAAGCTGGCGCGTTGCGCGGAGTCGAGCTGCCCCTCGATCTGGTGACGCGAGTCGTCCAGCGCCTGCTGGACGCGCGGCTGCACCTCGAGCCGCAGGTCGTGCAGCACCGAGTCGGTGTGCCGCATGATGGAGTCGATGGCGGCGCGCTGCTCCGGCCGCAGCGACAGCTCGTCGGTGAGCCGCTCGAGCATGTCGGTGCGGCGGGACGCGGCGGCCTCGCCGCCTTCCATGAGGACCACGGGCTGGAAGCGGCGCGGGTTGCGCAGCACGATGGCGTGATCCACCGCCGCGCCGGCGAGCGCACTGCCGATGATGACGGCGACGATGACGAGGGCGGCACGGGACGGACTGGCGATCATTCCAGGAAGTCGACCCGGTAGGCGGCGGCGCTGGTGACGCTGTGCGAGAAGAAGGTGGCCGCGTCTTCGGCCGGCGCGCCCGCCACGACGGCGGAGACCATGTCCGGCGCGGTGATGAGCGCCTCGGGATGCGTGAGCCAGGAGTGCACGAGCAGGGTGGCGCTGAGCAGGCCGGCGGCGAGGGCGAGGGGGATGGCGCGCCGCTGCCAGCGGTCCACGTATCCCCACCAGGGCGTCTGGCGGGCACGAATGGCGGCGCTCACGCGGCCGGCGAGCGCATCCCAGTTCACCTCGCGCATGGGAATCGGCCCCATGAGGTCGCGCAGCAGTCCGCCGAGCCGCGGGTCGCGGCGCGGCTCGTCCGTCGGCGCGCTCGCGCCGCGATGCAGGTGCAGGTCCGTCATGGCTCGTCCTCGATGAAACGCGCGAGGGCGGCGCGCAGGACGCGCCGCGCCTCGTGCAGGTGCCACCGCACCGTACCGGGTGCGAGCTCCAGCCGCTCGCCGATCTCGGTGCTCGTCATGCCATCCACGTCGAACATCGTCACGATCATCCGCTGGCGCTCGTTCAGCGTGGCCATCACTTCCTCGAGCTTCGCGCGTGCTTCGGCGCGGGTGGTCTCGTCGAGCGCCGACGGCGCGGGGCTCACCGCGTCCGTCTCCGGCTCGGTGGCGCGCCGCGCCCGCGAGCGGCGCAGGTTCGCGCCGCGGTTGAGCACGATGCGGGTGATCCACGGCCCGAACGGGCGATCCACGTCGTACGAGTCGAGGTACTGGAAGGCCGCCAGGAAGCAGTCCTGGACGAGGTCTTCCGCGTCCTCGCGATGCCCCACCACCCGGTACGCCACCTGGAACACCGGGCGCATGTACGCCTTCACGATCTCGTCGAACGCCGCGGTGTCCCCGTCCCGCACGCGGCGCACGAGCGCGGCGTCACGCTCGATGGTGGCGCGACGCTCGTCGGCGGCCGACGAGTCGAAGGAATCTGGCGAGTGGGTGGGGCTCACCAGGAGGGGGCGCGCTGCGGTCGTTGCCGTCAATCCTCGGGAATCGGGAGCAGTTGGTCGTACATGCCGCGGCGGCCATAGTAGCCCTCATCGGCCCGGCGCTCCGTCTCGGCGCGCGCGAGCTTCTGCGCGTCGCTCTCGAGCTGCGCCGCCTTCTGCTGCTGGTCGGGGGTGAGGACGGCCATCACCTGCAGGCGCGCGGCGTCGTTCGTGGCGCGCAGGGCGTCCATCGCCGACCGGAGGGTGGCGCGCTGCTTCGCGAGCTGCTCGCGCTGCTCCTGGCTCAGGTCGAGCGGGTTCACCGGGCGCGGGCCGTTGCGCAGGGAATCGAGGGTGCGGAGCCAGGGCGCGTTGGCGGAATCCTGCCGCTGGCGCACCGCCAGGATGGAATCGAGCTGTGCCTGGCTCAGCTGCAGGTCGCCGCCGTAGCGGACGGCGAGCGTCGCGACCGAGGGCGCCACGTGCGGGATCACGAGCGCGCCATCCCGCGAGTTCCGGACGTTCTGGTACTGCGCCCCGGCGACCGCCGGCGCGGCGAGGAGGGCGACGAGCGAGAGTGAGACGAGTCGGGACATGATGCCTGTCGACGAAGCGGGCGCCAGCCGGAGGCCGGACGCCACAGATGAATGCACCGTCGCGGCGGCAACTGTTGGCCGAACGAAACGGGGGCCGGCGATGGCGCCGACCCCCGTATATACCCCGCCCGAGGCGGTTCGGTCAGGTGCTGACCCGGACCTGCAGCGGCGCGCTGAGGTTGACAACGATCGCCCCACCGTCCGGGACGCACCCCTCGTAGTTGGCCGTAGCCGCCGCGGCCCCGGCACCGGCCGCCGCCCCCGCCGCCGCGCCGACGACCGTGGACTTGGTGTTCTTGCCGAGGATCTGGCCGGCGATGGCACCGATGACGGCGCCCGTCGCGACCTTCTGGACGTCCTTGCTCTGCGGCTGGTTGCGGACGCGCTGGACGTCGGCGCTCGCCACTTCACCATTCACGGCGTAGGTATGGCCGCCGAAGCTCACCGACTTCACGGCGAACTCCATGACGATCTTGTCGTTCACGTTCTCGCTGCGCTTGAGCTGCGTGACCTCGAGGGTCAGGTTCGCGCCGGCAGGGATGGTGGCGCCATTGGAGCCGCTCACGGCGTTCGCCAGGCTGGCGGTGAAGGTCTGGCCGACCTTGTAGGTGTTGGTGCAGACGCGAGCGTTGGACCGCAGGCTCAGCGACGTGCCCGAGGCGATGGTGCCCACCGCCCCGCCACCGCTGGCACTGCCCGCCGGGTTACGCGTGACCGTGTTGCCCGACGCCGTGGTCGAGGTGGTCGGGGTGGGCTTCTTCGTCGTGGTCGGCCGCGAGGTCGTGGTGCTGGGGCGGCTCGTCGTGGGACGCGACGCCGGCGTGCCGCTCGGCGTGGAGGTGGCCGGAGCCGGCTGGGCCGGCGTGGCCGGCACGTCCTGCAGCTGCGGC
>DASURL010000045.1:0-40244 GCA_036280075.1 Gemmatimonadaceae bacterium | reverse complement strand
GGCGATGACGCCCGCCTCCTCTTCCTTGCGGATGGCGGCGTTGTCCGGCGTCTGGCTGAGCCGCGCGTTCATGTCGCGCTGCACGAGGTGCGCCTGCGCGCCGTAGCGGTGGAACGCGTCGAGCGCGCTGGAGTCGCGCGTTTCGACGTAGCGGCTCGCCGCCTCCAGCGACTGCGAGACGTCCGCCGAGAGCTGCGCGCTCTGCTGCGCTTCGGTCTGCACTCCCTCGAGCGTCGAACCGATCGCGTCGGCCATCTGGGTCATCGTCCGGCGTGCGAGGACGCCGGCCACGACCAGCAGCAGTACGAGCACGCCGAAGCCGCGGACGAGGCGCGTGCGGATGGTGCCGCGCTTCCCGCGCGTCATCGTGGCGAAGGTGGCGGTCGGTCCCGTCATTCGCTCATCCCCGCCACGCGAAGCCTGCCGTGGTCGATGCGTGTCATCACGACGCTCTTGCCGACCGGATCGCCGGTGGGCAGGAAGGAGATCGCACCGGTCACGCCGTGGAAGGCCGTTTCCGGGGTGAGGCCGGCGAGGTAGTCACGGATCTTCTTCCGGTCGGGGCCCACGGCCTGCGACGCCTGGTAGAGCAGCTGCGTCGCGTCATAGGCGAGGGCAGCGTTGTTGTCGGGCGAGAGGTGGTATTTGGCCTCGAACGCCTGCACGAACTTCTGCGCCTCGGGCCGCGGATCCTGCGCCGTGAAGGGCACGCCGGCGAACACGCCCTGCGAGCGGAGGGTGTCCACGCTCAGGCCGCTCCAGCCGTCCCCGCCGATCAGGTCCACGGCGAGCTGCTGGCGGCGCACTTCCTTCAGGAAGGCGAGCCCCGACGCGTCGGTGCCGGCGACGAACACCACGTCCGGCTTGCGCTGCTTGTAGTACGACACGAACGGCTCGAACGGCTGCTCGCCGCCCTCGCCGATCGGGTCCATGCTGATCACCTCACCGGCGAAGCCGCGGCGAAAGGAGTCGCTGAGGCCCCGGCCGTAGGTGTTGTTCTCGTAGAGGATGGCGGCACGCTTGAGCCCGAGCCGGTTGGCGAAGCGCGCGATGTCGATGCCGTTCGCGGAGTCGCTGCTGATCACCCGGAACGCCCACGGCGAGATCCCGGTGAGGGCGGGCGAGGTGGCCGACGTCGCGACCGCCGCCAGGTGGCCGTCGTACACCTGCGCCGCGGCGACCATCGCGCCGGAGTTCACGTGACCGATGACCGCGGAGATGTCGGCCGAGTCCACGAACTGCTGCGCGATCCGGCTCGCCTTCTGGCCATCGCCGTCGTCGTCCTGGAAGACGATGCGCAGCGGGTGCGCCTGGCGCTCGGGGCGGGCGTTGATCTCCTCGAGCGCGAGCTCGATGCCGCGCTTCGTCATGACGCCATAGCCCTGCTTCCAGGGCCCCGCCGCACCGAAGGTCACGGTCGAGGAGCCGCCTCGCGTGCAGGCGGCCAGCAGGAGCAGCAGCAGAAGTCGCTTCGGCAACGGAAGTCGGGTCTGGGGACGTCAAGAGCCGGCGGCGTCGCCGTTTCGCTGGAATGACGAGAGGGCGTGCCCCGCGTCACTCCAGTATCGGCTGGCACCCGTCCTGCCTTGAGCCTCCCCATGGAGGTGGGTGCATGAAGGTGCTCGTCACGGGGGGAACGGGAGTCGTCGGCGCCGGCACGGTCACGGAACTGGTCAGGCGCGGCCATTCCGTGGTGCTGGTCTCGAGGCACGCCGAGCACGACGTGCGGCAGTGGCCGTCCGGGGTGACCCCCTGGCCCGGCGACGTGGCGAAGGTGTCGTCGCTCCGCGGCGCTGCCGACGGCTGCGACGTTATCCTCCACATGGTCGGCATCGTGGACGAGAGCGACGATGCCTCCTTCGCCACGGTGAACGTGCAGGGCACGGCGAACATGATCGCCGAGGCCGAGCGCGCGAAGGTCGGCCGCTTCATCTTCGTCTCGTCGCTCGGCGCGCCGTCGGGAGAATCGGACTATCACAAGTCGAAGCGCGACGCCGAGGCGCTGGTGCGCCGCTTCCCTGGCGCATGGAGCATCTGCCGGCCAGGGAATGTCTATGGCCCGGGCGACGAGCAGATCTCGCTGCTGCTGCGCATGGTGCGGAGCCCGAGCCCCGTCGTTCCCCGCATCGGCGATGGCGACCAGCCCATCCAGCCCATCTGGTGGGAGGACGTGGCGAATGCGCTGGCCACGGTGGTGGAGCGACCGGACCTCGCGAAACGCGAGCTCGACCTGGCCGGAGGGGAGCGCACGTCGCAGAACGACCTCATCGAGCGACTCTCACGCATCACGGGACGCTCGGTGATGGCGGTGTCGGTGCCCGATTTCCTCGCCACGCTGGGCTCGAAGGCGGTGTCGCTCGTGGGGTGGGACATGTCGTTCAACGCGCAGCAGGTCACCATGCTGCACGAGGGGAACGCCATCGAGGCAGGGGGGACGAATGCCCTCGTGGACGTGCTGCACATCCAGCCCACGCCACTCGACGCGGGACTGCAGCGGCTGGCCGACCTGCAGCCGGAACAGTTGCCGTCAGAGGGAATCGGGACCCTGAAGCGGAAGCGTTACTGGGCCGACGTCACCGCCTCGACGTACGACGCCGACTCGCTCTTCCAGCTTTTCCGCACGCACTTCAACGAAGTGCTCCCGGTGTTCGTGGAAGCGGCGCCCGAACCTTCCACCTCCGACGTCATCGAGGACGGCGAGAGCATCACTCTGGCCCTGCCGATGCGCGGCCACGTGCAGGTCAGGGTGGCCGAGCTTGGCAATCGTGGCACCACGCTGCTCACCCTCGAAGGCCATCCGCTCGCGGGGGCCGTGCACTTCAGCACCGCACACGCGCCGAATGGAGTCCGCTTCGAGGTCGAGGTCTTCGATCGCGCCGCCAACGTGCTGGACCTCATCGCGATGCGCACGCTCGGCGACCGCCTGCAGGGGCAGACGTGGACGGAGGTCGTGGAGAACGTGATCAGGCTCAGTGGCGGCCGTGCTCCCGAGGGCGTCCAGGCGGAGAGCCGTTCGCTGGACGACGAGGAGGCGAAGCGCGTGGAGAAGTGGGTGGACGACCTCGCGCTCAGGCGGAAGCGCACCGAGAACGCGGAGCGGATCGCCAGCACGGCGTAGGGGGCTAGCGCGCCTTCTCCGCCTCGTCCCAGATGACGTCCAGCGGGCGCGACTGGCAGTGCGCACCGCAGCCGAGGCGGTAGCGGTTGCGCGCGAACCAGCGGTAGAAGCGATCGGCGATGGTGCGGACGAAGGGGATCCTGAATACCCAGGCGATCAGGCGTCCGCGTGGCAGGACGGTCAGCAGTTGCTCGATCGCCGCCGCGCCCTGCCAGGTGGTCCCGTCGGCCGCGATGAGCTGCAGCGCCTCGGCGTACGCATGCATGGGGATCCATGGGAAGCGAGCGGTGACGCCCGGCTGCTGCGACGGCACGACTTCCAGCATGCGGCCGCCGTCCCACTTGCGCAGCACGCCGGCGAGTCGCGTGCACACCTTGCAGTCGCCGTCGAACACGACGGTGTACGCGCGGCCGAGCCCGTGGGCCGGCGCCTCCTGACCGGCGACCGTGAAGCGGACGACCGGAACGGTCACGCGGACGCCCCGGCGTGATGGTGCTCGTGCGCCGTCGGTCCGCCGCCGATGGACACGCCGATCGTGGGGGGGTGCGTGAGCGTCGCGTGGATGGTGCACAGCTCCGACGCGCGCCGTGCCGCAGCGCCGCGATTCGCCGGCAGCGATGGCCAGTCGAGCACCAGGCGGACGTCCGACATCCGGTGCGGATCGTCGGCGAAGCTCCAGTGCACCTCGATCGCGAGGTCGTCCACCGAGAGATCGGCGTGGGTCGCCCACGAGTAGAGCACCGAAAAGGTGCAGCTCGCCAGGCCGCTCGCCAGCATCTGGAAGGGGGAGTACTGGACGTCGGCGGACGGTGCTTCGACGGTGAGCGGCCCGGCCGTCGGCTCGAGGCGGATGGCGTCGTCGGAAAGCAGGGTGATCTTCATGGGCAGGGAGCGGTGCAAGGGATGGACCTTTTCGGGTCGGACCCGCTTGGCGGCTTCGCCGCCGGCCGCTCGTCGGACTCACTCGCGGCGCGTAGCGCCGCTCTTCGTGCACGGGTGTGGAGGCTCGACTCGCCACATGGAGCACTACCGCCGCTAGACGAGCAGCGCGCCACAGGCGCGCGAGCGTGTCAGACGAGCAGGCCGCCGGAGGCGGCCGAGCGGGTCAGACGAACGAGCCCGCCGAAGGCGGGCGAGTGGGTCAGACCCTCCGTCAGTCAGGCCGGTTGCTGCTGCGTCAGGCAGTGCAGCGTCCCGAACCCCCACACGAGATCCACCGCGTGCACCCCGATCACCTGGCGGTCCGGCATGAGCGACGCGATGGTGTTGAGCGCGATACGGTCGTTCCGGTCGTTGAAGGTGGGCACGAGCACCGCACCGTTGGTGATGTAGAAGTTGGCGTAGCTCGCCGGCAGTCGCTCGCCGTTCATCGTCACCGGGCGCGGATAGGGGAGCTTCACCACCTTCAGCGCACCGGTCCCGGCGCCGGCGAGCTCGAGGCGTCGCAGGTTGTCCTCCGAGCGCCGGTGGTTCTCGTCGTCGGCAGGATCCTCCTCGTACGCGAGCACGATCACGCCGGGGGCGACGAACCGCGCGATGTCGTCCACATGCCCGTGGGTGTCGTCGCCCACGCATCCCTCGCCGAGCCAGATGGTCTCGCGAATGCCGAGGTAGTCGCGGAATGCGCGCTCGTAGCCGGCCCGCGTGAGCCCCGGGTTGCGCACCTGCACGTCGGACAGGAGCCACTCCTCGGTGACGAGCAGCGTGCCCTCGCCATCCGTCTCGATGCCGCCTCCCTCGAGGATGAGTCGCGCGCCGTCGTCGGGGCGCGCGGGCTCCACGCGCGGCAGCCCGGTGATGCGCTGGATTGCCGCGCCCACCTGCGCGTCGCGCGCGTAGTTGGGATACTTCGCCCACGCGTTGAAGCCCCAGTTCATGAGCGTCATGCGACCGGAGTCGTCACGGACGAAGGTGGGCGCGGAGTCGCGGAGCCACACGCGATCGCTGGGCACCACGTGGAGCCGCACGTTGTGCTCCACGCCGTGCGCCGCGAGGTGCGCCTGCGCCGACTGCCGCACGTCCTCGTCGTGGCAGAGGATCTCCACGCGCTCGCACTGCGCGATCACGCGCGCGATCTCGGCGTAGACCCAGACGATGGCGCCGATCTTCCCGGGCCAGTCCGGCTCGTGATGCGGCCACGCGATCCAGGTGGCCGCATGGGGGGACCACTCGGGGGGGAAGCGGTAAGAAGGCATTCGGATGGGAGACGATGTTCGTCGGTTCATCGGCTTGTCGGTTCACGGCCGGCCTCGGGACGCAGACGCTGACCGAGGCCGGCCGTCAACAGAAGCACCGACAAGCCGAAAAACCGTTGATCCAGTTATGCGCCCAGATATCGCGAAAGGATGGGCGCATACGCGTCGATCCGCCGGTCCCGCAGGAAAGGCCAGTTGCGCCGCGTGTCCTCGATCAGCTTCGGGTCGCACGTGGCCACCAGAATCGACTCCTCGGTGTTCGGCGCGTCGGCGAGGATGCGGCCGAAGGGGTCGGCGATGAACGAGTGCCCGAAGAACTCGATGCCGTTCGTGCCCGGCTCCTCCTCGTGGCCGATGCGATTGGGGGAGGCGACGAACACGCCGTTGGCGATGGCGTGCGAGCGCTGGATCGTGCGCCAGGCGTCCACCTGCGCCTCGCCGAACGACGCCTTCTCCGACGGGTGCCAGCCGATGGCCGTGGGATAGAACAGGATGTCGGCACCGAGCAGGCTGGTGATGCGCGCCGCCTCGGGATACCACTGGTCCCAGCAGATCAGCACGCCGATGCTGGCGTAGCGCGTGTGCCACACGCGGAAGCCGCTCGCCTGCTTCGCGATCTCGCCGATCTTGTCGATGCGATCGTCGTGCGACGCGTCGCCGGGGATGAAGTAGTACTTCTCGTTGAAGAGCGGATCGTCGGGGATGTGCATCTTGCGATACACGCCCAGCAGCCGACCGTCGGCGTCGATGATCGCCGCCGAGTTGCGGTAGACGCCGCGCGCCTGGCGCTCGAAGATGGGGACGATGAGCACCACCTCCAGCTCCTGCGCCAGCTTCTGCATGACGTCGGTGGTAGGGCCGGGAATCGGCTCCGCGATGTCGAAGCGCTCGCACTGCTGCGACTTGCAGAAGTACGGCGCGTTGAACAGCTCCTTGAGGCAGATGATCTGTGCGCCGCGCTCCGCGGCCGTGCGCACGTGGGCGACGGCCTGCTCGAGCGTGGCCTGCGCATCGTGGGAGGCGCTGTCCTGGATGATCCCGACGGTGAACGGACGAGTGGTCATGAAGGGCTCGCGGCTGCAGGGTCTGCGTACAAGCTAGCGCAAGGAACGGGCGCGCTACTCGACTACAGCAATCACGACGTCCATGACATTGGTTCCCGTCGGACCGCGGCGCAGGAGCGCGCCACCAGCGTCGAGCGCGGCGTGCGAGCGGTGACGCGCGAGCGCCGCGGCGGGATCCGCGCCGGCGTCGGCGATGCGCTGCCAGAGCAGGGCGTCGGCGAAGGCGCCCGTCGCGTCGGTCGGGCCGTCGCGTCCGTCGGTGCCGGCAGCGAGGATGGTGACTCGCCGCGCTTCATCGCCGCCGCTCGCGAGCACGCGGGCGGCCGCGAGCGCCAGCTCCTGGCAGCGGCCGCCGGTGCCCCGGGCCACGGACGCGTCGCCGAGCTGCACCGTCGTCTCGCCGCCCCACATCACGCAGCCGGTGCGGCCGCTCGCCGCGCGCTCGAGCAGCAGCCGTGCGATCCGCTCGCCGCACGCCGCCGCCTCGCCCGACAGCGCGAACGCTCCTCGCTCGGCGGAGACGCCCAGCTGCTTCGCCTGGGCGAAGGCGGCGTCGAGCGCCAGCGCATTGCTGCCGACGACGCAGGTGCTGACGTGCGCGAACGCGGGATGTCCCGCCTTCGGCGTATCGGGGGACAGGCCGCGGAAGACCGACGACAGGTACTCGCGCAGGGACGCGGGGAGCCGGTCGAGCAGCCGTGCGTCTTCCAGCATCGCTACCAGGTCGCGCGCTCGCCATTCGTCCGGTGCACAGGGCCCGGAGCCGATGTCGGCCGGCGCGTCGCCGGGCACGTCGCTCAGCAGGAGCACGCGCGTGCGCGCCGGAGCGAGCGCCACCGCCAGCCGTCCCGCGCCCCAGCGGAGGAAGCGCTTCCGCACGGCGTTCATCAGGCCGATGTCGAGCCCGGCATCCATGAGCTGGACGAACAGCCGCTCGATGTCGGATTGCTCCGCGCCACGGACGGGCGCGGCGACGAGGCTCGTCGTGCCGCCGCTGACGAGCACCACGGCCGCATCGTCGCCCCGGACGGCGGGGACGGTGTCACCGATCAGCTGCGCGGCGGCGAGGGACTTCGCACCGGGAAGCGGATGGTCGCCGTGCGTGCTGCGAATCGTGCTGAATGGCGTCGCCGATGGTTCCGCGCCCGCCACCACCCCGCCGGCGATGGTGTACAGCGAGCGGCGCAGGGCCGCCACGGCGCCCTGCGCCATGGCGGGGGCGGCCTTGCCGAAGGCGAAGACCCAGAAGCGCTGGTCGGGCCGCGCGTCGAGATCGGTGAGCGCAGCCGAAGCGAGCGATGCAGGCGCGACGGCGGCGACCGCCGCCTCGTACAGCGCCGAGAGCAGCGCGCGGCCCTGCGGAGGTGACGAGACCGTCACCTCCACCAGACCGCCCTCAGTGCGCCCCTCGCGTCGCGGCGGGGAGGGTCTCCTTCACCGCCGCGGCGAGCTGGTCGTACGCAGTCTGCGCGAGCTCGTTGAACGGCAGGAAGCGCTTCGTGATGCGTCCCGACGGATCGATCACGAACAGGTTGCGATTGTCCACCGTGCCGCGAATGGAACCGTACAGCGTGCCCACCTTCTGGCCGGGGTCGCTGGCGAAGAGGACGGGCGTCTGCAGCTCGCCCGCCCATGCAGCCAGCGTGGTGTCGGCGTCCACGCTCACGGCGAGCACGACCACGCCACGTCCATCGTTGAAGAGCCTGGCGTACTGATCACGGTACGCCTCCATTTGGACCGTTCAGCCCTTGGTCCTCGCCCGATAGAAGAAGGCGAGCACGACGGTCTTGCCGCGGAAGTCGGAGAGGCGCACCGGATCGCGGAGAACGCCGTAGCGCGTGGCACCGGTGAGAGCGAAGTCGGGCGCCATGGTGCCGACGTCGGGCGCGGCAGGCGCTGGCGCAGCGGCGGTGGGCTGCTGTGCACGCGCGGTCCCGCCGATGGCGACGGCGAACAGCGCTGCAATGGTGACGCGGCTTGCTGCCTTGAACCTCATGAGACACCTCGTGCGAGTCGACGGCAATGATGCCCGGTGTTCACGACCCGCGCAATGGTGACGCACGTCACGACTGCGCGCTCGGGCGCACGACTCTCAGCGTCGAGCCCGCAGGCGCGTGTGTAGAAAAGTGGACACCGCCCTCTCGTGCCATGGACGTCGTCGAGGGAAAATCACGCCGGAAGTGCCCGTGGAGCGACTGGAGGAGTGGTCCGCTCCGTGCCAATAGAAGGGGCGGCAAATGACCGTTTCCGTCTGGAGGAATTTCAATGCGCAAACTTGGGATGATGGCTCCGATCGCTGCTCTCGCACTTCTGGGGGCGTGCAGCCGCGGCAGTGATGCGCGACCCGACGACGCGCTGAAGAACGACCTGGCGCTCGCCGCGCAGGCGCAGCCGTATCAGGCGCAGCAGTTCGTGTCGCCGGCGGAGCAGCCGTATGTCGGCTACGGTGTGCCGCAGCAGTACAACGCGGTGGCGACGTATCCGCAGCCCGCGATGCGCGCGCCAGCGCCGGCGCCAGTGCGTCGCACCACCTCGACGGCGCGCCGCAGCTCGTCCGGCTCGTCCAGCTCGCGTGGCTCGAGCTCCGGCACGTACTATCCGGCTCCAGCGCCACGGGCGCCGGTGAAGCACACGAAGCGTGATGCCGCCATCGGCGCGGGCGCCGGTGCGGTGATCGGCGCGGTGACGAGCCGCGACAAGATCAAGGGTGCCGTGATCGGCGGCGTGGCCGGTGCCATTCTCGGTGGCGTGATCGGCAACAACGTGGACGTCCAGCGTCCATAACGGCCGAGCGACACCATGTACACGATGCCCGTCTTCATCCGGATACAGGATGGGGACGGGCATCTTTCTCCCCTGAACAGCGAGCCGATCCGTGACATGAGGTTGGCGTTGTCGTCCCGATCGTAGCAGCAGCACCAACGGTCCGCGCAGCGTGCGGACCCCCGCGCAGCAGCGGGTTCACCCGGAGAAAACCCTGATGAAGCGAATCCTCATGCTGGCCTTCGCCGCCGCCCTCACGATGAGCGCGAGCGCGTGCCAGGACACGACGAACCCCAGCTCCGTGCTGTCGGGGACCTACACGCTGCGCACGGTCGACGGCCGGACCCCTCCCGTGGCCGTGGACGCCAGCACGGAGATCACGGGTGGTTACATCCTCATCGATCGCAACGGCACCTTCACCGATGTGATCACGTACCGCGACACCTACAGCGGCATCTCCACGGACGACAGGATCGACGGCACGTGGGCGCTGAGCGGCACCACGGTGGAGTTCACGGACGCAAGGGACCCGTATAATCCGTACTACGCCACCGTCTCGAACGGCCAGCTCCAGTTCACGAACTACGCGTCGGGGTACACGTACACGACGGTCTACTCGAAATAGTGCACGGCAACTGACGTAGTACGTACCTCCGTACTGCGTATCGGGACCGACGGGCTGCGCTCTCCAGGGCGCGGCCCGTTTCGCTTTCGGGACGCGCTGGTGAACGACGAAAAAACGCAGGAAACGGAACGGGCCGGATCTTCACTACGAAAACTGCCGGATTCTCTCCTCGGCACTTCACTCTCCATGCACTTGGAGCATCCCGAGGCCGATCCAATCCATTCCTTGACTATGTCGATGTCGAGGCTGGCCCTCGGCGCGCCGAGCCCAGATCACGCGAGGGAAAGATCCGGCAGTGTCAGGCCGTTCATCCGGCCTTTTCCGTTCCAAACGCTCTTCGGAGAGGCCTGACTGCCGAAAGGGCCAGCCATTCATTGGAATGGCCAGCCCCCTGGGGTCCCGCTACGATGTGCGAAGTACGCCGTACTTCGGTTGCCGTTACTTCCGCGCCAGCGACCGCAGCACGTACGGTAGGATGCCCCCGTTCTTGTAGTAGTTCAGCTCCTCCGGGGTGTCGATCCGGCAGAGGACCTTGAACGACTTGCTCTTCCCGTCGCGGCCCGCGGCCTTCACCGTCAGCGTCCCGTGCGCCTTGAGCGACTCGTCCAGCCCCTCGATGTCGAAGGTCTCGAAGCCGGTGAGTCCGAGTGACTGCCGGGTGTCGCCGCCGGTGAACTCGAGGGGAAGCACGCCCATCCCCACCAGGTTGGAGCGGTGGATGCGCTCGAAGCTCTCGGCGATCACGGCGCGCACACCGAGCAGCAGCGTGCCCTTCGCCGCCCAGTCGCGCGAGGAGCCGGTGCCGTACTCCTTGCCCGCGATGATGACGAGCGGCGTGCCCCGCTTCTGGTACTCCATCGCCGCGTCGTAGATGAACTTCGGCGTGCCGCCCGGCTCGGTGGCGGTCCAGCCGCCCTCGGTGCCCGGCGCCATCTCGTTCCGCAGGCGGATGTTCGCGAAGGTGCCGCGCATCATCACCTCGTGATTGCCGCGCCGCGAGCCGTACGAGTTGAAGTCCTTCTTCTCCACGCCCTGCGCGATCAGCCACTGCCCCGCCGGGCTCGCCGCCGGGATGTTGCCCGCCGGCGAGATATGGTCGGTGGTGATCGAATCGCCCAGCAGCGCCAGCGCCTTCGCGCCGGTGATCGGTTTCACCCCGGGGGGCTGCATCGTCATCCCCTCGAAGTAGGGCGGGTTCTTCACGTACGTCGAGTCACCCTGCCAGGCGTACGTCTCTCCCTTCGGGACGTCGAGCTTCTGCCAGTCCTCGTCGCCCTTGAAGACGTCGGCGTACTGCCGCCGGAAGAACTCCTGCTTCACGCTGCGCATGATCTCGTCCTGCACTTCCTTCGCGCTCGGCCAGATGTCACGCAGGAACACGGGGCCGTCCTTGCCGATCCCCAGGGGCTCGCGCGTGAGGTCGAGGTCCATGCGTCCGGCGAGCGCATACGCCACCACGAGCGGCGGCGACGCGAGGTAGTTGTACCGCGTGAGCGGGTTGATGCGCCCCTCGAAGTTGCGGTTCCCCGAGAGCACGCTCGCCACCACCAGCTTGCCATCCTCGATCGCGTGCGCGATCGGCTCGGGCACGGGGCCCGAGTTGCCGATGCAGGTGGTGCAGCCGTAGCCGACGAGGTTGAAGCCGAGCTCGTCGAGATACTTGTTCACGCCCGAGGCGGCGAAGTAGTCGGTCACCACCTTCGAGCCCGGCGCGAGCGACGTCTTCACCCAGGGCTTCACGCTCAGGCCCTTCTCCACCGCCTTCTTCGCCAGCAGGCCGGCGGCGAGCATCACGCTCGGGTTCGACGTGTTCGTGCAGCTCGTGATCGCGGCGATGACGACCGCGCCGTGGTTCAGCGTGAAGGTCTTGCCGTCGCACGTGCACTGCTGGCCGTCGCCGAACTGCGGCTGGTTGCCTCCCTCGCCGTCCTTTCGGATGAGGGCGTGCGCCAGCTCCGGCTCGGCGCTGACCGCCGTCGCCTTGCGGTCGGCCGCCACGCCCGCGGGGGAGGCGAGCTTCTCCAGGTCCACGGCGAGCGCGTCGCGGAACATCGTCGACGCCTTGCTGAGCGGCACACGGTCCTGCGGACGACGCGGACCGGCGAGGCTCGGCTCGACCGTGGAGAGGTCGAGCTCGATCGTGTCGGTGAACACGGGATCGGGCGTCTCGTCGGTGCGGAAGAGGCCCTGCGCCTTCGTGTACGCCTCGACGAGCGCCACGTGCTCCTCGCTGCGGCCGCTCAGCCGCAGGTACTTCAGCGTCTCGGCGTCCACGGGGAAGAACCCCATCGTCGCTCCGTACTCGGGCGACATGTTGGCGATCGTCGCGCGGTCGGCGAGGCTGAGCGAGCTCAGGCCGGTGCCGTAGTACTCGACGAACTTGCCCACCACCTTCTTCTTGCGAAGCATCTCGGTGACGGTGAGCACGAGGTCCGTCGCCGTCGTGCCGGCGGGCAGCTTGCCGTGCAGCTTGAACCCGACGACTTCGGGGATGAGCATGGACACCGGCTGGCCGAGCATCGCCGCCTCGGCCTCGATGCCGCCCACGCCCCAGCCGAGCACCCCGAGCCCGTTGATCATCGTGGTGTGCGAGTCGGTGCCCACGAGCGAGTCGCAGTACGCCTCGTTCGTCTCCCGATTCACGAACACCGTCTGGCCCAGATACTCCAGATTCACCTGGTGGCAGATGCCGGTGCCCGGCGGCACGACGCGGAAGTTGCGGAAGGCGTCCTGGCCCCAGCGCAGGAACAGGTAGCGCTCGTGGTTGCGCTCGAACTCGAGGTCGGTGTTGATGAGGAACGCGGCGTCGGTGCCGTACTCGTCCACCTGCACCGAGTGGTCGATCACGAGGTCCACCGGCTGGAGCGGGTTGATGCGCTGCGGGTCGCCGCCGAGGTGCTTCAGCGCGTCGCGCATCGCGGCGAGGTCCACCACGGCGGGGACGCCGGTGAAGTCCTGGAGCAGCACGCGGCTGGTGCGGAAGGCGATCTCCTTCTCGGCGTGCGCCTTCACGTTCCAGTTGGCCATCGCCTCGATGTCGTCCTTCTTCACGAAGGCGCCATCCTCGTTCCGCAACAGGTTCTCGAGGAGGATCTTGAGGCTGAACGGAAGCCGGTCGCTGTTGCCCTTCGAGAGCTTCGACAGCGCGTCGAGGCGATGGATCGTGTACGTCTTCCCCGCGGCTTCGAGGCTCGCGCGGCTGCCGAATGAGTTGAGAGAAGTCATTGCTGGTCTCGCGGTGTCCGTCGGACGCTGCCGGACGGACGGTGGAGAACTGAGCCACTGCCGGGCGGAAGCGTCTCGCGCCGACAGGCTACCTGCAATGTAGCGAGTTGTCCGAGCTACGCCCCTGCCGTTCCGCTCGGCGTGGGGTCGCGCATCTCCTCCGGTTCCTCGGGGGGGATGCTCGCGCCGCGGCGGTCCACGTTCGTCGCGCTGATGGCGAACGTCGGGCACTCGTGCACGAAGCCGCCGTCGGCAGGCGACCACTCCACCACGCGCGTGCGCGCGAACGCCTTGCCCGTCGCATCCAGGCCCATGACGGCGGGGGCGAGCGCGACGCAGATGCCGCACCCGATGCACCGCGGCGCGTTCACCTCCACCTGCACGCGGCGACGGGGAAAGACCGACCCCGGCCGATCCCAGTACGAGTCGAAGCGCGCCAGCGCGCGGGTCGCTGCCTCGTAGCCGGCATCGATGTTGGCCTCGGTGTCGGTGAAGCTGAGCCAGTTGGCGTCGTTCACGCGAGGACGGATGAGGACCATCGGCGGCCCCTGCCAGCGCTCCAGCGGATACTGCTGCAGCGCGTGCATCATCATCGTCGCGGCGCGCATGTAGATCGCGGCGAATCCCTGCTCGGACGGTGAGTCCTTCCCCGACGAGTCGGAGCTGCCGACGTCCACCGCCACGATCAGGTCGGCGAACTGCGCGGCGATGGACACTGGCAGGTTGTCCACCACGCCACCGTCGATGCAGGTGCGATCACCGACCTTGCCCGGGGGGAAGAAGCCAGGCAGCGCGCACGACGCGTAGACGGCGTCTCGCACGGGGACCTGGTCGAGCCCGGGCAGGCCCCACACCACACGCGCGCCGCGGTCGAGGTCGACCGTGTTCACGAGCAGCGGCTTGGGCAGGTCGGCGAATCGATCGTCCGGGATGCTTGCCGTGACGAGCTCGCGGAGCGGCTCCTCCAGGTAGATGGAGGGTGAGCGCATCCGCTCGAGCAGCATGCCGAAGTGGTTGATCCGGAAGAGATCCTTCCGCTTGAGGGCGAGCGCGCGCTCGGCCAGCTCTTCCACCGGGGAGCCCGCCAGGTGCGCCGCGCCGATCAGCGCGCCGATGCTCGTGCCCGCGTACGCGTCGGGCACGAGGCCGCGCTCCTGCAATGCGCGGAGCACCCCGATGTGGGCGAAACCCTTGAGTCCTCCACCGCCGAGGACGAGGGCGATGCGCCTGCTCACGATTGACCGACGGCTGCGTCGCCCCGTCCTGTTGCCGGTCTACTGGAGGTACTGGTACAGGCCGACCAGGCCGACCACCGCGCCGCCGACGGCGATCGCGGTGCCCGCATCGTTGCCGATGATGAGTCCCGTGAGGAGGGCCGCTCCACCGACCACCATCAGCGCCACCGGCTGGCCGTAGCCGCCACGACGCGCGGGTGCACTGGTCACCGGCGCTTCCGCATGGCGAACCGCCACGCTGGCGGCAGCGAGGGTCGGACCGGTCGTCGGTTCGGTCACCGGCGTCACGACGGCGGACGTCGTGGGCGTCGGCGCGAGCGCGAGCGACTGCGCGGCAGCGGGGCGCGCCAGCGCCATGGAAGCCACACCGACGGCGAGCGCGAAGGGAAGGGCAATACGGGAGCGTGCGTTCATGGTCTCTCGTTGGTCCGGGTTGTTCGCCGAGCGGCCCCGGCGTTCCGCCGGAATGGTGGCGCGCGTGCGGCGCGTGGTCTAGTCTTGCGTGACCTCCGCTGCAAAGTACTGACCGTCGCCGCCGTTCGCGCGTAACGCCACTGGTCGCCGCGGCGCCGCATCACGCCATCCGTGCCGACCATGCCATTCGTGTCGCGCGTCACACTCGCGCCCGCCTCAGCGCTGGAACCAGCGTGACCGACCGACCATCCATCCGCGCCGAGGCGGGCGAGAGCCAGCTCGTACGCGCCATCGGAACCTGGGGGCTCGCGGCGAGCATCGTGAACGTGACGGTGGGGGGCGGGATCTTCCGTCTGCCCGGCAGTCCCGACGTCTCCGGCCGTCTTGGCGCGGCGGCGCCGGTGGCGTACCTGGCGTGTGCCGTGGTGATGGGGCTGGTGGTGCTCTGCATCGCGCAGGCGGGCAGTCGCGTCTCGCTCACGGGGGGACCGTACGCGTACGTGGAAGCCACCTTCGGGCGCTACGTGGGCTTCCTCGTCGGCGTGCTGCTCTGGGTGATCGGCGCGACCGCCATTCCCGGGGTCGCCGGCCTGTTCGCCGACGCGGGAGCGAGCCTGGTGCCCGCCATCGGAACGCTGGGCGGACGCGCGCTCTTTCTCGGCCTGATCTTCGCCGCCGTCACGTGGATCAACGTGCGCGGCGTGAAGCAGGGGACGCGGCTCAACGTGGTGCTGACGGTGGCCAAGCTGGTGCCACTGGCGTTGCTGCTCGTCGGCGGGCTCATGGCGACGACGCCGTCGAACCTGCGCTGGCAGCAGGGCGCGCCGGCGGTGTCGGACCTCGCTCGCGCGTCGGTCATCCTCGTCTTCGCCTACGCCGGCGTGGAGTCGGCGCTCGTTCCCAGTGGCGAGGTGCGCGATTCGGTGCGCACGGTGCCGCGCGCGGTGCTCCTCGCCATGGGTATCGTCACGCTGCTCTACGTGGGGCTCCAGGTGGCGGCGCAGGGGGTGCTGGGCACCGCGCTGCCCGGCAGCGCGACTCCGCTCGCGGACGCCGCGGGGCGCGTGTTCGGATCGTGGGGCGTGGTGATGATCTCGGCGGGCTTCATGGTCTCCGCATTCGGCTACCTGAGCGGCATGATGCTCGCCGTCCCCCGGGCGCTGTTCGCCTTCGCGCGCGACGGCATCCTGCCGCGCCGGCTCGCCGCCGTGCATCCGCGCTTTCATACGCCGTGGCTGGCGATCGTCGCGCAGTCCACGCTCTGCTGGGTGCTGGCCGTGCTCAACAGCTTCGAGACGCTGGCGATCATCGCGAACGTCTCGGCGGCGCTGGTCTACATCGGGTGTGCCGGCGCGGCGTGGAAGCTCAGCCGCCAGCCGGCGCCCCGGAACGCGGACGCGTTCAGGATTCCGGGTGGGGCGGTGGTGCCGCTGCTGGCGATCATCGCCCTGGCCTTCCTCCTCTCGGCCGTCACGCTCCGGGAATGGAGCGTGCTGGTGATCGTGCTCGTGGTGGCGAGCCTGCTGTATTACGCGGCGACCAGGACGCGGGAGGAGCGGATACTGCCGGATGCGTCCTGAACCGGCCGGATCTGTTCCGCGCCAGGTCGTTGCTCCGCGCACCGAGGGCTGTTTCTCCACCGCTCGAAGTCATTGAATTGCTTCGATGGTCCGCGGGCGGTTGCGTGGTGCACGGCGACTGACTCCTGACTGAGAATCAGGCAGTTTTCGGCAGTTCAAATCCGGCGTGTTCCGTTCCATGCGCTTTTCTTCCCGTGGCGAGATTCCATCGCGTGACGACTCGTGACTGACCCCCTCCTCCGTTTCCGCGCCGAATTCCCGATCCTCGCCGCCAGCACGTACCTCGTGAGCAACTCGCTCGGCGCGATGCCGCGGGGGGTGCCGGCGCGGCTGGCGGAGTATGCCGAGCAGTGGGCGTCGCGCGGGGTGCGGGCGTGGGCGGACGGGTGGTGGTCGATGCCGGTGTCGGTCGGGGACGACATCGCCCCGCTCATCGGCGCAGGGGATGGCGAGGTGGCGATGGTGCCCACCGTGTCGTTCGCGCAGGCGCAGATCCTTTCCGCGCTGTCGTACGACCAGGGGCGCGACACCATCGTCATGACGGAGCTGGACTTCCCGAGCGTGCGTTACGTGTACGACGAGCTGGCCACGCGACTGGGCGCCCGCATCGTGGTCGTGCCGAGCGAGGACGGCGTGCGCGTGGACGAGGATGCGCTCTGCGCGGCGATCGACGAGCGCACGCGGCTCGTCTCCATCTCGCACGTGCTGTTCCGGTCCGCGTACGTGATGGACGTGGCGCGCGTCGCGGCGCACGCGCATGGTGTGGGCGCGCTGGTGGCGATCGACGCGTACCACTCGGTGGGGGTGATGCCGGTGGACGTGCGCGCGCTCGACGTGGACTTCCTGACGGGGGGCGTGCTGAAGTGGCTGTGCGGCGGCCCGGGGGGCTGCTTCCTGTGGGTGAGGCCCGACGTGGGGGCGGGGGTGAAACCCGCGCTCACGGGATGGCAGGCGCACCGCCATCCCTTCGCCTTCGAGCCGGAGATGCACTACGCGGAGCACTCATGGCGCTGGCTCGGCGGCACGCCGGTGATTCCCGCGCTGTTCGCCGCCACCGAAGGACCGCGGCTCCTGCGCGCGGCGGGCATGGACGCGGTGCGTGCGAAGAGCCTGCGGCAGACGTCGCGATTGATCGAGCTCGCCGACGCGCGCGGCTTCACGACCACGGTGCCACGCGAGCCGGCGCGCCGCGGCGGCACGGTGGCGTTCGACGTGCCGCACGCGCGGGAGGTGGCGCAGGCGCTGCTGGCGCGTGACGTGGTCGTGGACTTCAGGCCTGGCGCCGGCATCCGCGTGGCGCCGCACTTCTACACCACCGACGACGAGCTGGATGCGGCGGTCGCGGCGATCGACGAGATCCTCGCGAAGGAGGAGTGGACGCGCTACGTTCACACGAGCAGCGTGGTGACCTGAGCCCGCGCGACTTCCACCCGCAACCCGCTTCCTGCCGACATGCCTCCCGCGCCCGCCAAGCTCCGCAAAGCGTACGTCAACAACGACAACCCGCTCGTCGTCCTCCGCTTCGAGGACGGACACGAGATCCGCGTGCCGAAGGGGAAGGTGAAGACCTTCGACTGCTACAGCGGCGAGACGATCAAGGTGGTCGCGATCTTCGATCCGTCCTCGTCGGAGCGCGAGCTGCTGGAGACCGTGCGGGCCGACGAGCTTCCCGACGCCGAGCCGCACGAGGCACGGTGATGCGCGCCGGCCGCCTCGCGCTGCTCGCGGCGGTGCTCGGCGTGCCGGCGTGCGCCACGGGGCAGGGCACGCGGCCGGCGAGCCCTGCCCCGGTGTCGTTCGCGCGCGCCGATACGGCGACGCTGCATCGCACACTCGACTCGCTGGCGAACGCGCACCACGGCGTGGTCGGGTATGCCGTGCACGACATCGACACCGGCGAGCGGATGGAGCTGCGCGGTGACGAGACCTTCCCGACGGCGAGCCTGATCAAGGTGCCGATCCTCGTCACCGTGTACGACCTGGTGGACAAGGGGCAGCTCGCGCTCGACGACCCGATCACGCTGCTGAAGATCGACAAGGTGCCCGGCTCGGGGCTCCTGCAGTTCATGCACGACCGGTCCATCTACACGGTGCACGATGCGGCGTGGCTGATGATCACCATCAGCGACAACACCGCCACCAACCTGCTTCTCGACCGGATCATCATCCGGCGGGTGTGGGACAAGATGGAGCAGCTCGGGCTCCCGCACACCAAGGTGCACTCGAAGAGCTTCCTCCGGAGCTCGAGCGTGGCGATGGACAGCTCGGCGAAGTACGGGCTCGGCGTGACGACGCCGAACGAGATGGCGCGCCTGTTCGAGCTGCTGGCCAACGGCAAGGCGGTGAGCCCGGCGGCCGACAGCGCGATGCTCGACATCCTGGCGCACAACACGAGCTTCGAGAAGATGGAGCGCTACGTCGAAGGGCTCGACGTGCCGCACAAGACGGGCGAGACCGACCAGGTGCGCACGGAGTGCTCGCTCTTTCCGCTGCAGAGCCGAGTGGTGGCGTGTGTCCTCACGAAGGAGAACCAGGACCAGCGCTGGCTGATCGACAACGAGGCGCAGGTGATGATGGCGCACATGGGGGAGGCGATCGTGAAGGCGTGGCCTCGCCGGGCGCCGCCGGCCTCATCGCCGTGAGGGCAGGCGCGACTCGCGCGGCGTCGCGCATTCGGGCACGCTCCATGCGCTAGTGGTGGGCACGCGGGTAGAGACGCAGGAAGGGAGGGACCCGTGAGTGCCCTTGATGGTGGGGACCATCTCGAGGCGCGACGAAGCGCGGACGGCTAGGTTACCAGCCATGTCCGCGCTTCGTATTTCCGCCCCCGTCGCCGACGCCATCGCCGGCCGCCGCCCGGTGGTCGCGCTCGAGAGCTCGGTGCTCGCGCAGGGGCTCCCGATCCCCGCCAACCGCCAGGCGGCTGACCGGATGAACGCAGCCGTCGAAGGCGCCGGCGCCGTTCCCGCCATCACCGCCGTCGTGCGCGGCCTGCTCTCGGTGGGCCTGGAGGTGGAGGATCTCCAGCGCTTCCTCCGCCGCGATGGCGTCCGCAAGGTCTCCGCCCGCGATCTCCCCGTCGCGTGCATTCAGAAGGCTGATGGTGCCACGACGGTGGCGGCATCGTTGTGCATTGCTGGCGCAGCGGGACTCGAAGTTTTCGCCACCGGCGGCATCGGTGGCGTGCATCGCGACGCCCCGTTCGATGAGTCGGCGGATCTCGCCGAGCTGGCGCGGACCCCGATGGTCGTCGTCTGTGCCGGCGCGAAGTCCATCCTCGACGTCCCGGCCACCCTGGAGCGGCTGGAGAGCCTCGGGGTGGCGGTGGTCGGCTACCGGACCGATGAGATGCCCGGCTTCTTCACCACGTCCACGGGGCTGCGGCTGAATGCCCGCGCCGAGACGCCGCAGGAGATCGCGATGATCCACCGGGCGTCCCGCGAGCTGGGACGCCAGCAGGCGACGCTGGTCGTCCAGCCCCCTCCCGCCGAGCTCGCCATGCCGGCAGCGCTCGTGGACGGCGCGGTCGTTACGGCGCTCGAAGAGGCGCGTCGCTCAGGTATCAGGGGCGCCGCCGTCACCCCGTTCCTCCTCGCAGCAGTGGAGCGAGCCACCGGCGGCCGATCGCTGGCGACGAATCTCGGCCTGCTGGAGGCGAATGCGAGACTGGCGGGGGAGGTGGCAGGGGAATTGGGATAGTCGGAAGGTCGGGAGGTCGGAATGTCGGAAGGTCGACGGTCGTTCCCGACCTTCTCACCATCCGACCATCCCACCTCCCGCCCTTCCGGCCTGTCCCCTGCATTTCCTCCCGTCGTGCCGTTGAACTTGTCGCGCTCCAAATGGTACAATACGGCAACCCTCACGAGCTGGAGGCCCAAGTAACATGCCCACCCCGTTCCTGAGCTCCGAAGAGTACGACGAGCGAGCCCACCAGCTCTACAACGAAGGCCAGTACGACGACGCCCTCACGGTGTTGCGTGAGGGGCTCGCGCTGTACCCCGCCTCGGTCGAGCTGCACATCGGTGTGGGCTACGCGCGCCTGGCGCGCGAGGAATATCCGTGGGCCCGTCGCAGCTTCGAGGAAGCGCTGGTGCTCGAGCCGGAGCACGAGGACGCCCTCGCCGGACTCGGGGAGACCCTCCTCAAGTTCGGCCTCGAGGATGCTGCGCTCCGCTGCTTCCGTCGCACCCTCGAGCTCGGCTATGCCGACGACCTCGACCTCATGCTCCAGATCGGTCGCGCGCTCTTCCGCGAAGGCTCCACGCGCGAGCGCCGCGAGCTGTTCGCCGCCGCGCAGGAGTTCTTCGAGGTGGCGACGCAGCAGGCGCCCGACAGCGCCGAGGCCATCGCCTGCATCGGCTACGCGCAGCACCGCCTGGGTGAGGACGACGCGGCCGTGTCGTCGCTCCGCCGGTCGCTGCAGGCCGACAACGAGCACGTGGAAGCGCGCATCTACCTCGCCAACATCCTCTACGATCGCGGCGACTACGATGCGTCGCTGTATCACTTCGAGCGCACGCGCCCGGAGGATCACTGGGACGAGCTGGGAATCTGGCGGCTGGTCGAGCTGAAGCGCGCGGCGCACAAGCTCGACGAGCACGATCCCGAGCTGAAGCCGTGGGAGGAACGGCTCGCCGAGCTGGGCGGCGAGGTGGACGACATCGACGAGCTGTTCCTCGAGGTGGACGGCGCCGTCGCCTCCGATGGAGACGTCGAAGTGGCGCGCGGCCAGCTCGAGCTGTTCGGTGGACTCCTCTCCTCGCTCGTCGGCGACAAGTCGGTGCAGGAGCGCGTGAGCGGCGAGACGGTGGGAGAGACGCACATGGTGCTGACTCCCGAGGGGCAGCACCTCACCGGCTCGTGGGAGGAGATCGTGCGCTCGCTGCGGGACCGGGACGTGGAAGCGCTGCAGGATCGCTCGATGAGCGAGTTCATGGCGCGCGTGGCGAAGCGCACCTTCCGCGAGACGGGCGTGCGCGTGCCGCATCACGACGCGGAGCTGTTCCTCCGCGCGAGCGCCGACGCTGGTCTGCTCCGCATCGTGCGATGAGCGGCGCGCAACGGGCCGCGCTGGAGGCACTGAATGCGGCGCGGCCGATCGTGGCGCGCCTGGACATCGGCAAGAACAGCGAAGACCTGGCGGCTGACCTCATCGAGTCGTGGAACGCCGTCGAGACGGGCCTCCGCTCCCTCGTCGGCGGCTCCGCGCTCACGGGGCAGACGCTGATCCGCGAGCTGCGCCAGCGCCAGCTCCTCTCGCTGGAGCAGGCCAACGCGCTCGCCGAGTTCCACGCGGCGCGCGAGCGCGCGGCGCGCACCGACTACAAGCCCACGGCGAACGACGTGGCGGCGGCGCGCGATGCCTTCATCAAGCTGGAGGCCGGGATGCTCGGCGACGCGACGAGCCCCTACGCGCCACGCGCCGCGGGGGTGGGGGCGCCGTCGAGCCCCGCGCGCAACACCGTGCCCCTCGACACCACCGCGCCGCCGACGCCGGTGAGCCCGGCGGCGGCCGTGACGCCGGTCGGGCGCGCACGCCAGCCCTGGCTCCCCGTGCTCGCCGCCGTGGTGCTGCTCCTCATCCTCGGGGGGCTCGCGTGGTACGCGCTCGCCGGTCGCGGCGGAACGAGCAAGTCGTTCGACGATGGCGTCACGGCGTACAAGGAAGGCCGCCGCGAGGCGGCGGCCGGGGCGTTCATCAAGGCGACGAAGGACGACCCGAACGACCCGATGCCGCACGTCTATCTCTCGCGCATGGCCCGCGAGGCCGGCAACCTCGCCACCGCCCAGCAGGAGGCGGTGAAGGCGGTGCAGCTCGGTCCGAACAACGCGACCGCGCTTCGCGAGCTGGCGTCGGCGTCCTTCGCGCAGCAGAACTACGACGCGGCGCGCCGGTTCTACATCCGGACGCTCGAGGTGGACGGTACCGACCGGCTCGCCCAGGGATACCTCGGATGCTCGCTGGTGCGACTCGGCCGGCTCGACGAGGGAGTGCGCTGGATCCAGCGTGCGGGCGCCGGACCATGGACCGCCTGTGCTCCGGCGCCCGGAACGGTGCCCACCGGCACGATGCCGTCGGGGATGACGCCCTACGGCGCCGCGCCGAACGCGACCCAGCCCATGGCCCCGCGCTGATCCACTTCGATCACGTCGGCAAGCGCTACCGGGGCTGGACGGGACGCGAGGTCGTTGCGCTCGATGACTTCACGCTCGAGGTCCGCCCCGGCGAGGTGTTCGGCCTCGCCGGTCCCAACGGCGCCGGCAAGAGCACGCTCATCTCGCTCCTGCTCGGATTCCTCGGCCCCACCACCGGTGCGGTGCGCATCCACGGGCTCGCGCCGCGACAGTTCGTGGAGCGCTACGGAGTCGGCTACCTCTCCGAGCTGGTGAACATCCAGCCGGCGTGGCGCGTCCACCACGCGCTGCATCGCTATGCCCTGCTCGCGGGGGTGCCCGCCGACGCCCTGCACGCACGCATCGCGCGGTCCATCGCGTGGCTCGGACTCGAGGAGCATCGGGCCAAGCGCGTGCGCCAGCTCTCCAAGGGCAACCTCCAGCGGCTCGGCCTCGCCCAGGCGCTGCTGCACGACGAGCAGGTGGTGGTGCTCGACGAGCCGACGCACGGGCTGGATCCCGTCTGGACGCAACGCTTCCGGGACCTCGTGCAGGAGCTGCGACGGCCGGATCGCATCATCCTCATCGCCTCGCACAACCTGGACGAGCTGGCCCGCCTCGCCGACCGGGTGGCGATCCTCGATCACGGCCGGCTGCAGCGCGTGGTGGCGATGCGCGGCACCGGCGCGGACGCGGCCGAGCGCGTGCCGTATCGCCTCGTCGTGATGCGCGGTGGCGAGCTGGTGACCGAGGCGTTTCCCGAGGCCCGGCGCATCGGACGCGACGAGTACGAGCTCGCGAATACGTCCGTCGAGGAGATCAACGCGGGCGTGGCCACGCTCCTCGCGCGCGGCGTGCTGCTGCGCGCCATGCATCCGTCGCACTCCGCGCTCGAGGCGCAGTTCCGTGAGGTCGTCTCGGGCGGCGCGCCCACGGAGGCATCGTCATGAGCTCGACGGCGCATTCCACCGGGCTCGAGGTGCCGTCCGGACCACGGCGGCGGGCGCGACTCGGCCGCTACTCGCTCTGGCAGCTGCGCGACTACGCCTTCAACCGCGGGATGCCGACGCTGATCGTGGCACTCCTGTTCAGCGTCCTCATCGTGGTCATGTCGGGTGAGCGCTCGCCGACGGGTGACGCGATGGCGGCCATGATCCGCCGGACCGGCAGCGTGTCGGCGGCGCGTGCCGCCATGCGCCACGACCTGAGCGTCGCCTTCATCAGCAACTTCCTCGGCGCATACCTGTTCGTGGGCGCGATGTTCGCCACGAACGGGATCGTCGCCAACGACCGCAAGTTCGGCTTCTACCGGTTCCTGTTCGCGAAGCCGGTGGCGCCGTCGGCGTACTACGGTGCCGAGTTCATCGTGAACGGCCTCGCGTTTCTGGGGCTCACGGTGGCACTCGCGCTGGTCTACGGCGCCGCCGTCGAGCCCGTGGCTGGCCCGGCATTCATCGCCACCGTGGGCGCGGTGTACCTCTGCTACGCCGGGCTCGGCTTCGCGTTGTCCGCGATATCGCGGTGGGACTGGCTCTCGCTCGTCGCCGTCGCCGCGGCCGCCGACATCCTCTGGAAGTTCTACGGCACCTCGTCGAGCCCGTTCGCCTGGCTGCTGCGGCTGCTGCCGCCGGTGCACCGCACCCCCGATGCGTATTCCGCCGTCGCGCGCGGCATGCCACTTCCATGGCTAGCCGTGCTCTGGCTCGCCGGCTATGGTGCGCTCGCCTTCCTCGCCGGCCTCGCCATCCTTCGGCACCGCCGCCTCGCCTTCAACTAGCACGATGTCCGCTCCGACCATCGCTCCCGCCTCGCCCGCCCTCATCGACGCCGACACCGTCCGCTGCACCGTGCTGCCGAACGGGCTCACCGTGCTCGTCCGTCGCGACCGCTCGGCCCCCGTCGTCGCCATCGTGACGTACGTGAGCGCCGGCTACTTCGACGAGACCGACGACGTCGTCGGCATCGCGCACGTGCTGGAGCACATGTTCTTCAAGGGGACGCCGACGCGGGGGGTGGGGGAGATCGCGCGGCAGACCAAGGCGGTCGGGGGCTACCTCAACGCTGCCACGATCTACGACCACACCAGCTACTACACGGTGCTGCCGGCGTCGAGCTTCGCCGCGGGGCTCGACGTGCAGTTCGATGCCTACGCCAACTCGCTGATCGACGCCGAGGAGCTGGCGCGCGAGCTGGAGGTCATCATCCAGGAGGCGAAGCGGAAGGCGGACAACCCGCCCGCCGTCGCCACCGAGACGCTCTACGAGCTGCTGCACGACCAGCATCGCATCCGCCGCTGGCGCATCGGGCGCGAGCCGGGGCTCCGCGCGCTGACGCGCGAAGCGATGCTCCGCTTCTACCGGAACTTCTACCATCCGGCGAACACCGTGCTGTCCATCGTCGGCGACGTGGACGTGAACGACGTGATGCGCGAGGTCACGCAGCGGTACGGCGCGCTCCCCTCGGGCGCGCCGGTCCGCACGCCCGGCCCGGCCGAAGACGGACCGGGCGGATTCCGGTATCAGGAGTGGTCGGGGGACATCGGGCAGACGCAGCTCGCCTTCGGCTGGCGCACGCCCGGCACGCTCGACGACGACACGCCGGGGCTCGACATCCTCGCCACCGTGCTCGCCGGCGGGCGCGCCTCGCGGCTGTATCGCGCCGTGCGCGAGAAGCAGCTCGCGTCCTCCATCTCGGCGTACGACTACACGCCGACGACGCTCGGCGTGTTCGTCGTGCACGCGGAGACGCCCCCCGAGTGCGCCGCCGAGGCAGCGCGCGTGGTGTGGTCGCAGCTCCGCGCGCTGCGCGACGAGGGCGTGAGCGAAGGGGAGCTGGTTCGCGCGAAGCGGCTGTACGAATCGCGCTGGATCCGCCGGCTCGAGGACATGGAAGGCCAGGCGAACTACCTGGCGGAGTGGCAGGCGCTCGGCGACTGGCAGCGTGGGGACGCGTATCTCCGTGCGGCGCTCGCCGTCACGACGGAGGACCTGCAGCGTCTCGCGCAGCGCTACCTGGATCCGGAGCAGGCAGGGCTCGTCCTCTATCGTCCCGAGGGTACGCCACCGGTGGCCGCCGACACCGACGCGATGCGGGAGATGCTCGAGGCGGCGCCGGCCGCCGACGTGGAGCGCATCGCGGCCAGCACGCCGGAGGCACCGGCGATCCACGGTGGGCCGCGTGCCGAGCGCGAGGACGCTGGCGTGCGCGTCTACCGTTCGCCGAGCGGCGTGCCGATCCTCGTGCGCCGCAAGCCGGGGGCGCTCGCGCACGCCGGCGTGTACGTGCAGGGCGGGGCGCGTGACGAGCCGCTGGAGCGGGCGGGGCTCACGTCGCTGATGGTGCGCACTGCGGTGAAGGGAACGGAGCGCCGCACGGCGGCGCAGATCGCCGAGGAGGCGGAGCTGCTGGGGGGCAGCATCGGCGGGGCGACGGGCAGCGAGAGCTTCGGCTGGTCGATCAGCGTGCCGTCGCGGCAGGTGGCGCCGGCGATCGCGCTGCTCGCCGACGTGGTGCAGCACGCGAGCATTCCCGACGACGCGTTCGAGACGGAGCGCGCGGTGTCGCTCGCCGACCTGGTGGCGCTGCGCGACGACATGTACCGCTTCCCGATGCGTCTCGCCACGACGGCGGCGTTCGCCGGACATCCGTACGGCGTGCCGGCGACGGGTGACGAGGTGACGCTGCCGAGGCTCACGGTGGACGAAGCGCGCGCCTGGCATCGCGAGCGCGTGCTCGGCGGGCCGGCGGTGATCGCCATCGTGGGCGACGCGGAGCCGGACGACCTCGCCGCGCTCGCTGCGGCGCGGTTCGGCGAGCTGACGGGGGGCGAGCTCGTGCCGCTCGAGTCGCCGGCATGGCCGGCCTCGGTGGTGCAGCGCGTCGAGCAGCGGGAGAAGGCGCAGACGGCGCTTGCGCTGCTCTTTCCGGGCCCATCGCGGCGCGATCCGGCGCGCTTCGCCGCGGCGATGATCGCCGGCGTGGCGAGCGGGCTCGGTGGCCGGTTCTTCGACGAGCTGCGGGACAAGCAGTCGCTCGGCTACACGGTGCACGCGTTCGCGAACGAGCGCGCGCTGGCGGGGACCTTCGGCGCCTACATCGCGACGTCGCCGGAGAAGGAAGAGGTGGCGCGGCGCGGCCTGCTCGGCGAGTTCGCCAAGCTGCGGAACGAGCTGGTCACGACGCGCGAGCTGCAGCAGGCGCAGACGTACGCGATCGGCGTGCACGCGATCCGCCAGCAGAGCGGCGGCGCGGTGCTCTCGGACATCGTGGACGCGTGGATGTTCGGCGAGCTGGCGGAGCTGCGGGAGTTCGACCAGCGCGTGCGCGCGGTGACGGCGGAGCAGATGCTGCGGGTAGCCCGGGAGTACTTCGACGAGGGGCGGCGGGTGGAGGGAATCGTGCGGGGGGTGGGAAGGACGGTCTGACGGCAACTACGGGTACAGTTCCGAGTACGATACCCAGTACCCGGTACGAGGTACCGGATACCATTTACCGTTTGGCTGTTGCGTTCTGCGTTGTGTCCTTTACGGCCGGCGCGGTCGGCGCCCCCACCGGCGCTGCGGACTCTCGCAGCCCCTTCATGGCGCGCATGATGGCGAAGGTCGCGCGGCGGAGGTGGCCGTCGGCGGCGCGCAGGCCGCGGATCACGCCGTAGTCGCCCGCGTCCCACACGACGAGGCCCTTGATGCTGGGCCGGCTCGTGCCCCAGGCGAGGGCGGCCCAGATGGCGCGCTCCTGGCTCTGCTCACCGTGCGCTTCGGGATATCCGCCGGTGGCGAAGATCCAGTGGTCCTTCGACGAATTGGACACGCGCATCCAGCGGTCGGCCGCGCCGCGCTCGGCGTCGAGCGCGCGCACGCCGCTCGGCGAGGGGAAGAGCGTGAATCCCACGATGTCGATCGGCGATCCCTTCGCCGCGGCCCAGGCGTAGAGCGTGCTGTCGCGGCTGTCGAACGCCGATGCCGACACGCCGATCCGCGTGCGCGGGCGGATGCGCTTGATGATCGCTGCCGCGCGGGTGAGGTAGCTCTCCCAGTATTCGGGCGCGTGCTGCCCCGCGGCGCGCGTGCCGGCGCTGTACGGGTCCTGCGCCGGCAGGATCACGTCCGGGCGCAGGCGGCGCACCACCTGGTCGAGGGTGCGGAGGCGCCGCACGTCGTTGAAGGTACGGCCCGGCAGCGGGATCAGCGGCCTGGCATAGCCGAGGGTGAGCATGATGCGCGTGCTGTCGTTGCGCACGAGCTCCAGCACGCGGGCCAGCGAATCGAGGGCGGCCGCACTCATCGCCTCGGGCACGATGACGACGTTCACGGTGCTCACGCCGAGCGAATCGGCGAGCGCGAGGTCCTGCTTGACCGCGAGCTGTGCCGGTGGTCCGGTGAGGTCGCCGAAGATCCGGAGGCCGATCTCGAAGTCCCCCGCCGGGCGCTCCTGCAGGTGCTCGGTGGCGGGGTCGTGGGAGCGATACGAGTTCACCGCCTGGTCGGCCGGGTTCAGGCTCGTGATGAAGATGATGATCCATCCGCCGGCGACGAGCGCCATGACGAGGCGGAAGGTGGCGGCCGACCGGCGCAGCGCCGGAAAGGCCGGCGCGATCATTGGCGTGAAGAAGAAGAAGGGCGAGCCGAGGACGAGCGGCGACTGGGTGACGAAGGTGAACGTCGCCGTGGTGGCGGCGAGGAAGATCAGCGCCGCGTGGGGCAGCGGGGTGCCGCGTGCGCTGATGAAGCGGAGCACGGCGTCCACCGCGATCATCACGTCGTACGCGGCGATGAAGAAGCCGAGGAAGGGGTTCACGAGCCGCCGCGATGCGGCCCAGAGCGCCTGGATGGCGAACAGCACCACCGTGACCGGCCAGACGAAGTCCACCGAGATGATCGCACGCCCCGTGATGCTGCTCGTGGCGGCGAGGTGGATGATGAGGGCGGGCAGGACGAGGAAGCCGGCGAGCGCCGACAGCGCCGCGAAGCCGCGGGGCAGGGCCTTCACGTGCGCGATGCGCGCGGCGAGGACCACGTCCCACGTGAGGATGACGAAGACGAGCAGGACCTGGACGAGCGGCAGGAAGGAGCGGAGCATCAGCCGCGCGTCCTCGCGTCGCTGGTGACGGCCGACGGGCAGAGGCGGCGCACGAAGACGTCGAGCGCCTTGGCGGCGCCGGCGGCGTCGCGCGTGAGGACGTCCACGAGCGCGAGCCCGCGGTCGGGGAGCGAGTGGATGCTCACGTGACAGGGATCGAGGAAAAGAAGGGCGGACACGGATCCCGCCGGGGCGACTCGGACGTGCGGCGCTCCCTGCGGGTTGAGGCCCGCCGCCCCGGCGGCGGCGATGAGCAGGCCGCTCAGCAGGCCCGCGTCGCGCAGCGGACCGGATCCGATGCCGGCCAGGTCGGCGGTGACGTGCGTGAGCGTATCGGCCTGCGCATGGTCGCTGGGGTTCACGGGCGCCAAGGTAGAGAATGGTCGGAACAGGAGCAATGCCGATGCCGCTCCACGGCGCACGCCCGTCGGGTGGCGATTATCATTCAGCACGATGACGCCGCGCCGCACCCTCGGGACGATCCCCAACCTGATCTCCGCCTCCCGGTTCTTCCTCGCCGCCGGCTTCGTGGCCGCCGGCGCGGCCGAGGCGCGCATCGGGCTGATCGGGGCCGCGGCGGTCACCGACATGCTCGACGGCTGGCTCGCACGGCGCGTGAAGGCCACCTCGCGCTGGGGGGCGCTGCTCGACCCGATCGCCGATCGCGTGTTCGTGCTCACGGTGGTGGGCACCTTCCTGTTCACGGGCGCGCTGAGCACCCCGGCCTACTTCATCCTCATCTCGCGCGACCTCGCCACGGCGGTGGGGTTCCTCGTCGCGAAGACCATCGCCTGGCTGCGTCCCGTGCAGTTCAAGGCGCGGCCGATGGGGAAGATCGTCACCGTGCTGCAGCTCCTCACCCTGCTCGCCGTGCTGGCGTGGCCGTCGGCAGTCACGGTGCTGCTTGCCGCGGTCGCGGTGGCGTCGGTGCTGGCCATCGTGGACTACACCCTCGCGCTCTGGCGCGCACGCGTCAGGTGAGCCGCGCGCGACGGGCGGCGCTGACGGCCTGCGTCGCACTCGCCGGCACGGCCCCGCGAGCGCAGGCGCAGGTCCCCTCACCCGCCGTGCACCCGGAGCTTCGGCTCGACGTGATCGCCGGCCACGAGCCGGCCGTGCAGGCGGGAGCCGGCCTGCAGATCCCGATGGGCTACTACGTGCGCGTGGGGCTCGACGGCGCGGTGGGAGTGCCCACGGGCGCGAATGCGCCGTCGCCGCGCCGCGCCGATGCGCGTGCCGACCTGCTGATCCGCTTCCTGCTCGATCCCTTCCGGCAGAGCCGGTACGGCCTCTCCGTGGGCGGTGGGTTGAGCGCGCGCGCGGAGCCCGGCGATCACGTGCGCCCGCGCCTGCTGGTGGCGATGGACCTCGAGGGCCGGCGCGCGTCGCGCGGGGTGGTACCGGCGCTCCAGGTAGGGCTGGGCGGCGGCGTGCGCGTGGGGGTGATCCTGCGCCGCGGCGCGCGCCTCATGCGCTGACCGCCATTAAACGCGGACGCCCCCGCAACGGCCGGGGGCGTGTCGTCTTGCTGGTCTTTCCAGGCGGCCCGACGGTCACGCCGCGGAGGCGGCGTCGCTCTCGGTGCGCGTCTTGGGCGGCTGGGCGAAACGAAGGCCCAGCGTCTTCAGCTCCGCGACCTGCTGCTCACTCAGCTCGGGGAACCGATCGGACATGTACTTGATGGTGTCGGCGAACCACTCCTCGACGTGCTCGGGCTGGGCACCGACGACACCGCATCGCATGATGTGCTGGAAGAGCTCGTCGCGGGCCTGCTCGAACGGCGAGGGCTCCGCGGGTCCTGCATACCGACGATTCGAAGTATTGCGCTGCGATCTGGCCATGAATTCAGGGTACAGGGTTGAATGACATATCAATATAACCAATCCGGGCGCGTTCTGCAGGGCTTTTAACCGGCCAGGCCGCTGGCCGCCCGTTGCCGCAGCGCGGGCGTCAGCCGCGAAGCGCGGCGGCGCCGATGAACTCGAGCAGCAGCGAAACGAGTGCCTCGGGGTCTTCCTCCGGCACGAGGCGCCCCACGCCGGGGAGGCGCACGAGGCGGCTGCCGGGAATGGTGTCGGCGAGCTTGTCGGGAAACTTCGCGTCCACCCACGGATCCCGGTCACCCCACACGATGAGCGTGGGCTGCGCCAGCGAGCCGAGCTCCACGTCGTCCATGTCCTCGTCGTCGATGGAGCGCGCGAGGAGCAGCAGGTGCTCGAGCCCCTCGCTCCCCACATACGGCGCGAGGTAGCGCGCGACGAGCTTGTCGGGCATGTGGGACTCGTCCGCCACACTCCGCCGGAGCACCTCACCCAGGATGGGCGCTGCGCCGAGGATGCTGCGCGACGTGCGAATGGCGAACCGGGCCGTGTTCCGCTGGAGCGAGGTCACGTCGCCGGCCGGGATCTCGTCGAGGGCGATGGGATTCACCAGCAGCAGGCGCTCGACGCGCTCCGGGCGCGTGGCGGCGAGCCGGAGCGCGATGGCAGCGCCGAGATCGAGCCCCACCACCGTGGCCTTGGGAAGGCGCATCGCCGTGAGGGCACGGTCCACGAGCTCTGTCTCGGAGGCAATGCCGTAGTCGGCGTCGAACGGACGGTCGGATTCGCCGTAGCCGAACAGGTCGAGGGCGAAGGCGGTGCGGTTGGCGAGTGCGATCTCCGGGGCGATGTTCCGCCACACGAAGCTCGAGGTGCCGAAGCCGTGCAGCAGCACGATGGGCGCGCCGCCATGGCCGTAGCGCTCCACGTGAATGGAGCCCGGGCCCACGGGGATGCGCAGCAGATCGGCGTCGATGGAGCCCTCCTTCCCGGTGCGGGGTAGTACGAAGTGACGGCGCACACCACGTGACACGCTGGCCGCATGGTGGCCGCATGCTGGTGGCGTGCGGGGACGTGGACAAGTCCGCCACGTGACCAATGCACGCCCCGCGCCGTCGCGTATCAGCGGGCTGCGAGAGGCAGACGGCCCGGGTATGCGCGCCCGTTGCTTGCGGGATGCGGATACCAATCTAGCTTTCCGGCGAGGCACGGTGACGTCATCCACGCGCATCGGCCCCGCCGTCCACTTCCCGACCAGACGGCGACATGTCGGACCAGACGTACGACGACGGACGCGCCCGGAACCTGGCAGACCTGCTCCGCGCGCTCGCCGAGCGCATCCGCGAGCTCGACGCCGAAGGTCGCCTGCTGGCGAACCCGGCCGAGCTGACGCGGCTCATCGGCGACGTGAAGAGCGAGCTGTTTCACTACGAGGTCCGTGCGACGTACGACACCCCCGAGGTGGCGGACAGCCGCCGCATCGTGAACGAAGCCATCCAACGCGCCGAGCAGGGAGAATCATGGCAAGAAAGGGAGTGGACGGAGGACGGGGACGACGCCCCGGAGTGGTGAGCAGCGCGAAGCGCAGCGGGCCAGGGCGCGGATTCTGGATCGCGCTCTCCGCGATCGCCATCATCGGCCTCGTCGCCCTGGCCTGGGCGGCGTCGCGGCCGAAGACGCAGGTCTCCCGCATCGATCCCAACCTGCCCCCGCTCAAGGCGGAGGGCTACGTGCTCGGCTCTCCGTCGGCGCCGGTGGAAGTGATCGAGTTCGCCGACTTCGAGTGCCCGGCCTGCGGCCAGTTCGCCGTGATCACCGAGCCGCAGGTGCGCAGCGAGCTGGTGAACACGGGCAAGGTGCGCGTCCGGTTCATGGACTTCCCGCTCAACATCCATCGCAACACGTGGGACGCGTCACTGGCTGCGGCCTGTGCCAACGACCAGGGGAAGTTCTGGGAGATGCACGACGCGCTGTTCATGAACCAGGACAAGTGGAACGGGGAGGCGACGAGCCGCCCGCGCGGTCCCATCTCCGATCTCGCGAAGCAGATCGGGCTGGACATGAACAAGTACGGCGCGTGCATGGACAACGACACGCATCGCCCGCAGATCGAGGCCACGCTCAGGGAAGGAGAGCGGCGCGGCGTGGGCCAGACGCCGACGTTCATCTTCAACGGGACGGTGGTGCCGGGCGCCGTGCCGTATGACAAGTACAGGCAGTACGTGGAGGAAGCGGCGAAGAGCGCGCCGGCACCGGCCGATTCGACCGCGGCGCCTGCGCCTGCGCCGGCGGCCGCCGGAGCCTCTGCCTCGAAGCCCGCGCCGTGAACAAGCGCATGCTCGCGGCGCTCGTGGCGCTGGCGGGCCTGTTCGTCGCGGCCTACCTGAGCCTCTACAAGCTCGGCATCATCGGCACGCTCGCCTGCAGCGTCGGCTCCTGCGAGACGGTCCAGCTCTCGAAGTGGGCCACGCTGTGGGGGCTGCCGGTGGCCGTGTGGGGGATCGGCTTCTACCTCGCCGTGCTCGCCGTCTCGCTGGTAGGGCTGAGCGGCACCTTCGCCGACAGTCCCCGCGTGTCGCAGGTGCTGGTGGGAATGACCGGCTTTGGCGTGGTCTTCTCGGCGTGGCTCACCTGGCTCGAGCTGTTCGTGATCAACGCCATCTGCACCTACTGCGTGATCTCGGCGGTGATCGTCACCATCCTCTTCGTGATCTCACTGCTCGACCTGCGCGACGTGAGGGCCATGGAGGACGACGCCCTCGCTGACGCCGCGGCCCAGCTGCGGGGGACGGGCTACGGGCGATCGATCCGGAACACGCAGGAGGTCAGCATCCGGGCGATCAACGCGACGGGCGAAGAAGGCGAAAAGCGATAGAACGGAAACGGCCGGATCCTTACGGAAACGGCCGGATTTACCGAGGAGGAAATCCGGCCGGTTCGTGGTTCGAATCCGGCCGTATCCGTTCCTCACGCTTTTGTTCGAGCGATCAGGCCCGTCTCGCGCGGGCGGCGCTGGCGTCGCCGAGGCGGAGGGGCGGACGCGAGTCTTCGGGGATGTCGGCGGCGCCCTCTTCCCGCGAGCGGCGGCGGTAGGGGACGAGGTCCTGGCCGAGGATCACCAGCGTGCGCGTGGCAACCGTGCTGGCGAGCGGCTCGGGGATGGACATCTGCCGGATGTAGGAGTCGATCGCGCGGTCGAAGGTCATGTCCTCGGCGAGCGTATCGACGAACATGAGCGCGTTGTCCACGTGCGAGCGGATGATGGACTCCTCGGCGCGGGCCTGGGCAAGGCGCAGCCGACGTTCGGCACCCGGATCGATCTTGTGGGCGAAGATCTTCTCGGGGAAGAAGCGATTGATGAAGCCGGACATGGATCGGGCCGCTGGTTGAGATGCTGGTGAGGGTGCAGGGAATGTACCAGTGACTCCGTGGCGGGGAGAGGGCGTCGTCTGAACTACAACCACCGTACTGCGTACAGGGTACCGCGTACCTCGTACGATGGATGGTATTCGGGAGGTAACTGCGGGATGGGGCGACGGATTCATCAGAACCTCACCGTCCAGGTCCTGTTTGCCATCGCGCTCGCGGTGGTGCTGGGGCTGGTGGCGCCGGAGACGGCGAAGGCGATGCGCCCCCTGGGCGACATCTTCATCAACCTGATCAAGATGGTGATCGCCCCGGTCATCTTCCTCACCATCGTGCTCGGGATCGCCAACATGAGCGACCTGAAGAAGGTGGGGCGGGTGGGCGGGAAGGCGCTCCTCTACTTCGAGATCGTCAGCACGATCTCCCTCGCCATCGGGCTCCTCGTGGTGAACGTCACGAAGCCCGGCGCCGGGCTCGACGTCAGCGCCCTCGCGAAGGGGGACGTGTCGAAGTACACGGCCTCGGGGGCCGAGATGAAGTTCGTCGACTTCGTGACGCACATCGTGCCGTCGAGCGCGGTGGACGCGTTCGCGAAGGGCGACGTGCTGCAGGTGGTGTTCTTCGCCATCCTCTTCGGCGTCGCCCTCGCCTCGCTCGGCACGAAGGGGCGGGGGCTGGTCGAGGTCCTCGAGCAGCTCTCCCACGTGATCTTCCGCATCGTGGGGATCGTGATGCGCGTCGCGCCCCTCGGGGCGTTCGGGGCGATGGCGTACACGGTGGGTGCCTTCGGGGTGCGCAGCCTGCTCCCGATGGGCCGGCTGATGCTCGATGTCTACCTCACGATGGCGCTGTTCATCTTCATCGTGCTGAACCTGATCCTGCGCTGGTACGGCTTCTCGCTGTGGGAGTACCTGAAGTTCATCCGCGAGGAGCTCGTCATCGTGCTCGGCACGTCGTCCAGCGAGGCGGTGCTGCCGCGCATGCTTGACAAGATGGAGCGCTACGGCTGCTCACGGACGGTGGTGGGGCTGGTCATTCCCGCCGGCTACTCGTTCAACCTGGACGGCACCTCCATCTACCTCTCGATGGCGGCGCTGTTCGTGGCGCAGGCGTTCGGCATTCAACTCTCCCTCACCCAGCAGCTCAGCGTGCTGGCGGTGCTGATGCTGACGAGCAAGGGGGCGGCGGGCGTGACGGGCTCGGGATTCATCGTGCTCGCCAGCACGCTCTCGGCGATGCGCGTGGTGCCGGTGGAGGGGGTGGCGATCCTGCTCGGCGTGGACCGCTTCATGAGCGAGGCGCGCGCGATCACCAACCTGATCGGCAACGGGGCCGCGACGCTGGTGGTGGCGCGGAGCGAGCGGGCGTTCGACGAGGCGGCCCGGGTGCAGGCGGTGGCGGCGCTGCACGAGGAGCGAATCGCGGGACGGGATCTCCTCGCGGCGGGAGAACCATGAACACCGCTGGTGTGACCTGAAGCGTGAAGGGTGAGACGTGACTGCGCCTGTCGTCACGTCTCACGCCTCACGCTTCACGTTCAGTCCTCCACGCTCACCGAGACCCGCAAGGTCCGCGGTGCGCCGGGCATGATGTTGTTGTTGCCGTGCGCGGTGGCGTAGTAGGAGGCGCCGAGCAGGTTTTCCATGTTCACCTGCAGGCGGGCGTGCTCCAGGACGGAGAGGTAGAGGCCCGCGTCGTACCGGGTGAAGGCAGGGAGCGTGACCGCGTTGTCGAGCGCAGCGTAGGCACGCGACTGGTGCACGGCGCCGAAGCCGACACCGAGTGCGGGCGTGAGCTGCACCCTGTTCCACAGCGAGAGCGTGTTCTGCGGCACGAGCGGCACCGTGGCGCCCGCGGCGCCCGACTTCGTGGGGTTGACGATGCGAGCCCGCTGCGAGGCCCAGCCGCCGGCGAGCTGCCAGCGATCGGTGACGTCGCCGCTCGCGCCGAGCTCGAGTCCCATGGTACGCTGCGCGCCGGTCTGGACGACACGTGACGGGTCGTTCGGGTCCGGTGCCTGGCTGTTGGACCGGTCGAGCCGGTAGACAGCCGCCGTCAGCGCGAGCGAAGGCGTGACGTCCCACTTCGCGCCGAGCTCCCGGTTGACGAAGCGCTCGGGCTCAAGCGTCTCGGTGGTCGGGGTGAGCGACGCGAACTGGTCGCCGGAGCCGGGCAGGTGCGACACGCTGTACGACCCGTAGAGCGACGCCTGCTCGACCGGCTTGAAGATCAGGCCACCACGCGGCGACACGAGGTGATCCACACGCGAGAGGTCGCGACCCGCGCGGTTGTCGTGGAAGCGGAGGTCGAACCGGTCCACGCGAACGCCGGCAATGGCTTGCCAGTGCGGACCGAATGCGACCTGGTCCTGCACGTATCCGGCGCCGATGTCGAGCCGCGTGTGGTTGTCGGCATCGGTGGGACTCTGGCGGAAGCGCACGCCGGTCGCGGTGACCGGAGCACCGAGGGGCACGGTGATGGAGGACGCGGTGCCGTCGTCGAAGTAGCCGGTCTCGCGGAAATCGTCGGTGCCCTGGCGCGACAGCTCGCCGCCGACGAGCAGGGTGTGCGTCGCCGAGCCCGTGACGAGCGTCCGCGTGAGGTCGAGCTGGTTGAACAGGTTGTCGCGCTTCGTCGCGTGGTTGTAGGCGCGGAGCTGCACGCTCGCGCCGTCGGCGGTCATGCCGCCGGGGAAGACGTTCTGGTAGAACTTGTCGTAGCGCACCCCACGTGTGGTGTATCGCAGGGAGACCGGACCGAAGCTGTGCTCGAGCGAGACGTCCGCCGCGTGCACGCGGGCATGCGCGCGATTCTCGTTCGGATCGCCGAAGAAGGCAGCAGGGGCAGTGCGAAGGGGAGCACCGCCGAACGACGGGATGCCACGATCCACGGTGCGCTGGTCGTTGAACCACTCGTAACCGAGCTTCACCACCGTCCCGCCGGCGAGGATGGTGGCCGTGGGATTCACGCCCTCGCGACGCAGGTGGAAGTAGTCGCGGAAGCTCGCCGACCGCTCCAGCATGCCGTTCACCCGCACGGCGGCGCGGCTGCCGAGGGGAAGATTCACGTCTCCCGTCTCACGCGCGTGGTCGAACGAGCCGCCCTCGATCGTGAGCTGCGCTCCTGGGACGAAGCCGGCCTGCTTGCTCACCCGGTTGATGACGCCACCGCCACCGCCGCGCCCGAACACCATGGCGTTGGCGCCGCGAATCGCCTCGACCCGTTCCACGTTGTAGAGGTCGCGCAGGTACTGTGCATCGTCGCGCACGCCGTTGACGAAGAAGTCCGCGGTGGAGCTGTTGCCGCGGATCGTCGGCTGGTCGCGATGGCCCTCGCCGAGCCCCATCGTCATGCCGGGTACGTAGCGGACGACGTCGGCCATCCCCTGCATGGCCTGGTCGGCGATGACGGCGCGCGTGAGCACCGTGGCCGACTGGGGGGTGTCGCGGAGAGGGGTGTCGGTGCGGGTAAGGGTACGGCTCGCCGCGGCCGAATAGCTGCTCCGGCGGCCCGCGCGGTCCACGACGCGGACGCGTTCCAGCTCGGTGGGCTTCGGCGTACGCGCCGAGCCCGTGTCGGAGCGAACGACGGTCGCCGTATCGGCGCCGTGGCTCGCCTGTTGTGCCACAAGTGTCTGTGCCGCAACGAGATATGCCGCGGCAGCAAGAAGCGTGGAGCGGAGGAACATTGGTGGGGGCAGGTGGCTGGTTTAATCCCGATAATTTTTCTCGGAATTAACAGCACAGTACTTCCGGGCGGTGGGGAACGTCAAGGGAGAGGGGAGGAACGATTCAGGATTCCTGCCCCTCGTATTGTTCCTTCAGCGCCGCCACCACGTTCGGGTCGGCGAGGGTGGTCGTGTCGCCGAGGGCGCGGCCTTCGGCGATGTCGCGCAGGAGGCGGCGCATGATCTTGCCCGAGCGCGTCTTCGGGAGATCGGCGCTGAACAGGATGTCGTCCGGCCGCGCGATGGCGCCGATCTTCTCGGCCACGAAGTCGCGCAGCTCCTCGCGGAGCTCGTGGTCGTGCGAGAATCCCTCGCGCAGCGTGACGAACGCGGCGAGCGCCTGGCCCTTCAGCTCGTGGCTCTTGCCCACCACCGCCGCTTCGGCGACGGCCGGATGCTCGACGAGCGCGCTCTCCACTTCCATGGTGCCGATGCGGTGGCCGGCGACGTTGAGCACGTCGTCCACGCGGCCGAGGATCCAGAAGTTGCCGTCCTCGTCGCGCTTGGCGCCGTCGCCGGGGAAGTAGAGGTCGGGACGGCCGGGCCACTTGGAGTAGTACGTCTGCACGTAGCGCTCATCGTCGCCCCAGATGGTGCGGAGCATCGAGGGCGCGGGGCGCGTGAGCGCGAGCAGGCCGCCGCCGACGCCGATCTCCTTGCCGGCGCTGTCGAGCAGCGCGGCGGACCAGCCGGGAAGGGGCTGGGTCGCGCTGCCCGGTGTGGTGGCCGTTACGCCGGGGATCGGCGAGATGACGATCGAGCCGGTCTCCGTCTGCCACCAGGTATCCACGATCGGGCAGCGATTGCCGCCGATGTGCTCGCGGTACCACATCCACGCTTCGGGATTGATCGGCTCACCGACGGAGCCGAGCAGGCGGAGGCGCGAGAGGTCGTGCTTCTTCGGCCACTGGTCGCCCCACTTCATGAAGGCGCGGATGGCGGTGGGTGCGGTGTAGAGGATCGTCACGCCGTAGCGCTCGCACAGCTCCCAGAAGCGGTCCTTCTCCGGCCAGTCGGGAGCGCCCTCGTACATCAGGCAGGTAGCGCCGTTGGCGAGCGGTCCGTAGGTGAGGTAGGTGTGGCCCGTCACCCAGCCTACGTCGGCGGTGCACCAGAAGACGTCGTCCTCGCGCAGGTCGAACACGAGCTTCGTGGAGCTCTGCGCGCCGAGGAGGTAGCCGGCGGTGGTGTGGACGATTCCCTTCGGCTTGCCCGTGGTGCCCGAGGTGTAGAGGACGAACAGCACGTCCTCGGAGTCCATCGGCTCGGGTTCGCACCAGAGCTTCGCCGTGCGCACGAGGCGGTGATACCAGTGATCGCGCCCTTCCGTCATCTCCGCCCACGCGGCATCACCCTCGGCGCCGCGGCGTCGCTGCACGACGACCACGTGCTGGATGGAGGGTGTTTCCTCGAGCGCCTTGTCGGCGTTGCGCTTGAGGGGGACGATGGAGCCGCGGCGGTATCCGCCGTCGGCGGTCACGAGGACCTTGCACTGCGAGTCGTTGATGCGGTCGCGCAGCGATTCGGGCGAGAAGCCGCCGAACACCACCGAGTGGATGGCGCCGATGCGCGCGCAGGCGAGCATGGCGATCACCGCCTCCGGGATCATCGGCAGGTAGATGGCCACGCGGTCGCCCTTCTTCACGCCGAGCGAGCGCAGCACGTTGCCGAACTGGTTGACGGCGACGTAGAGGTCCCAGTAGGTGAGCGTGCGGCGGTCGCCGGGCTCGCCCTCGAACACGAGCGCCGCCTTGTTGCGTCGCTCGGTGCGGATGTGCCGGTCGAGGCAGTTCACGGAGGCGTTGAGCTTGCCGCCGGTGAACCACTTGTGGTGCGGCGGATTCCAGTCGAGCACCGTGTCGTACTTCTTGCTCCACTCGAGCCCTTCGGCCAGCTCGCCCCAGTAGCGGTCGGGGTCGGCGGCCCGGTCGTAGATCTCTGTCGAGTTCACCTGCGCCCTGGCGCGGAACTCGGGGCTGGGCTCGAACTTCCGGTGCTCCTGCAGCAGGACGTCGAGATCGGACATGACGGCACTCGGCTAAGGGTTCGGTCGCAGTCTCATAGTGTGCCGGTGGCGACCGGGAATCAACCGCGCGCGTGAACTTCCCCACGGCGCGACGGGCGACCTCCCGACGGCGGGTGCCGCGGGGACGAGGCAGACTTCGCCAGAATTTCCCGCCACCGTCTCCGGACAGCCTACCGATGTCGCCACTCCGTTCACGAAGCGGGGCGCTCGCCGCGCTCCTGCTGCTCGCCCTTCCCGCCGCGGCCTCCGCGCAGGCGTCGCTGAAGATCAACGATTCCGTCTCCGTGCGGCTCGGCGTCCTGAGCCAGACGTGGGCCGACTTCACGCAGAACGTCCGCCAGGATTCCTCGTATGCCCAGAACATCTTCCAGCGGCGGCTGCGCTTCATCGCCGGGCTGCAGGTGGGGCCGCACCTGTCGCTCTTCTTCCAGACGGACAACCCGAACCTCGGCCGCTCGGGACCCGGCGTGACGAAGCAGCTCGGCAGCGGCTTCATCGTGCAGGACGCGTACGCGGAGGTGAAGCCGGGGCGCTCCAATGCACTGCTGCTGGACGCGGGGATCCAGTACGTCCCCTTCTGCCGCAACTGCGTGGAGAGTGCGGCGCTCATCCTGCCGATCGACTTCAGCGCGTATTCGTCGCTGCAGAATGCGGCCACGGGCTCGAGCGCGGGGCGCGACGTGGGATTCGTCGGCCGCGGCTACCTGTTCGGCGACCGGCTCGAGTATCGCGCCGGCGTGTTCTCCGGTGCGCGCCTGGCGAACGGCCAGCAGCAGGCGTCGAACTCGCTGCGCGCCGCGGGCCGCGTACAGCTCCAGCTGCTCGACCCCGAGGCGCCGGCGTATGCATATGCGGGCACGTACCTGGGGAGGAAGAAGGTGCTCGCGCTGGGCG
>DASURL010000044.1:0-12493 GCA_036280075.1 Gemmatimonadaceae bacterium | reverse complement strand
CTCGTACTTCGTACGCCGTATCGCGACCCAGGGGGCTGGCCATTCCAATGAACGGCTGGCCCCTCTTTCCTTGCGCGTGAGCCAGGGCTGCATTGGACCAGGGGTGCGTCAGGTCCTCGTACGAGGTACGGAGTACGACGTACTTCAGCTGTCGTCGACCTCCTACGTACTGGCTACTGCAGTGGTCGTCGCAGCCGTCGGTTCCGGAGCCCCCCCTTCCCCCAGCTCTCCGCCCTTCGAAAGCGCCATGCGGAACAGGATTGGCCCGACGATCTGGTTCACGGCGAGCGTGGCGAGGAAGAGGGTGCGGATCGGGGCGCCGCGGGTCGGGTACACCTCCGCGATCACCGTCGCGAGGCCGATGGCGACGCCCGCCTGCGAGATGAGGCCCATCCACACGAGGTTCCCCGTCTGTGCCGGCACGCGTGCCCAGCGCGCGCCGAGGCGGCTGCCCATCCAGATGCCGGCCGCGCGCACGAGCACGATGGGGACGACGAGGGGCCAGATGGCCACCACGTCCTTCACCGCCATCCCGGCTCCCGCAAGGGCGAAGAAGACGACGAACACCGGCGCGCCGGAACGCTCCATCGCGTGGCGCAACGCGTCACCATCGTCGTCGCGGGAGATGTTCTCCATCACGAATCCCGCCGTGAGCAGCGTGAGCAGCGTCTCCACGTGCACGAGCCGCGCGATCTCGGAGCCGAAGAAGGTGACGAGCACGGCGAACAGCATCAGCTCGCGCTTCACGAACCGCAGGTAGAGCGCGACCGCGGCGCCCAGGATCGAGCCGACCACCACCGCGCCGCCGAGCTCCCACACGACGCTCCCGAGCGAGATGGCGGCAACGTCGCCCGTCGTCGGAGGCACGAGTGCACGCGCGACCGCGAGCACGGCGCTGAACAGCATGATGACGACGACATCGGACACCAGCACCACGCCCAGCGTGGTGCGCGCCACCGGCCCGCGTGCTCCCGTCTCCGTGAGGAGTGCCATCGTCACGGCGGGCGAGTGCACCACGGCGATGGAGGCGAAGAGCAGGCTGAACCCGATCATCGTCGGGGTGGGCGTCCCCTGCAGGAAGGGCACGTGGTTCCGCAGCCCGATCAGCAGCGCCGCCAGCGCGAGGAAGGTGAGTCCCAGCTCGCTGGTGAGGATGAGCGCGATGGCGCGGCCACGCTCACGCAGCTCGCCCCATCGCAGTTCGGCGCCGGCGAGGAAGGCGATGAGCGCGATGGCGAGCGAGCTCACCGGCGCCAGCTCCTGCGTCGCCTCCACGTTCACGATGTCGAGCGCCGATGGGCCGAACAGGACGCCGGCCACGAGGTAGCCCACGATGCGCGGCATCCGGAACGAGACCGCCACCTCGCCGCTGGTGTATGCCGCGAGGATCAGGAAGCCGAAGGTGAGCAGCGAATGGGCGCTGCTGGTTCCCGTGCCCAGCGGCAGCACGAGTCGCACACCGCCGAGCAGGAGCGCGAGGATGATGATGCGTCGCATCGCTCAGGCGCCTCCGTCGGGGGCGGGGGGGCCGTCGATCGGACGCAGCAGCGCATCGCGCCGCGCGATGAGGGGGGCGAGCACGGACTGCACCAGCCGCGCCGACATCAGGTCGGTGAGCAGCACGGAGGCGATGGACGCCGTGAAGACGAAATAGGGGAGCGTACCGCCATCCTGGTACACGTAGTTCAGCGCGATGGCGAGGGCGAGCCCGCCCTGGCCGACGAGCCCGCGCCCCCAATCCGGACCGAGCACGGGGAGCATTCCGTTCATGCGCGTGACGAGCCGCGCACCGCCCACCTTGGCGAGCGCGCGCACGGCGAGGAACAGGACCACGGGCAGCACCCACGCCGAGGTGCTCGGCTGCCATGCCGCACCGGCGAAGACGAGCAGCACGAAGTAGAGCGGGCGCTCCACGTGCGCGATGGTCGCTGCCAGCTCCACGCGGTTGCGCGACGTGTTCACGAGGATGGCGCCGAAGACGAGTGCCGCGAGGAGGGGCGAGAGGCCCGAGAACGCGGCCGCGCCGCTGACGAGGATCACGCCGCCGGCGAGCGAGACGAAGATGCGGTCGCTGTCGCGCTCGTCGCCGACGAAGAGGTGAAACAGCACGCCGCCGATCACGCCCATCCCCATCGTGATGACCATCCACTCGGTGGCGGTGAGCGGCCGGTCGTTCACCATCACCGGACGGTGCCACACGCTGGCGAGCAGGCCGAACGACACGACGGCGACGACGGCATTCACGAGCACCGATGCACCGAGCTGCGTCACCTCCACGCCGCGCTCGTTGAGGCGCTTCGCCGCCAGCTCCACACCGGCGGACGACGACGCGGTGGCGATGCCGGCGAGCGCCGCTGCGGGGAGCGCGGCCTCGAAGTACGAGATCTCGTACAGCCAGGCGAGCACGACCATCTCCACGCCGCCCACGAGCAGGAAGGTCAGCGCCGACTCGGCGAGCGCGAGGCGGAAGGCGATGCCCGGCACCTTCACCAGCTCCGGCAGGTACATCCGCATCCCCACCGCCGCTCCCATCCACCCGAGCGCGAGCGTGGTGATGGGCGCGAAGCTGTCCACCACCTCCGGCGTGAGGACGCGCGTCACGTGCGGCCCCAGCACGATGCCGAGCAGCAGGTACTCGGCGCCGGAGACGACGAGGTACTTCCGTCCCAGCCAGCCGAACACGACATGCGCCGCCAGGTATGCGCTGGCGGCGACGATGACGAGGAGCAGCGTGCTGCTCATGGGCGGGTGGGGGATTCCATATTTGACGCAAAGTGGCGCGAGGTCCCCCGGGGCGCCACCACTGGCGCATCACGTAGTTTCCAGCCATGAACGACGACACATCCATCCTCGCCGCGCTCGAGGCCGACATGAGCGCCGAGGCGGCGGCGCTGTTCACCGCGCTCGCCGTCGACTACTTCGACACCACGCGCACCGGCGACGGGCCGGTGAGCACCTCGCGCAGCGCCGCGGAGCTTGCGGCCCGGTTCGACGAGCCGATGCCACAGCAGGGGACGTCGCTGGCGGAGGTGACGACGCGATTGCGCGACGAGGTGATCGCCGATTGCAATCACCTGTATCATCCCCGCTACGCCGGCCACCAGGTGTCGGCACCGCTGCCGGCCGCCATCTGGACGGAGTCGGTGACCGCGGCGCTCAACCAGTCGGTGGCCGTGGCGGAGATGTCGCCCACGGCGACGGCGCTCGAGCATCGCGTGATCCGCTGGATGTGCGACCTCGTGGGGTACGGCGAGCGCGCCGGCGGCACGCTCACCAGCGGCGGCACCGAAGCCACCTTCACCGCGCTGCTCGCCGCACGATCGGCGAGCATCCCCGACGTGTGGACGGAAGGGGTCGGCGACGATCCGCCCGTGGTCGTGTGCGGCGAGCATGCACACTACGCCGTGTCGCGCGCCGTCGGCGAGCTCGGCCTCGGGATGCGCAACGCCGTGGCGATCCCGTCGCGCGACTGGCGGATGGACGTGAACGCCCTGCGCACCACGCTCGACTCGCTGCGCGACGCGGGCCGCCGCGTGATGGCGGTGGTGGCGACGGCGGGCTCGACGGCCACCGGCTCCTTCGACGACCTCGAGGCGATCGGTCAGCTGTGCGAGGAGCGCGGGATCTGGCTGCACGTGGACGGGGCGCACGGCGCGTCGGCGCTGCTGAGCGAGCGGCATCGCGACGACGTCCGGGGCATCGGCCGCGCGCGCTCCATCGCGTGGGACCCGCACAAGATGATGCTCCTCCCGTTGAGCGCCGGCGTGGTGCTCGTGCGCGACGAGCGCGACCTGGATGCGGCGTTCACGCAGCGCGCGCCCTACCTGTTCCACGGTGAGCAAGGAGCGCGCGTGTTGGACCAGGGGGTGCGCAGCTTCCTCTGCTCGCGCCGCGCCGAGGTCATCAAGCTCTGGGTGGCGCTGCAGCGCTACGGCGCCGGCGGCATCGGCGCGCTGTACGACCGGCTGTGCGACGTGGCGATGGCGATGCACGACCAGCTCGCGGCCCATCCCGCCTTCGAGCCGATGCACCGGCCGCAGTGCAACATCCTCTGCTTCCGCTGGATCGGCGACGGCACGCGCAGCGACGAGGAGCTGGACGAGATCAATCGTGCCCTGCGCGAGCGGTACAACCGCTCGGGTGAGGGGTGGATCACCGCCACCAACCTCGGCGGCCGGCGCGTGCTGCGGGTGACGATCATGAACGCGCGCACGGGCGTGGATGACGTGGCCGCCATCGTTGCCGGCCTGGATCGGGAGGCGCGGCGCGGGAACTGACGGGATGTGAGGAGGTCAGGAGGTCGGGAGGTCAGGAACATGCATCACGTCATCCCGACCATCCGACCTTCCGACCTTCCGACCTTCCGACCTTCCGACCTTCCGCTCTCCATGCGCTTCGACAACATCCTCCAGACCATCGGCAACACGCCGGAGGTCCGCATCAACCGCCTCTACCGCGACGTCGCGCCGAACGCGGAGGTCTGGCTCAAGCTCGAGCGCGCCAACCCCGGGGGGAGCATCAAGGACCGGATCGGGATCGCGATGATCGAGGACGCCGAGCGGCGGGGCCTGCTCGGGCCGGGCAGCGTGATCGTCGAGCCCACGTCGGGGAACACGGGGATCGGGCTGGCGATGGCGGCCGCAGTGAAGGGGTATCGCCTCATCATCGTCATGCCGGAGTCGATGTCGGTGGAGCGGCGTCGCGACATTGCCGCCTACGGTGCCGAGCTCGTGCTCACGCCGAAGGAAGCGGGGACGAAGGGCGCCATCGCGAAGGCGGAGGAGATCGTCGCCAGCACGCCGAAGGCGTGGATGCCGCAGCAGTTCCAGAATCCCGCCAACCCCGAGATCCATCGCCGCACCACGGCGCAGGAGATCCTGCGCGACTTCCCCGAGGGGCTCGACGTCCTGCTCACCGGCGTCGGCACGGGCGGCCACATCACCGGCGTGAGCGAGACGCTCAAGAAGGCGTGGCCGAACTTCAGGACGTTCGCCGTGGAGCCGGCCAAGTCGCCGGTGCTGAGCGGTGGCGAGCACACGCCGCACAAGATCCAGGGTGTCGGCGCGGGCTTCGTGCCCGAGAACTTCCACCGTGACGCCGTGGACGGCTTCGTCCAGGTGACGGAAGAAGAGGCCTACACCTTCGCGAAGCGCGCGGCGCGCGAGGAAGGGATCTTCGTCGGCCCCTCATCGGGCGCGACGCTCGCCGCCGTCGCGAAGAAGCTCCCCGACCTCCCCGCGAAGGTGCGCGTGCTCGCGTTCTGCTACGACACGGGGGAGAGGTATCTGTCGGTGGAGGGACTGTTCGACTGAACGTGAACCGTGAGCGGTGAACCGTGAACCGTAACGGCCTTCAACGCACTCACGGTTCACGGTTCACGGATCACGAGGTTTCGGGAGGCAGCATGCAGAGCAGACAATTGCGTTCGCTGAAAGTTTCCGCCCTCGGCCTCGGCTGCATGGGCATGTCCGAGTTCTATGCCGGCCGCGACGACACGGAGTCGATCGACACCATCCACCGCGCGCTCGAGCTGGGGATCACCTTCCTCGATACCGCCGACATGTACGGGCCCTTCACCAACGAGCGGCTCGTCGGGCGCGCGATCCGCGGGAAGCGCGACCAGGTGGTGCTCGCCACGAAGTTCGGCAACGTGCGCAGCGAGGAGGGCGCCTTCCTCGGCATCGAGGGATCGCCGGAGTACGTGCGCAAGGCGTGCGAGGCGTCGCTGCAGCGGCTGGGTGTGGACCACATCGACCTCTACTACCAGCACCGCGTGGACACGAAGGTCCCGATCGAGGACACGGTGGGCGCGATGGCCGAGCTGGTGACGCAGGGAAAGGTGCGCTTCCTCGGCCTGAGCGAGGCGGCGCCGGCGACGATCCGCCGCGCGAACGCGGTGCATCCCATCACGGCGCTGCAGAGCGAGTACTCGCTGTGGAGCCGCGACGTGGAGGACGAGATCCTGCCCACCTGCCGCGAGCTCGGGATCGGCTTCGTGGCGTACAGCCCGCTCGGCCGCGGCTTCCTCACTGGCCGCTTCCGCTCCTTCGACGACCTGCCGGCCGACGACTACCGTCGCAACCAGCCGCGCTTCCAGGGCGCCAACTTCCAGAAGAACCTCGACCTCGTGACGCACATCGAGCAGCTGGCGATGCGGAAGCAGTGCACTCCGTCGCAGCTCGCACTCGCGTGGCTCCTCGCCCAGGGGCAGGACGTGGTGCCGATCCCGGGGACGAAGCGGGTGAAGTACCTCGAGGAGAACGTCGGCGCGCTGGACGTGCAGCTCTCGCCGGAGGACCTGCGCCGGATCGACGAGATCGCGCCGGTCGGGGTGGCGGCGGGGACGAGGTATCCGGAAGGGGGGATGGCGACGGTGAACCGATAGCAAGTCGGGGCGGGGGGCGTGGAACGCCCCCCTTTCCGGGCGCCGGGCTCGCTGCGCTCGCCTGTGCTGTCTGGGCGCGCGCTAAAGCGCGCTCTCAGGGAAGGGCACACCATTCGAGTGACATGCCCACCCCAGACGCCGTACCCGAAAGGCGGCGCCCCGCGCCGCCGCCCCGAGAGCACAGGGCCGGCGCGCAGCGCCGGGCCAGCGCCCGGAAAGCGCCGCGTTCCACGCGGCGCGCCCCGACTAGCTGTCAGTGCGCGCCCCGACTAGCTCCTAGTTCAGAGCCTTCCGGATCGCCGCGTCCAGATCCTGCTCCCCTCCCACCCCCGTGTACACCACGCGGCCGGCGCGATCGAGCACGACGACGTACGACGTCGCCGGCACGTCCCACGCGCCGGTGGCGTTGCCCTGCGTGTCGTAGAGCTGCACGCCCGGCACGCCGTACTTCGCCACGTGGAGCTGCACGCGTTTCGGGCTCTGGTTCACGCTCACCGACACGCCGACGAACTTCATGCGGTTGCCGTACTGCGCGTGCACGCGCTTGAGCGTGGGGAGCAGGTGCTCACAGTTCTCGCACCAAGTGGCCCAGAACTCGATCAGCGCCGGGCCCTTCGCCACGTCGGCGAGGTTCACCGCCTTGCCGTCGAGGGTGTTCACGATCGCGCTCGGTGCCGGACTGCCGAGCGGGAGGCCGGCGTCCTGTGCGCGCAGGGCGCGCGGTACGGCGAGCGAGAGCGCGCCCGCGACGAGCGCGAGCGCGAACCGGGTGCGAAGACCAGACGTCGTCATATCAGCAGTTGCCCCATCTTGATGAGGTAGTACTCCGCCGCGCCGATCATGATCAGCGCGAAGATGCGCTTCACCGTCACCATCCACGCACCGGCGCGCGGCAGCCGGGCCAGCCCGCCGCTCGACAGGCCCACGACGACGAGCAGCGTGCACATCCCGAGCGAGAAGGTGAAGAGGTAGACGAAGCCGAGCAGCGCACTCTTCGTCACCGTCACCCAGGTGAGCACGGCGGCCATCACCGGCGCCGAACAGGGCGCCGCGACGAGTCCCGACATCGCCCCCATGATGAACGCACCGGACACACGTCCCGCTGTGCCCATCGTGGCGGCGCGCGTCATGATACCCGCCGGCAGGCGAATCGGTACCACGTCCAGCATGCTCAGCGCGGCGAGGACGAGCACGTTGGCCATCGCGAAGTACAGCCACGGATTGGTGCTCACGCTGCCGAACAGCGTCCCCGTCAGCCCGGCGAACACGCCGAGCGCCGAATACACGAGCGCGAGGCCGAGCACGTAGGTGAGGGTGAGGAGCACCGGCCTCGTGCGCGACGGCGGCACCGAGGCCGAGCGCGCCGCAGCCGTCTCGCCGCCGACGATGGCCGCCGTGATGGGGATCATCGGGTAGACGCACGGCGTGAGGCTCGTCAGCACGCCGCCGGCGAACAGCGCCGGGAGGGCGAGCGCCGGATTGCCGCTGAGAAGCTGGCTGATCGAGGTATCGAGCACGGCGACGAGGGTGGAGTGGAGGGCCTGACGGGAAGCTAGGGGCTGCGCTCGCCCCCGTCAGCGGGGAGCCGTTAACACCCCGCGGGCTGGATCGTCTGGATCAGTAGCACCGGACGAACGACCCTCGGGAGTCCCATGGTCATCGAAGCCCTCCACCGACCGCAGCGCTGCATACGCCTGCGTGTCGCCGTCACCCTGGTCGCCGGCAGCGCGCTCCTGCTCGCCCTCCTCGCCCGCTTCACCAGTGCGCAGTCACCCGCGCCGGCGGCGACGAAGGCGGCCATGGCCGGCGCGCCGAGCCTCGCCGCGAACGCGGCGCTCCACATGGAGATGACGCCCACGCGTCCACGCGCGCCCGGCGACTCGGCGCGCGCCGCGACTGTCGCGCGCGAGCTCCGCGCCGCGCTCCTGAAGTATCGCGATACCAGTGCAGCGGTGGCGGATGGCTACCGGATGTTCCTGCCGCAGGTGAAGGAGCAGCGCGTCTATCACTTCACCAACAACTGGCGCGCGGTGCAGGAGGGATTCCGCTTCGATCCCACTCGGCCGACGTCCATCCTCTACAGGCGCGGCGCCGACGGCAAGCTGGAGCTGGTGGGAGCGATGTACACCGCCCCGAAGCGGTTCGGTGCGGAGAAGCTCGACGAGCGCGTGCCACTCTCCATCGCACGCTGGCACAAGCACGTGAACTGGTGCGTGCCGAAGCGTGGCGACGCGAAGCGCTGGCTCGAGCAGGACCACGGCGCGCCGGTGTTCGGCCCGGAGAGTGCGATCGCGACGAAGGAAGCCTGCGACCGTGTCGGCGGCACCTTCCACCCCGTGCTGTTCGGCTGGATGCTGCACGCCAACGTGTTCGAGGGGAACGACGCGGCGACGATCTGGGGGGACGACGTTGCAGGCCATGCAGAGCACGCTGACCACGGCATGCACGAAGGGATGATGATGCCGATGTGAGAAGGGCGGAAGGTCGGATGGTCGGAAGGTCGGAAGGTCAGGGGTGGGCTGGCGAAACTTTCCCGGAGGGGCGACGTTATGGCCCCTCGTTCCCCCTCGTACCCTTCCGGAGAGTCCCTCCCATGTTCCGCGCCTTGTTCGTCCTGCTCGCCGCCGGCGTGATGTCGCCGGGTCCAGTCGTCAAGCCCGCCGTCGTCACCGTCCACGCGAGCGAGTTCGCGTTCACCGCGCCGAAGAGCGCGCCCGCCGGCACGATCACCTTCCGCATGGTGAACGACGGCAAGCAGCTCCATCACGTCGCCATCGTCAAGCTGCTGAACGGCAGGACGGTCAGCGATTTCCTGGACGCGATGAAGAAGCCCGGCCCGCCCCCGGCGTGGGTCGTGGCGGTTGGCGGCCCGAACGCCGCCGTGCCCGGCCAGAGCACCGACGCCACGCTCACGCTCGAGCCGGGGAACTACGCCCTCGTCTGCTTCGTGCCCTCGCCCGGCGACCCCACGCCGCACGTGATGAAGGGGATGATCAGCGCGCTCACCATCACGCCGAGCAGCGCGCCGACGGTGAACCTGCCCGCCGACGTGAACATCCGCCTGAGCGACTACAGGTTCGACCTCTCGAAGCCGCTCACGGCGGGACACCACGTGATCCGGGTGACGAACGACGCCGCACAGGACCACGAGGTGCTGTTCGTGAAGCTCGCCCCGGGCGCGACGACGAAGACGCTGTCGGACTGGGAGCAGGGCGGCATGAAGGGACCGCCCCCCGCGATGCCGCTCGGCGGCGTGGCGCCGCTCGCGAAGGGACGCTCCAGCACCGTCTCGCTCGACCTCACGCCCGGCACCTATGGCATGATCTGCTTCCTCCCCGATGCGAAGGACGGGAAGGCGCACAGCGTGCACGGCATGACGGCGCAGTTCGAGGTGAAGTAGCGGATCTCCGAAGCGCGCACGTTGCTTGCACCTCGGCCGGTGTGCCCCCAGGCGGGCACACCGGCCGAGTCGTCGAATGGGCTTCGAGTTTCGGCATCGACGCCGGACGGTCAGTCGACCCGCCATATTCCACTGCATGCGCCGCTTCCCGCACCTGCGCCGACTCACGGCGGTCGTCACGCACCTGCTGCTCCTTCAGCTCGCCTTCGTGAGCGCGGCCGGCGCCTGCCCGCTCGGCGAGCGTGGCGCGGGGCACCGCGACATGCAGATGAGCGGTGTGTCGGCGCCGGGCGGCCAGCAGCATCCGGCGAACGCCGCCATTGCCCCTGCGCACGCAGACGAGTCTCCCGCGTCGCACCACGAGCGGGGGAACCACTGCGACATGTCCTGCACGACGGCGAGCTGTGCTGCCGCCGGACATTGCATCGCTCAGGCAGCGCTGGTCAGGGCCGACACCGATCATGGGATCGAGCCCGAGCAGGGTAAGGCTGGAGTGCGTGCCGATGCTGCGCCTCTCTCGGTGAGCCGCGCTCCCGAGCCGCCGCCACCGCGAGCCTAGGCTTTCCCATAACAGACGCACGCGTGACCGGGCGACTCGCGCCCGGTTGCCTCGCCACGCCAGGGAACAGCCGAACCCATGCAGATCATCTCGTACGTTTCACCGTCGCGCGCCCGTCGCACGCCGCGACGACGCCTCGTGCTCGCCGCGAGCGCGCTGCTCCTCGTCACTCCGGCCGCGCTGCGCGCGCAGCACGAGCACCACATGCCGGCCCGGGCCGACACGGTCCGCGCCGATTCCATGAAGAAGATGCCGGTCCGCGACACGACCATGCAGATGCCGGGCATGGCGCACGCCGGCCACGACATGGCCGCGATGATGGACGGCCCGCTCGGCATCTCGCACGTACGGATGGGCTCCGGCACGAGCTGGATGCCGGACTCCAGCCCCATGCACGCCAATCACAAGATGTGGGGCGACTGGACGGCGATGATCCACGGCGTCGCCTTCGCGCAGTACGACGACCAGGGCTCGAAGCGCGGCGACTCGCAGCTCGGCATCGTCGACTGGGAGATGCTCATGCTGATGCGCCGCATCGGCACGGGGATGCTGCACCTGCACGGCATGGCGAGCCTCGAGCCGGCGACGATCGGCGCGAAGGGCTATCCGCTGCTCCTGCAGACGGGCGAGTCGTACAAGGGCGAGCCGCTGCACGACCGGCAGCATCCGCACGACTTCATCATGGAGCTGGCGGCGATGTTCCAGCAGCCGATCGCGTCCAACCTCGCGATCGAGCTCTATGGCGGGCTCGCGGGAGAGCCCGCGCTGGGTCCGGTTGCGTTCATGCACCGGCCGTCGGCGCAGAACGATCCCCTCGCCCCCATCAGCCACCACTGGCAGGACGCGACGCACATCTCGTTCGGCGTGCTCACCGCCGGCATCTACTCGCGCCAGTGGAAGCTCGAGGGATCGTGGTTCAATGGCCGCGAGCCGGATGAGAACCGGTGGAACCTCGACCTCCGTCGCCTCGACTCGTACTCCGGTCGTCTGACGGTGAACCCGACGGGGCGCGTGAGTCTCTCCGGCTGGTACGGCTACATGCCGAGCCCGGAGGCACTGCACCCCGACGAACCGGTGCACCGCTACGGCGCGTCGGCAATGTATGGCGGGCGCGGGATCGGCGGCGGCGCGTGGGCGAGCGCACTGGTCTGGGGCGCCAACGAGCACGACGGCCACGCCTCCAACAGCGTCGTCGCGGAAACGAACCTCGAGATCGGGATGAAGAACTCGCTCTTCGCACGCGCCGAGTACGTGCGGAAGAGCGCCGAGGAGCTCGTGCTGCCGAACGTGGATCCTGCGCGGGAGTTCGACGTCCGGACGCTCGCTGGCGGCTACATGCGGGAAGTCGCATCCATTCCGGGCGGAAGCATCGGGGTCGGTGGGCGTGCCGCCATCAATTTCGTCCCCGCCGGGCTCGAGCCATCTTATGGAACGCGGACGCCAGCGGGCTTTGCCGTGTACGTGCGCGTGCGCCCGAAGCGGATGGCCACCTCGAGGTCGTCGCCGATGTCCTCACCGAAGGCGGCGCCGCACCACGAGATGCACATGCCGGAGTGACACCGCGGCTCGACCTCACCATGGACCAGGGACCGGAGACTGGCTGATGAAGATGCAAGCGGGGGTATCGACACTCGCGTTGTGGGTCCTGTTGCTTGCCGGTGGCAGGAGCGCCTCCGCGCAGCCGGCGCCCGAGAACAGGCCCGCGGCCGATTCGGCGGCGATCGTGGACGTCGTCGACCGATTCCACGCCGCACTGGCGCGCGGCGACAGCGCGAGCGCGACGGCGCTCCTCGACCCGCAGGTGGAAGTTCTGGAGAGTGGTGAGTACGAGACCAGGGACGACTACCTGCGCCATCACCTCGCCGCCGACATCGCGTTCGCGCGAACGGTGCGGTCGTCACGACAGGTCCGTCGCGTCGTGCAGGCTGGCGACGGCGCCTGGGTCATCTCGACCAGTCGCGCCGTCGGAACGTTCGCAGGACGGCCCGTGGACACCGAGGGTGCCGAGCTCATGGTGCTGGCGCGGACCTCGGCCGGCTGGCGCATTGCGGCGATCCACTGGTCTTCGCACCGCCGGAAGCCATGAAGCACGATCGGCCCTTGCAAATAGGGAGTGGGGGTATGTAGCTTGATACCCGGGTGGGGTATA
>DASURL010000043.1:0-29814 GCA_036280075.1 Gemmatimonadaceae bacterium | reverse complement strand
CGGTCGGCCAGGTAGCCCGCCGGCAGCGCGATGGCGATGAAGGGGAGCGCCTCGGCGAGGCCGATGAGGCCGAGCGAGAGCGGGTCGTGGGTGATCTCGTAGACCTGCCAGCCGACGACGACCGCCTGGATCTGCGACGCGATCGTCATGCAGAAGAGGCTGACGATGTACCAGCGGAAATCGCGGTGACGGAGTGCGGCGTACGGGTCGTGCCGGGCGAGCGGGGGTGGTCCTGGGGCGGGGTCGTCCGTCACTGCCGTGCGCTGAGGAGGGATTGCAGTCGTTCCGCCTGCACGAGGTGCGCACTGACGACGGGGCGCAGCGAGTCGGTGAGATACGCCGCGAGTGCCGGCTGCTGCACGCTGCGCAGGAACACGCTGTCGATGGCGACGAGCAGCTCGCGGTGCGAGCGGACGGCGACGTCGACGTAGGCCGAGTCGAAGCGGCGGCCGGAGAGGGCGCGGAGGGAGTCGCGGCGCGGCAGGCTCTGGTCGCGGAGCAGGAGGCTCACCTCGTTGTCCTGGATCTCCATGTCGAGCCGCTTCGCGATGCGCTCGAGGGAGGCGTTGAGCGCGGTGTGGGACGTCCGCTCGCGGCGCATGAAGGTCTTCACGCTGCCGGTCGTGGCGCGACGGGCCGCGATGATGGTGTACGCCACCTCCACGTTGTTCGCCATGCGGACGATGGCCATGGTGCTCGCGTCGGGGAGGGGGACGAAGACGGGGGCACTCTCCCTGGCTGGCGCCGACGGCGACCCCGGGGCGGCCGACGTACCCCGTCGCCCCGAGCAGGCGGCCAGGGAGGCGGCGAGGGCGAGCAGGATGACGCGAGGGGGCATGAGCGGAAGATAGAAGGGGGGAAGACGGAAGGTCGGAATGTCAGAAGGTCGGGAGGTCGGAGCGGTTCCCGACCTTCTGACCATCGGACCTTCCGGTCTCCCGCCCCATGGACCTCTCCCCCTCGTTTCGGGTATTATTCGGTATTCTCGAGAGCTGTTTTTTGGACCGGATACGACCGACTGGATTGGGAGCAGGGCACATGACGAAGGAGCTGAAGATCGACCTCGACGCGGTGGGTGGGGTGGACCTCGACCGGTTGGGGCGGAGCCTCCTCCTGCAGGGGGAGCGCGTGGGCGACGGGCGCTATCACGTGACCGGTGGCGAGCACGACCACTGGGTGGACCTCTACACCACGTCGCATCCGCGCTGCGACTGTGGCGACCACCTGTGGCGCGACCAGCTGTGCAAGCACATCCTCGCCGCGCTGCTGCGCGAGGGGCACGACCGGGTGGTGGACGCGGTGGGCCGCCTGTTCCGGCAGGTCACCGTCGGCGCGCCGACGAAGACGGCCAGGGCGGCCTAGCGAAGCGAAGCACGTTGCACGACACGCCGGATGTCGCGTTCACCGCGGCGTCCGGCGTCCTTCTTGCCAACGGGGCGCGCGTGGCCACCTCTGGAGCACCGGACGGATGGAAGCAATGACGCAACGCGCCTCCCCCGCGCGCCGACGCCAGAACAGGAAGCTGCCATTCGACATCGACGAGATGATGCGGCGCATCCGCGAAGCGGTGGCGTCCTATCCCGACGCCGCGATGTTCGCGCTGCGCGACCTGGGCTACGGCTCGCTCTTCCAGCAGCTCGTGGCGTGCATCATCTCCATCCGCACCACCGACGAGGTGTCGCTCCCCACGGCGCTCGCGCTGCTCAGCCACGCCCCCACGCCACGCGACGTGGCCGCGCTCAGCGTGGCCGAGATCGATGCGGCGATCCACGCGTCGAGCTTCCACGAGGCGAAGGCGGAGCAGATCCACGAGATCGCGGTGCGCACCGTGGAGGAGTTCGGCGGCGAGCTGCCGACGGACGAAGCGGTGCTGCGCGCCTTCGCCGGTGTGGGCCCCAAGTGCGCCAACCTCGCCCTTGGCGTGGCGCGTGACGTGAAGCGGATCAGCGTGGACGTCCACGTGTTCCGCGTGGTGAACCGCTGGGGCTATGTCTCGGCCAACAGCCCGGAGCGCACCCAGCTCGCCCTGGAGCGCGTGCTGCCGGAGAAGTACTGGATCGAGATCAACCGCCGGCTGGTGCCATTCGGGAAGCACATCTGCACCGGTGTGAAGCCGAAATGCTCGACGTGCCCGGTGCTGGAATATTGCCGGCAGGTGGGGGTGGAGGAGCACCGGTAGGGCGGAAGGAAGCGGAAGGCGAGAAGGTGAGAAGGTGAGAAGGTGAGAAGGTGAGAAGGTGGGGAACTGCTCCAGGAGCTTGCCTTCCCACCATCCGACCTTCCCACTTTCATCTCATCAGCTGCTCTTCTTCCGGCTCGACTTCTTCCGGCTGCTCGATTTCTTCCGTGTCGATTTCCTTCGGCTCGACTTCTTCGCGGTCGATTTCTTCCGCGTCGACTTCTTCCGGCTGCTGGACTTCTTCCGCGGCACCTTGGCGCCCTTCTCGCGCGCCTCGGAGAGGCCGATCGCGATCGCCTGCTCGCGGCTCTTCACCTTGGGGTGACGGCCCTTTCCGCTCTTCAGCGTACCGCGCTTCTTCTTGTGCATCGCGCGCTTGACGCTCTTGCTCGCTGACTTGCCGTACTTCCGCCTGCTGGAGCTCTTCTTCCGTGCGGCCATGCGTCGCACTCTCCTGTTGACGGCCCGTTCCGGACATCGAGCGCATGCCCCGGTGCGCGCGCTCGAGGATCTGGGGGCAACCTGCATTCCAGAGAAGGGCGGAAGGTCGGACAGTCGGAAGGTCGGACAGTCGGACAGTCGGGTCGTTCCAGACCTTCTCACCTTCTGACGATCCCACTTTCAGCCGTTCAGCTTTCCGTCGGCGCCGGTCTCTCATCCGCTACGTCGCTCGGCGCGCGGCGGCGGGCGATGGCGAGCGAGGCCTCGAGGGTCGCCATGCAGAAGCTCGCCCACGCGAGGCCGACGAGGATTCCCGCGGCGACGTCCGAGGGATAGTGCACGCCGAGGTAGAGGCGGGTCACGCAGATGAGCAGGATGAGGACGACGGCGCTGGTGAGCGTGAGCACGCGCGACCAGCGATGCTTCTGCAGCCGCGCCACGAGGTACGCCACCGTGCCGTAGCACACCGTCGCGCTCATCGCATGCCCGGACGGGAACGATGAGCTCACGGCGACGGTCTGCCAGTCGAACACGCTGGGCCGCGGGCGGTGGAAGACGAGCTTCAGGGCGCCGTTGAGGAGGATGTTCCCCGCCACGGCGGCGAGGAGCAGGCGTGCCGAATGCTTGTGCTCCGTGTGCCAGAGGAAGAGCGCCGCCACGCCGACGATAGTGAGCACCACCGTGCCCGTGCCGAGATAAGTGAGCTCGACGGCGGCAGCGGTGAGGAGCTTCGTGTGATGCGCGCCCAGCCACTGCAGCACGGACACGTCGAAGGCCTGGGTGCTGCCGCTCCGCACCCATTCTCCGAGCTCGGCGAAAGCCAGCGTGCCGGCGATGGCGATGGCGACGCCGGCGACGAGGAAGATGCCGACCGCCGTGTAGAAGCGACCGGCCCTGACGCCGACGACCCGCAGGCCCCGGAAGACGAGATTCCAGAGCACCGTGAGGTGCCGGCGCGCGGCGCCGCGCCGCTCGCCGGCAACGGGTGGGAGCTCCTCGGGGGTCAGGCGACCGAAGTCGGACATGCGGAAAGCTGTAGGCAGGAGCCGCGCCGTGGCGAATGAAGTGCAATCGCGCGCGATCGCGGGTTGAGTGAGAGGGTCATGCCCGGTTAGCTTTCAGGAACGGCGCCGTGGCCAAGTGGTAAGGCGGCAGACTGCAAATCTGCTATTCGTCGGTTCGATTCCGACCGGCGCCTCTGAACTACAGCTCAAAGCTCAAAGCTGAGCACGAAGCCTGGAGTTTTTCCCGCCACGGCGCGGTCATCCTGAGTGATGACCGCGCCGTCGTCGTCGGATCCCCTCAGGTCGTGATCCTCACGGTTGCCGTCCCGCTGCGCCCGTCGATGGTGGCGGTGATCGTCACCGTTCCACCCCGTCGCGCCGTTACCAGTCCTGTGTCACTCACCGTCGCCAGGTGATCATCGCTGCTCGTCCAGGTGACGGAGCGGCCGGTGATCACGTTGTTGGAGGCATCATAGGCCGTGGCGGAGAGCTGCACGGTGCTGCCGCGGCGGAGCGAGACCGTGCTGGGTGACACGACCACGTAGGCCACCGTCGGCTGGACGGTCACCGTCGCCGTGGCGGTCTTCCCCTCGCTCGTCGCGGTGATCGTCGCCGCGCCCGGCGCCACCCCGGTCACCACCCCGTCGCTCGAGACGCGCGCGACGGACACGTCGTCGGAGCTGAAGGTCACGGTCCGCCCGGTGAGCACCGTTCCGTCGGCGCTCTTCGTCGTCGCCACCAGCGTCGCGGCCTGACCGGCTTCCAGCGTCACGCTGGTGGGATCGAGCGTCACCGTCGCCACAGGCACCGGCTTCACGGTCACGGCGGCACTGCCGGATCGTGTCTCGCTCGTCGCGGTGATGGTCACCGTGCCGGGGGTCACGCCCGTCACGACCCCGGCACCGGATACCGTGGCGACTGCCGCATCGCTCGATTGCCACGTGACGGTACGATCCCCGACGACGGCGCCGCTCGTGTCCCGCACCGTCGCCGAGAGCGTGACCGTCTGGCCGACGGTGACGTCGGCGGACGGCGGACTGACCGTCACGCTGCCCACGGGCATGGCCACCACGGAGATGGTCGCCGCACCCGTCCTTCCTTCGCTCGTCGCCGTGATGGTCGCTGCGCCCGGCGCCACTGCCGTGACGGTGCCCGTTCCCGAGACCGTCGCGACCGCGGTGTTGCTCGATGTCCACGCGACCGGCCGGCCGGTGAGCACCACGCCGTTCGCGTCGCGCACCTCCGCGGCGAGCGACAGGAGCTGCGTGGGGACGAGCGTCGCCGACGACGGCGAAACGGTGACACTGCCGACGGGGACAGGGATGACCGTCACGGTCGCGCTCCCGCTCCGGCCGCCACTCGTCGCCGAGACGACCGCCGTGCCGGCGCTCCTGCCGGTGACGATACCGGTCGCCGACACCGAGGCGACGGCGACGTTGCTCGACGCCCAGGTGACCGGGCGGTCGGCGACGACGGTGCCGGTGACGTCCATGACGGTGGCGGTGAGCGTCACGTTGTCGCCGACCTGCACCGTATCCGACGCCGGCGCCACGCTCACGCTCGCGATCGCCGGCGCCACGACGGTGATCGTGCCCGTCCCGGATTTCCCCTCGCTGCTCGCGGTGATGACAGCCGTGCCGGCCGCTACCCCGGTGACGACGCCGGTCGCGGACACCACGGCAACGTGGATGTCGCTCGACGTCCAGGTGACGACGCGGTCCGTCACCGTGGTGCCCGCCGTGTCGCGAACCACGGCAGCCAGCGCGACGGTCTGGCCCGCCGTGACGCTCGCGGTCGAGGGCAGCACCGCGACCGAGCCGACGGGAACGAGGGACACGGCCACCGTTGCCGTGGCGCTCACCCCCTCGCTCGTCGCCGTGATCGTCGCCGAGCCGGGTGTCACACCGGCCACGATTCCGGCAGGCGACACGGTGGCGACGGCGGGTGCGCTGGAGCTCCAGCTCACGGTGCGGTCAGTGAGCACGGTGCCGCTCGCGTCTGTCGCCGTGGCGACCAGTGAGACCGCGCCCCCCACCACGAGCGATGCGGCGCCGGGCGTGATGGCCAGGCGGGAAACCGGTGCGCGCGCCACCATGATGGTGGCCGCTCCGGACTTGCCCTCGCTCTGGGCGGTGATGGTCGTCGTGCCGGGAGACGTGGCAGTGACGACGCCGGCTTCCGTCACGCTGGCAATCTCGGGATGGTCCGACGCCCACGTGACGACGCGGTCGAGCGCTGCGCCATTGGCGTCGCTTACGCGTGCCGTGAGGGTCGTCGTGTCACCGACGATGAGGGAGACCGTCGCCGGTTGCACGACCACGCTCGCCGCCGGCGGTGGCAGCACGGTAGCGACCGCGATCGCCGACACGCCGCCCGCGCTCGCCGCCACCTGGGTACTGCCCACGCTGCGCGCGGTGACCACGCCCGCCGGCGAGACCCGCGCGACGGAGGAGTCCCGGACGGACCACACGACCGGGACGCCGGCGAGAATCCGACCGGCGGCATCGCGTACGGTCGCCTGCAGTGGAGCCTCGGCGCCGAGCGCGAGCGTGACGGCCGACGGAGCGATGGCGACGGCGGCCACCTCGCTGGTGGAACCATCGACGCCAGTGATGCTGCCACCGCACGACCACGCGATGGCGGCGACGATCACCGCAAGAGTACGGCGCACGGCATGGGTCGCTGCGCCTGGCTGTCGGACAGGGAAGGATCGAAGCACGACGGGGAGTCAGCGCGTGCAGCGTGCCAGCGTGTCGGCGAGCGGACCCGACCGCAGGATCCGTCGGGACGGCCTCGGCAGCGCGGCGCGAGTCTCGCGTACGCACCTGTCACCCACACCCGTCCGAGGGAGCCGATGTCAGCCAGCGACTCTACCGAATCTTCGATCCACGTCCGGCACGAGCCGGAACACTCCCGCTACTCGGCCACGGTCGACGGCGCGCAGGCGGTGGCGGATTACCGCCGAGATGGCAACGTGACCGCGTTCGTCCACACCGAGGTGCCTCGACAGATCGAGGGGCGCGGTGTCGCCAGTGCCCTTGCGCGGCGTGCGCTCGACGACGCGCGCGCCGCCGGACAGAAGGTGGTCCCCGCGTGCGACTTCTTCGCCCACTACATGAACGAACACCCTGAGTACGACGACCTCCGGGCAACGAAGCCCGGGAACTGACGCCGTCCGCGTCAGCTGGCGCTACGGCCGGCGATAGGGCAGCAGGATCATCCGTCGCAGCCGGCATCCCGGCACCGGCTCTTCCACCTCCGGCGCGAGGGAGTACAGCGCCGCGCGTACCGCCGACAAGGCGGGGTTCGTGCCGCCGCGCAGTACGCGAACCGTCCCACGCTCGATCCGGCCCGTAGTGTCGGCCACCGCCTGCAGCACCACCGTCGCCCCCTCCACCCTGCGCCGCACCTGCGCGGAGTCGCGACCTCGTGGTGCCCAATGCTCCACGGGTTCGGCGAGGGCGGCGTCGATCTCGCGATTGCGTGCCGCCCGCAGCTCGGCGCACTGTGCCGCGAGGCGGACCGCCTCCCGTGCCGACCGCTCGCGAGCGAGGGTGCTCACCGGGAGCACGAACGAGGCGCGCACCTGGCCACTGTCCATGCGCACGGCGAGCGACCTGGCGAAGCGCACCGGCGTCAGCACGTTCACCAGCAATGTGTACGCGCCGGGCGGCACGCTATCGAGTCGGAACGTCCCTGTCGAATCGGTGCGCGCCTGGTGCATCGTGCCGCGCAGCTCCACCTGCGCGCCCGCGATCGCCGTGCCGGTCGCGCTGTCGGTCACCGTGCCGCGAACGCTGCCGTACGCGCGTGCCCACACCGTGGCGCCGCCGACGGTGCGCGCCACGAGTACCTCGCCGCCGCCGACGTGCATGCCGGCGAGCGAGGAATCCAGTCCGCGCGATACGGCAGACATGCCGCGGACGGGCAGTCCACTGGTCGAGAGGTCCGCCTGCTGCTTCACGACGAACACCGGACCGCGAACTGCCCACGCGCGAATGATCCATGCACCGCCGGGCACGCGCTGGAAGGCGACGCGCCCACCGAAGTCGCGCCCGACGGCGGCAGCAGGGAGCGACGTGTAGGTGTAGCGGAGCTCGCGAAGCTCGGCGCTGCGGCGATCCAGGTACAGCACGCCACGGATGTCCGGCGGCGGGCGCCGGCGCACCGGCTCGAAGGCGATGCCGATCAGCGAGTCGCCGGTCACGGCGTCACGCTGCAGGTGGAAGCAGTGCGCGCTCACGAACGCGTCGGAGAGCAGGACACCGGCATCGGGCGCGTAGTACGTCGTGCCGTCGTCCTCCTGCCGCACGTAGCCGTCGCGTGCCATGCTCTCCGCGTCCGGGCTCACGTAGGGGTGCGCGCTGATCCCCTCCCGCTCGCGGCTTTCCTCGTTCGACGTCACGTCGCCGCGCAGCGAGAGGTCGTGCGTGTAGTCGCGCACGCGCATGCGGAGCCGCTGCTCGCTTCCGGTCAGCCGCACGGCCTCCACGGCCTTGCGCGCTTCCTCCCACACGGTGGCCAGGGCGTCACCGCCCTCGGGGAGGTCCTCGCAGCGCTGCGCACCGACGATACGGATGCTGGCGAGCGCCACGGAGATCTGTGGCATGGATACCGTGCGCTCCAGTGTCTCTCCGGCGCCGAGGGCGAATGACGCCGTCTCGGTGCGACGGAAGCCGATGCGCAACACGCGCAGGCGATACGTGCCCGCCGCCGGTGCGCGCAGGTTGAATCGCCCTCCCGGCTGGGCGAGCGCGGCCGCCACGCCCACGCCGCCGGAATCGATCAGCTGAACGGTGAAATCCCCGAGGGGGCGCGAGGTGGCCGAGTCCACAACGCTGCCGCGGACGACCTGGGCACCGACCGGCGCGAACGCGAGACAGGAGACGAGCAGCGTGAGCATCCCCACGCACGACCGATCGGTCATCCCCTGCCTCGCATCACGGCCTGCCATGCATGCCTCGACTTTCCGCTTTCCGCTTTCCGCTTTCCGTCTCCAGCCTCCAGCCTCCAGCCTCCAGCCTCCAGCTTTCAGCTTTCAGCTCACCGCACGTCGAGCGTGCGGCCGGCGTTCAGGTTGTCCCAGTTGAGGATCGTGTTGAACACCAGGAAATAGCTGCCGATGGTCTCGCCGCGATAGATGGGATTGTTGGCGAACAGCACCACGTGGCCCTTCTCGAGGGGTGCATCCACCACCACCGGACGCTGTGCAATGTCCGACCCACCATCCAGCAGACCGGAGGCGAGCAGCCCGCGCTGGTCGCCGAAGCGCAATGCCACCCGCGGCCGCTGGTCGGGCGGGATCACGTTGAGCGGATTGCGCAGCTGGTCCCTGCTGATCGGTGCCGCTTCCCACGGATCCACATGCTCCGCCGGCGTGGCCATGTGTGCCGAGTCGAGCGCGGGACGTCCCTGCACCACGTCGGGATCGTCGGCCGTGCCGCGACCGGTCGGGCGCTCCGGCGTGCCGCCGAACCGCCCGCCGCGACGGCCACCGCGCGTGTTGCTCACGTTGAAGCTTTCGCCGCCTTCGCTGTAGACGGCGAGATCGTCTGGAATTCCATAGGTGATCGGGCTGGCATCGTCCACCACCTTCGTGCGGAGGAAGCTGCCCACCACCCGGCTCCGCGGGCTGCCATTGTAGCTCACGCCATTGGCAAGGCCGAAGTCGGTCGCCAGCTCGGCCGTGTTCGTCACACCCACGAGCACGCCGCCGCGGGCGACGAACTGCTTCAGGTTCTCCAGCCCCTGGAAGCCGAGTCCGGGACGGATGTCGTCGGTCTGGTCGTTCTTCCCGATGTTCGGCGTGAGCGCCGTCGTCTTCCACGGCATCGGATTGCGCCACATCGGGAGGCCGTCGATGATCGCCTGGCCGTTCCCGCTCGTCGGCGGGAAGAGGATCACGTCGTACTTCGCCTTGAGGTCCGGCGTGCGCGCGGCGACCTGGGTACTGATGTAGTCGTACGGAATGCCAAGCTGGTCGAGCGCGTAGCGCCACCAGCCTTCGGTCTGCGTGCTGAGCCAGGTGTGCATGAGTGCCACGCGTGCCGCGCGCACCGGGTGCGTCTTCACGGAAGGCGCGGCGCTCGCGAACGCCGACAGGCCGAGCTCACGCGTCGCCTTGTCGAGGTCACCGCGGCTGACGTTGCGGATGACGAACGAGCCGCGCGCGAACTTCCGTCCATTCGCGCTGAACGGCTCTTCCGCCGCCTGGATGTCGGCGGTGCGAAGGCGGTAGCGGAGCGTGGCGAGCGCGTTGTCGCCGTTGTGGTTGATGACGAAGACACTGCCGTCACCGGACACGCCGCCGGGGGCGCGCACGGCGCCCGTCACCTTCTCCATCGGCACGCCGAGCACCTTGTCGTCCGTGACGCGCACGGCCTGCACGGCGAAGCCTTCCGGGAAGGACCAGCCGGTGTCGTCGTACGGCGTCTTCTGCGGATCGTTCGGCGCCCAGTACTGCCGGTCGAGCAGGGCGTCGGCGATGCGGGAGTACGGCTGGTCCATGCGGACGATGTACGTGCCGGCGGGGAACTGCCGCGTCTCGCTCCGCATGCTGGCCGAGGCGCGCGAGGTGGCCGAGTCCTGCGCGGCGCGGCCGGAGCGGGCGCGCGACGGGAGCGTGACGCGGAAGGGCGCCGTGGCGCGCGAGAGCTCCACGTGCTGCTTCTGGAGGATGCGCAGCAGCTCGGCCTGCGCGCCGGGGCGCGGATCGTCGGCGGTGAGGACGTAGGCTGCCGGTCCTTCGTTCCTCGGCTTCTCGATGGAGCGCTTGCTCTTCTCGTAGAAGTTGCGGAGGAAGAGGTCGCGGTTGTTGGCGAAGTAGCTGAGCGAGACGAGGAGTCCGGTCTGCTCGTAGTTGTTGTTGTTGCGGAGCGACCACATCACGCGCGGCAGCGGCGGGTTCTGGCGCCACCAGGTGCGCGACGTCTGTCCCGGGCTCAGCTCGCGCTCCACCGTTTCGGCGGTGCCGCCGTTGCCGAAGGTCTCGTAGAGACGGCTGATGCCGTTGTGGGTGGCGGCCATGAACATCAGGTAGCCCGGCGACCAGGTGTCGAACTCGCCGTGCGCCCACACGCCCGGCATGCCCATGCGCGTCATCTCCTGCACGTTGTTCCAGCCGATCATCTGCCACTCGTTGGTGAGGAGCGGATCGAGCCACGCGTTGTAGGGGCCGTCGCCGATGGTGTTGTCGTAGAGGTACGGATACGACTCGTGGAGGTCGTGCAGCACCTGCGCCTTCTGGTCCACGTAGGCGTCGAGCACGTTCTCCGACAGCTTGAGGGTGAGCCCCATGGCGTCGCGATTGTTGTCGTGCGCGACGTACTTGCCCCAGTAAAGCAGGTTGGGGTAGGTGTCGTTCGGGTGGGCCATGTGCCACTTGAACAGGTCCACCATCCGGTCGCGGCCATCCACCTCGACGATCGGCGTGATGAGCGTGATCAGGTGGTCGCGGATGTTCCTGATGTACGGGCTCTCGTCCACCGCCAGGCGGTACGCCAGCTCCATGAGCGCCGTCGGGGCGCCGGACTCGGTGGAGTGGATCGTCCCGGTGATGTAGTACACGGGTGCCGTGCTGGCCGCGATGCGCTCGGCCTCCGCGTCGTTCATGCCGATGGTGCGTGGGTCGGCGAGCTTGGCCAGCTTCGCGCGGTTCGCATCGAGGTTGGCGATGAGCGAGTCGGACGCCACCGCGACGGCGATCATCTCGCGTCCTTCTTCCGTGGTGCCGATGGAGAACACCTTCACGCGCGGGCTCGACTTCTCGAGCAGGCGCATGTAGGCGTAGACCTCCTTGGAGTACGGCAGGTTGTTCTTCGCGCCGGCGATGTCGCCGAGCACCGCCTTCGGTGTCGGCACGGTCTTCGACGCCGGCAGGTAGTCCACGAGCGGGGAGAGGAAGAAGGGCTCCGTGGTGTACTCGTGGATCTTCCTCGTGTACTCCTCGTCGATCGGCTGCGAGGGATCGCGCCCCGGCTTGTCCGGCGACAGCCTGCCGGCGGACGATGGCGCCTGGGCATCGTTGCGCGCCTGCGCCTGCGCGGGGAGGGCACCAAGAGTGACGGACGCGGCGAGCAGGCCGAGGGAGAGGAACCGACGCGGCATGAGCGAGCGGGTGGGGGGGACGGGCAGAAACGCGACTCTACAAAAGAATACGACGTCAGCGTGCGGAGCGCTGACGTCGTATTCGAGGACGGCGGACGACTACTTGTTCGCGCCGTACGTGATGCGATACACGCGGCCACCCATGTCGTCGGTGACGTAGAGGGCGCCGTCCGGGCCCTGTGCCAGGCCGGTGGGGCGATGCTTGGCCGTGCCGGGCTGCAGCTGTGCCGGCGGCACGCCGGCGAAGCCGTTGGCGAACGTCTCGTAGTTGCCGCTCGCCGCGCTGCCGTTCATCGGCTGGAAGACGACGCGGTAGCCCTCCTGCGGCTCGGGGGCGCGGTTCCACGAGCCGTGGAAGGCGATGAACGCCCCGTTGCGATAGCGCGCCGGGAAGCTGGAGCCGTTGTAGAAGAGCAGCGACATCGGCGCCCAGTGGCCCGGGTACACCGCGACCGGTTCCTTCTTGTCCGCGCAGCGATCGGTCTTCTTGCCGTCGCCGCCGTACTCGGGCGCATCCACCAGCTTCTTCTGGTCCTGCGCGTAGTAGCAGTACGGCCAGCCGAAGTTGTCACCCTGGTTGATCTGGAGGAACTCCTCGGCCGGGTTGTCGGCGCTGTACTTCGGATCGGGGAAGATCTTCTGCCAGTTGGCGTACAGCTGGTCGCGCCCGTGCTGCGTGCCGTACAGCTTTCCATCCGGGCCGAAGGCGAGGCCCATGCCGTTACGGATTCCCGATGCGTAGCGGGCACCGGGCGAGAAGTGCTGGTTCAGCTTGTTCGCGGCGAAGCGCCAGATGCCCGCCCGGGTGTTGAGCTCCGTGCACGGGTCGATGCCCGGCGATTCGTTCTCACGATCCTTCTTCTGGCAGGAGTTGGTCGCCGAACCCACGTTCACGTACAGCGCACCGTCGCTGCCGATGACGAAGTTGCGCGAGCGGTGGCCGGGGCCGAGGGGGATTCCGTCCACCACCACGTCGGCCTTCCCCGTCGGCACGAGCTGCGTGTCGGGGCGCGCGTAGCGGACGATGCGCTTGCCTTCGTCCACGTAGAGGTAGCCGTTCGAGAGGCCGATTCCCGTGTTGCCCAGTGAGCCGACGTGCTTGATGATGTCGGCCTTGCCGTCGTGATTGGTGTCACGCAGCGCAGCGAAGGAGTACGGTGCGCTGCCCTTGTCGGCGCCGGACAGCTGCTTCTCCGGCGAGGGCATGGTGCCCTCCACCGTGATGTAGACGTCGCCGTTGGAGGCGACGACGGCGTGACGCCCGTGGGCGACGCTGTCGGCGAAGACCGTCGCGCAGAACCCGGTGGGCAGCGTGAGCCCCGCACTCGTGTCGGGGCACGCGGTGGCGGGAGCGGTGGAGGCGGTCGCCGAGGTGTCGGCGCCGGTGGTGGCAGACTTCTCGCCGTTGCTGCACGCGCCGCCGATGAGGACGGCGAGCACGGGTGCGCTTCGGACGATGCGACGGAGGTCGCAGGCGTGCACGGAGTAGCTCCTGGTCAGGGACGTGAGGTGCGGGCGGCAAGATTTGCACCCTGACACCTTTCATGGCAAGGGACGACATGGCAACGGACGACACCGCATGACCGCATCACTCTTCGAGCCGCTCACCCTGCGCAGCGTGACGATGCGCAACCGGATCGGCGTCAGCCCGATGTGCCAGTACTCCAGCACCGATGGCTTCGCGAACGACTGGCACCTCGTGCACCTGGGCGCCCGCGCGGTCGGTGGCGCAGGGCTGGTGATCGCGGAGGCGACGGCGGTCACGCCCGAGGGGCGCATCTCGCCGCAGGACCTCGGCCTGTGGCGGGACGAGCAGGTGGAGATGCTCGCACGCATCACGCGCTTCATGCGTGAGCAGGGGGCGGTGACCGGCGTCCAGCTGGCGCATGCGGGCCGGAAGGCGAGCGTGGAGGTGCCATGGCGCGGCGGCGCGCCGCTCGCACCGGACGCCGGCGGATGGTCGCCGCTCCTCGCGCCAAGCGCGGTACCGTTCGGTTCGCGCTCGCAGACACCGGAGGCACTCGACGTGGCCGGGATCCGGCGCATCGTGGACGCATTCCGCGACGCGGCGCGCCGGTCGCTCGATGCGGGATTCCAGGTGATCGAGCTGCATGGCGCGCACGGCTACCTGCTGCACGAATTCCTCTCTCCGCTCGCCAACCATCGGACCGACGACTACGGCGGCTCGTTCGAGAACCGGGTGCGGTTCGTGGTGGAAGTGACCGACGCCGTGCGCTCGGTCTGGCCCGACCGGCTTCCGCTGCTCATGCGTCTCTCGGCGACCGACTGGGTCGACGACGGCTGGGACGTGGAGCAGTCAGCCGAGCTGTCCCGGCTGCTTGGCGCGCACGGGGTGGACCTCATCGACTGCTCCTCGGGCGGGATCGTTCCCGGCGTGAAGATCCCGGTCGGGCCCGGCTATCAGGTGTCGCTCGCGCAGCGGATTCGTGCGGCGGGCGGCGTGCCGACGGCGGCGGTGGGGCTGATCACGTCGGCGCAGCAGGCCGACGCCATCGTGCGCTCGGGGAGCGCGGACATGGTCCTCCTCGCGCGCCAGCTGCTGCGCGACCCGTACTGGCCGCTGCGCGCTGCCCGCGAGCTCGGGGTGGAGGTGGAGTGGCCGGCGCAGTACCAGCGTGCCGCGGACTGAGCCGTGCGCTGCCTGTCGCGCTTCAGGGCGAGTCCACCTCTTGCATTGACGGCATGCATTCCCTGTCGGAGGCATTCCGTGAAGGTGCACCTGAAGTACATCCTCGTCGCCGCCGCACTGTCGCTCGCCACCCCGCTCGCCGCCCGCGCGCAGGACACGCACAAGCCGGGCGGACTGAACAAGGTGGCGCAGGACGTCAGCAAGACCGCGAAGAAGGCGGGGCGCGACACGAAGGCCGAGGTGAAGCGCGACGCCGGCAAGACGCACCACGCGCTCAAGAAGGCCGGCAACGACACCAAGACCACGTTGAAGAAGACCACCGGCATCAAGGGATCGCAGAGCGAAAACCCGGGTGGGCTGAACAAGGTGGCGCGGGAGGTGAGCAGCACCTCCAAGCACGCCGCCCGTCACGCCAAGGCGGAGAAGAACAAGGCGAAGAGCAAGACGCACGCGGCGCTGACCGAGACGGGCAAGAGCATCAAGGACACGACGCTGAAGGGAAAGCCGTAGGGCAGCAGGCCGCGTCGCAAGCGGGCATCGCATTTCGCCAGACACACTGGCGAAATGCGATGCCCGTCGTGTGTTCGGGCTCGCGAATGGTGGGACCGCCTGACCGCATCGCACAGGACATTCTGACACGGGGACGCGAGCGGGCACGCAACGGCGGACAGTTTGACGGGGGCAAAACGACTGTGAGCGGTGGCACTGTCGGTGCCTTGGAGGCGGCCGGCGCGAAGTGTCTCAGCGCGTGACAATACCCCGGAGCCCGCTCAAAATGTCTTCCCCGATTCGTCGCATTGGCGCCCTCGCGCTGGCGCTCACGCTCGCTGGCTGCTCGGCCGACCAGGTCGCGTCGCCCCCGCAGATGAACGCGGCACCGGCCGACGCGCAATCGAGCCTCCTCGGCGGGGTGCTCGGCACCGTGACGGGTGTGCTCAACCTCACGACGACCGACGCCGTGCAGCGCACGACGCCGCTCGCCGCGCCGATCACGGTGACGAAGCAGATCGGCTACGACGGCGGCACGCTGAGCATCCCCGAAGCCGGCGTGACGGTGACCGTGCCGCGCGGCGCGCTGCTGCGCACGACGACGATCACGATGACGGCGCGCGCGGGCTCGCTGCTCGCGTACGACTTCTCGCCGACGGGGACGACCTTCTACAAGCCGCTGGTGTTCAACCAGTCGCTGAAGGGGACGAACGTGACGCTGCTCCAGGTGCCGCTCCTTCGCCTGGGCTACTACAGCGATCCGGGCCTGCTCGGCGAGGTGACGGCGACGGTGTCCGAGCTGCTCGGTGGCGTGACGGACCTGCTCGGCTGGACGTTCACGGCGCCGATCAAGCACTTCTCGGGTTATCTCGTGATCTGCGGCCGGTCGGATTCCGGCGAGTAACAGCCTCTGGTGACGCGCCGCTGATTCGCGACCCATGGGCACGCTGCTCAATCCCCGAGTCGGAACGCCCTACTCCGTGGCCGCCGTCCCTCGACTCGTTCGGGACGGCGGAATGCGTGTCGTGGTGGATCGCGGCCAGATGTGGGAGCGCAGTGGGCAGCGCGAGAGCGCGCGCGAGCTCTACGAAGCAGCACTGCACGAGGGTACCGCGACCACGCCCGCCGATGCGGCCCAGCTGCTCCGCCTCATCGCCCGCACGTGGATGCAGGATGCGAACTACGCAGCCGCGATCGACTGCGCCTCGGCGGCGCTGATGATCGCGGAACTGACGGGAGACGAAGGTGCGCGCGGCCACGCGATCAACATCCTGGCCATCGTCGAGTGGAAGCAGGGCAACCTGGACGATTCCCGCCAGCTGTACCTCTCGGCGCGCGAGAGCGCGCGCCGCTCCGGGGATGCGCGACTCGCCGCGATGGTGGCGTCGAACCTCGGCATCATCTCGAATGTGCGCGGCGATGAAGAGGCGGCACGCCAGCACTACGAATCGGCGCTCAAGGACGCGCGCAGCGTCGGGCTGGTGGAGCAGGCCATTGTTGCGCTGGTCAACCTCGGGCTGCTGCACATGCAGTCCGGCCACCTCGACAGCGCGAACCGCCACTTTCTCGAGGCGCGCGAGCTGTGCTCCGTGATCGGTGATCGGAGCACGCAGATCACCATCGAGTTGCACATGGCGAAGCTTCGCCTCCGGCAGCGCGATCATGCCGGCGCCCGGGCGGCCTGCGACGACGCACGCGCCATCGTCGCCCAGATCGGCGACCCGCGAGAGGCCGGCGAAGCGCAGTACGTCTACGGTCTCGTCGAGCGCGCGTCCGGCGAGGCCACCGCGGCCGAGGCACACTTCCTCCGCGCCGAGGAGATCGCGCTCGAACGCAGTGACCTCATCCTGCAGGGTGAGGTCGCGCGCGAGCTGGCGGACCTCTACCGCGAGCAGGGGCGCAACCGCCAGACGCTGCAGCGCCTGAACCAGGCACACCGCCTGTTCGCCCAGCTCCGCGCGCGGCGCGAGCTGGCGGACGTGGACCGCCGCAACGCGGCGCTGGAGAGCGACTTCCTCGACGTCGTGCGCAAGTGGGGCGACTCGATCGAATCGAAGGACGTCTACACGCAGGGTCACTGCGTGCGCGTGGCCGACCTGGCCTGCGCGCTGTGGACACGCGTCGCCACCCCCGAGGACACGCCGCTCTTCTGGTTCCGCATCGGTGCCCTGCTGCACGACGTCGGCAAGCTCATGGTCCCGGCCGAGGTGCTGAACAAGCCCGGCAAGCTCACCGACGACGAGTGGGCGATGGTGCGCGGCCACCCGACCGCCGGCGTGGAGCTGCTGGCCGACATCGAGTTCCCGTGGGACGTCCGCCCGATCGTGGAAAGCCACCACGAGCGCTGGGACGGACGCGGCTATCCGCACCAGCTCGCCGGCGAGGCGATCCCGCTGGCGGCGCGCGTGCTCTGCATCGCCGACGTGTACGACGCGCTCACCTCGCAGCGCAGCTACAAGCGCGCGTACACCCACGAGGAAGCGATCGCCATCATGCGCCAGGACGTGGGCACGCAGTTCGACCCGGCGCTCTTCCCTCTCTTCGAGGAAGTGGCGGGGAGGGTGGCGGAGCCGGTCAGGCGGCTGACGCTCGTCGCGTAACCGACAACTGTTGGTAAGGAGTATCTCGTACCTCGTACCAGGTACGGGGTACATATTACCGTCTGGCAGTTGAATGTCCTACCACCACCAGTTCCGCGTCAGGAAGACTGCCCCCACTCCCGTGCGCACCGTCGGGTGTGTGATCCCGAGGTCTTCCGGCCCCACGAACAGGAACCTGGGCTCGATGCCGATGTCGAGCTGGTACTTGCCTCCGCTGAACTGCTGCGAGAGCCGCGCGCCCGGGATGCCGCGCGTGAAGCGGAATTCGCCGCCGATGTAGCGGTCCACCGTCACGTACCGCCCGCCCTCGACCAGCGCGCCGCGCACGCCGCCGGTCTTCCCGAACACCAGCTCCGTCGGCACGTCGGCAGCCGAGACGCTGAATGCATCGAGGTTGAACTCCTTCGTCGCGCCGGTGCCGATGTCGTGCAGCACCACGCCGAGTGCGGTGGCCGCCTGCTGGCGGCGCGCGAGCGCTCCCGTCTCGCCACTGAGCTGGCCGCTCCAGCTCTCGCTGCCCGAGAGCGACGAGCCCGACTGCTGCAGCAGCGACGTGTGCGCGTGGCCCATGGTGAGGTAGCCATTGAGCTCGCGGCCGCGAATCGGGAACAGCGTTCCCGCCTCGAGCCCGACGGCCGGCGCCTTCGAGGTGCCGCCGGTGAGGAACTCGAGCGGCAGCATCCCGCGCCCGGGCTCCCACACGTTTCGCAGGGCGACGTCCTGCACGATGCCGGGCGCGTTGGTATGGGGCGTGAGGGTGAGCGATCCCCGCTCCGGCGTGAACCGCCGCGCGCGGAAGATCGCCAGCCCGCCGCTCACCCGAACGAAGCCGACTGCCCACGCGTCCGAGCTGCGCGTGTCGATGTGCGCCCGCAGCTCGTCACCGCCGTCGGTGAGAAACCCGATGCTCACGTCGGGCTTGTTGCGGTAGTAGCTCCCACGGTCCACCTGCAGCGCGAGGTCGGCGATCAGTCCGAACCGTCGTGGCTGGGCCCGCAGCTCCGCAGCGCGCGCGGCCACTTCCGGCGGCGTGGTGGTGTCCCACACGGCGAACGTGCTCAGCGCACCCGGCGCCCGCACGCGCAACAGGTCCTTCCGGAACTGCTTCAGCGCCAGGAAGCCGTGCAGCATCTCGGCCCGTCCCGTCAGGTGCACCGCGTCGAGCGGGCCCACGGCCGCAACCTCGCCGTCGGCGTCCACGAGCCCACGCGTGTTGTCCAGCACGCGGACGTCGCGCAGGGTGGCGCTCAAGCGCACGAACGGATGTGCATGGTCCGTGAGGTCCACCGTTCCAGCCGCGCGAATCGTCCCCCGCGCCGAGGCGACGAGCGAATCGAGGCGCAGCGTGTCGCCGGTGAGGCGCACGTCGGCGGCCGCGTTCGAGATGCTCGTCCCGGTGAGCCGCACCCTGAGACCACCGCCACGCACCGCGAGATTGCCGCGATAGGACAGGGCGCGCCAGGGCCCATCCACCCGGATCTCCCCCGCCGTCCGCCCGCGAAGGTCGCTGAACGCCTGGAACCGGTAGGGCAGCGTGGCGAGGTCCAGACTGTCCAGCGTCACGTTCGCGCTGACCGTTCCAGCGAGGCGCCGCGACCCGGACACCGATTCGAGGGCGAGGTCCACCGGCATCGATGCGTGAAACGACGCGACCTCGCGCGCGAGGCTGTCGTCGCGCACCGAGCCCGCAGCCACGAGACGATCGTCGGCATACCTGATGGACGCGTCCGCACTCGCCGTGCGGCTTCCCTGGTACGACAGATCCCGCAGCCGGATGCTTCCGTCGATCACGGGATCGGCCCGCGTGCCCGCGATCGTCGCCGACGCGCCGAGCCAGCCCTCCACGCCCGCCGACTGCTGCAGCGCATGCAGCACCGTGGCGAGCGCCACGTGCTCCGCACCGCCGGCGAGCGCCACGGTCCCTTCCTGCGGCGCCGTGCCGTTCGCCCACAGCCTCCCGCCCCTCGAGCTGTGCAGGTCGACGGAATCGATGCGCACCGCGCCGTGATCGAGCGCGAATCCACCGGGATGCGCGAGCCGCCAGGTGATCGTGCCGAAGCGAGCCGACAGCGAGTCCAGGTGCACGACGTGCACGCCGCTCGTCGGCCGGTCGTAGGTGCCAAGCGCCGCGTAGGACGTGAGCGAATCCTGCCTCACTCGCACGTCGGCCGCGATACGATCACCACGCCGCTCACCCGTGGCGCGAATGGCGTCGAACCACCGGCCCGCTGCCTGCACCGAATCGGCGCTCACCCGGAAGCGCAACGGCACATCGTGTCGCTGCACGCCCGAAGACGACAGCCGCGCATCGAGCCGCGCCACCGTGTTGCCGCGCGCCACGAGTCCGCGGCCCGTGACGTCCACGTCCACTCCCAGCTGCTTCACGCCGCCGCGCAGCGTGCCGCTCGCCAACAGCGAGCCAGCGAGCGAATCGCGCGGCACGCCGACGAGCGTATCCACCTTCAGCAGCACCCCCGACGGCAACCCGAGCGCGAGCCGCATGATGCGGGTCGCCTCGTCGCGGCGCGCCGAATCGGCACGGGCCGCCGCGCGCACCGCCTCCTGCCGAGCCGACGCCACCGCGACACGTGAGGTGTCCCGGCTGCCGAGCCACGGCCGCAGCGCACCCAGCGAATCCACCTCGAGGGCGAAGCGCAGCGTCCCGTCGCGGCCAGCCATGAGGCCGAGCGAGCCTGCCGCACTCGCCCGCGCGCCATGCAATGCCGCGAACAGCGTGTCCGCGTCCAGCAGCCCGTTCGACACCGTGCCGCGCGCGAGCAGGCGATCCACCGTGAAGGTGTCGTAGCGCGAGCGACCGAGGTCGACGCGGAACGCGGCGTCCATCGTGGCGGGCGACGTGCCGCGGCCGCGCGCCGCCACGGTCCCCGTCAGGCTCGTGCGCGGCGCGCGGGACGAGAAGGCACGCACGTTGAATGCAGCCAGCGACGTCGTGACGTCGTAGCTCGTGCGCTTGCCATGCAGGGCCACGACCCCGGTGCCGGAGATCGAGCCGCCGTTCGAGGTGGAGCTGAGCGCGCCCGACAGCCGCAGGGCCGTGGTGGTTCCCTCGGCATGGACGTGTCCCGTCACCGCGCCGCGGAGCTCCGCGCCAGGCGCCACCGCATTCACAACTGCCAGCGCCAGCGGACGGAGCACCACGTCGGCGGCGATCTGGCCCGTTCCCGCACGATACCGCCCGTTGCCGGCAATGCGCGACGTGGCGCCGGCATACACGTGCGTGAGGTCGCCGTTCACGTCCCAGCCGGTGCGCGCACTGCCGTTCACGAGGGCAGTGCCGGTGACCGTACCGCGCACCGGTGCGTGCATGCCCAGCTCCTCGACGAGTGCCAGGTGCAGCGGCGCCAGCTGCACACGCAGTGCACGAGCGCGTACGCCGTGTGCGAGGCCGAGGCCGCCGCGCGCCGTCGCGCGGCTCGTGCCAGTGCGTGCATCAGCGTACCGCACGTCCGCGTTCACGGCGAGGTCGTCGAGCGGGCCATTGAGCGCGAGGTGTCCGTCGATCGTCCCGCCACGTGGCAGCTTCGTCGTCGGCACGAGCTGGCGGAGGATGTCCGTGCCCAGGTGTGACACGGTGACGTCCGCGCCACGCACCACGACCGTCGCCTCCCCAAGCCGCGGGTGCACACGCAGGATGCGCGCGTCGCCGGTCACGGCAGCGTTCCGATAGCGGATGTCGGCGCCCTTCACGGCGTACTCTGCCGAGTCGCCATGGGTGCGGAGGGCGAAGCCCAGCTCTCCCCCGCCCTCGGTCGGCAGCCTGGGGTTGAGCCAGCGGAAGTCGGTGAAGGCGAGCGGCGCAGCGGTAAGCTGCATCGCGATCCCGCTCCGGTTGAAGCCGATGCGCCCGTTGCCCGCCACGCGCGACGACGGCAACGCCATCTTCGCGTCGTGCCACCAGAGCGAATCCCTCGACGCGAAGATCATCCCGGTGAGCGACCGCACGTCGATCGCCGGTGGACGATACGGCTCGGCGATCATGGACAGCGAGCCGATGCGCACCGACGTCGGCTGCCCGTCGTGCGCGAGGTGGATCTCCGGGAGCACGGCGTCGATGTCGTGGTAGTACAGCACGCGCTGGAAGCCGCCGGGCACGCGCACGGTGCGGCTTCGCGCATCGGCGCCGAGGGCGGCGGCGATGGCGGCGTCGCGCCGGTCGGCGGGCAGGTTGCTGTCGGGTCGCCACGGCCGCCGCCAGGTGAAGCGACCGTCGTGGATCACCACCTCACCGAGCTGCGGCGGCACGCCGTGGCGCGAGGTGTCCGTCGGCGCGCCACTCGGCTTCAGCAGCGCCTGGAAGTTCCAGCGCTGGCCGGGCCGCTTGTCGAAGACCATGGCCGGCGTGTCCAGCACGAGCTTCTCGATCACCACCCGACGGCGAAGCAGCGGTAGCAACGCATAGTCCACCGTCACCCGCCTCGCCGAGAACACGGGCTGCTTCGTGCTGTCCACCACCGACACGCCCGTGAGGGTGGCGCCGGTGAACAGGTTGCCGCGCAGGCGCTGGATGTCGAGGGTGCCGGTGAGCCGGCCGTTCCCCTGCGCCACGATGATCCGGCGTACCCGCTCGTTCCCCCACGGCGTGGTGGCGAGCACCACCACCACGATCGCGAGCAGCAGCACCACGGCGCCGATGCCGAGGAGCACGGTGCGCGCGATGCGCCGCGCACGCGTACGTGACGCGTCGCGAGGTGGATCCTGTCGAGGGGAACGCACGGCCGTCAAAACGCCTGACCCATGGCGAAGTGGACCACCAGCCGGCGGCCGATGTTGCGCAGCGTGCCCGGTGACGGGTCCACCGGCGAATACGACTTCTCCTGCGCCAGCCGCACGATGCGCGTTCCACCGGCACCGTCCGGCACCGCCGCCACGACGGGCAGCATCTCGTGTCCAACCGGACGCAGCCCGACGTCCAGCCTCAGCACGCCGAGCGGCGAGCGGTAGCGCAGCCCCATTCCCGGCGTGATGGCGCCCTTGCCATGCGCCGGTGACTCGATGCCGGCCGCACCCACGTACGCACCGTCGAGGAAGGCCACCGCGCCGAGCTGCTTCCGCAGCGGGACGCGCAGCTCGACGTTCGCCTCGATCACGCTGCTGCCACCCACCGGTCGCGGAAAGAGCACGTTGTTCGGCACGTTCGTGGGATCGCAGCTACCGTCGGCGATCATCGCGTCGCTGCAGCCGGCAGCGACGAGCGACTCGTGTCGTGCCTGCAGCACGCGAGGCCCGAGCTCGTTCTCGGCGAAGCCGCGCACCGACTGCATGCCGCCCGCGTAGAATCGTGCGCGTGGATGCAGGATGCCGGGGCCGTCGCCGCCCACGCCGAGGGCAGCACGATCCTCGGCGAGCGGACGCACCCAGCCGGCGCGGCCGTGCAGTGCGAGCACCATCGGCTGCTTGCCCGCGTCCTCGTCCGCCGGCACGTGGCCGAGCGCGCGGTAGAAGGACGCATCCGCCGAGAGGCGATCGTGCGCGAAGGTGGACGCGGTGAGGCGCGATGCATGCTCGGCGTCCACCACCCAGGTGTACCCGCGCGTCGGCGCCTCGAGGTCGTCGGAGCGATCGATCCACGCGCTCAGCCCCACGGGCGACAGCCGCTGCCGGCGCTGCAGGGCATCGATGGTGGAATTGTCGCAGACGCCGTAGCCGGCGCAGTAGTACACCGCGCCCCCCTGCACGCGCGTGGACTCGAAGCGGTAGTTGAGCCCTACCGGAAACTGTACGCCGAAGTAGTGCACCAGCCCGAGCGTGACGCCGGCGTCCTCGTCCACCACCACACCGGGGAGCGAGCGCCGGCCGGCGAACGCCTTGATGGCGGCCGACGTGCGCGCATCGCCGAGCCACGGCTGGGTGAGGGTGACCGAGCCCTGGTACGTGGGACTCAGGAACGGGCTGCCATCGGCGAGCGCGTCGGGGACCGCCTGGCGGAAGATGGCGCGCCCGTTGAGCTGGGGACCGAGCAGGTTGCCGACGGCCGCGTGCAGCTCGAGCCAGCGGCCATTGCCGAGCGCATTGTGCCGGAGCGTGGCGGCTACCTGCCCGAACTCGATCGTGTTGAACCCGGCCGTGACGCTCGCCTGATGCGCCGGCGTTTCGGCGATGGCCACGGTGACCTGCTTGACGCTGTCGCCTGCCGGTGGCGTGACCACCACGGCGCGCGCGATGGCGGGCGAGGAGAACAACCGCCGCTCGCTCTCCAGCACCGCGTCGTGGGTGTAGAGCGTTCCCGGCTTCAGCACCACGCCATGCCGGAGCGTGGCGTCGCTCAGTGCGTGGTTGCCCTCGAACCTCACGCCGCCGACGTAGGTGAGGTAGCGCGGATCGATCATGATGCGCAGCGCCATGGCGTGCGGGTCGCCGAGCGGCGTGACGCTGGTGTCGATGCGCGCATCGCCGTAGCCATGATTCCAGATGGCCACCTGCAGGCGGTCGAGCGTGGTGTCGAGCGCGACGAGGTCGAGTGGCTCGCCTTCCTGCACGGCCACCGCGCGCTCCAGCTCGTGCGTGGAGAGGATCGGCTCGCGCTGCGTGACGGAGAGCGACGTGATGCGTGTCGGCTGTCCCTCGTCGATGCGGAAGGTGACGGCGACGCCGCGCTTCCGGGGCGTCACGACCGTGTCCACCGTGGCCTCGCGGAATCCGCGGCGCCAGTAGTACACGCGCAGCGCGGTGATGTCCTCGCCGAGCGCCTCGGGAGTGGTGCGCCGGCGGTCGATGAACAGGAGCTGCGGGGACACCGCGCAGAGGGGCGCGATGAGGATGAGCCGGCAGCTCGAGGTGCGGGTGAAGATCACCCGCTTCAGGTCAGTGGGGGACACCTCGTGCGCGCCGTCGAAGGTGAGCTTCGTGACATCCATCGAGTCGTGGATGCCAAGCACGGGTCGGGCAGGGGCCTGGGCGTGCGCGAGGGGCGGCGCGGCCCCGAGGAGCAGCACGGCGACCAGGGCGCGGCGGCAAAGCGTAAAGAGTTGCGACAAATGATGTTAGGGATCAGGCCGGACTGATCCGCAATGCGAAAAGCGGGCCGTCGTCAGGGTTCCTGTTCCCGGCAAGAAGCGAGGGAGCGGAAACGGCCGGATAGAACGGAAACGGCAGGATTCTCTCCCTGGACGTGAAAGCTCGGTGCGCACGGGAGAGTCACTGGGCCGGCAGGATCCTGAAAAACTTTGGGGGTGCAAGGAAAAGACTCGGCGCACCGAGTCTCTCCCCTACACCCCCGACGTCCTGTTCGTTGCCATCCCGGGCGCGGCGGAGTTCGCACGCGCGAGTGACAGATCCGGCTGTTTCAGTTCTTTCCGGCCTTTTCCGTTCCCTCGGTGTTCAGGCCCGGCGCTCGAACTAGTACCGGTAGTGATCCGGCTTGTACGGCCCTTCCACCGGCACGCCGATGTATGCCGCCTGGTCGGCCGAGAGCTTCGTCAGCTTCACGCCGAGCTTGTCCAGGTGCAGGCGCGCCACCTTCTCGTCGAGGTGCTTGGGCAGCGTGTACACCTTCCGCTCCAGCTTCGCCGCGTTCTGGTGCAGCTCGAGCTGCGCCATCACCTGGTTGGTGAACGATGCCGACATCACGAAGCTCGGGTGGCCGGTCGCGCAGCCGAGGTTGAGCAGGCGGCCTTCGGCAAGGATCATCACCGAGTGGCCGTCGGGGAAGACGAACTCGTCGTACTGCGGCTTGATGTTGATGCGCGTGATTCCCTTCTTCTTCAGGCCGGCCATGTCGATCTCGTTGTCGAAGTGGCCGATGTTCCCGACAATGGCCTTGTCCTTCATCTTCGCCATGTCGTCCACCGTGATGATGTTCTTGTTGCCGGTGGCGGTGATGAAGATGTCGGCGGTGCTCACGACCTCGTCGAGCGTGGTGACCTGGTAGCCTTCCATCGCCGCCTGCAGCGCACAGATGGGATCGATCTCGGTGATGATCACGCGCGCGCCCTGGCCGCGCAGCGACTGCGCGCACCCCTTGCCCACGTCGCCGTAGCCGAACACCACCGCCACCTTGCCGGCGAGCATGACGTCGCTCGCGCGCAGGATGCCGTCGGTGAGCGAGTGCCTGCAGCCGTAGAGGTTGTCGAACTTGCTCTTCGTCACCGCATCGTTGACGTTGATCGCCGGGAAGCGGAGCGTACCGGCGTGCATCATCTCGTACAGGCGGTGCACGCCCGTCGTCGTCTCCTCGGAGACGCCACGGATGTCGGCGGCGACCTTCGTCCACCGGCCCGGGTGCTTCTGCTGCTCGGCACGGAGCAGGTCGAGGATGACGCCCCACTCCTCGCTGTCGGTGGCCGTGTTGAACTCGGGCACCTTACCGGCCGCCTCGTAGTCCGCGCCGCGGTGCACGAGGAGCGTCGCGTCGCCGCCGTCATCGAGCAGGAGGTTCGGGCCGCTGCCGTCGGGCCACATGAGCGCCTGCTCGGTGCACCACCAGTACTCCTCGAGCGTCTCGCCCTTCCACGCGAACACGGCAATCCCCTTCGGGTTGTCGGGCGTGCCGTTCCTTCCGACCGCCACCGCGGCGGCGGCGTGATCCTGGGTGCTGAAGATGTTGCAGCTCACCCAGCGCACGTCGGCGCCGAGCTCGACGAGGGTCTCGATGAGCACCGCCGTCTGCACGGTCATGTGCAGCGAACCCATGATCTTCGCGCCGGCGAGGGGCTTCTTCCCCTTGTACTCGTTGCGAAGCGCCATGAGGCCGGGCATCTCCTGCTCGGCGAGACGGATCTCCTTGCGGCCGAACTCGGCGAGGGAGAGATCGGCCACCTTGAAGGCGGGGCGATCGAGGGGAGTGTGGGGGGCGGGGCGCTGAGTAGTGGCCATGATCGGGAGACGTGAGACGTGAACCCAACTGCTCGTGAACCGTGAACCGTGAACCGTTACGGCGTTGGGAGTGATTGCAGTGAAGAGCTACGAGCGAGCCGCGCGCTTCACGGCGCGGGCGGTGAAGAGGTTTGGGCCCCTGGCGTGCGGGTCGGGGGCGAGTGGAACGATGCGCATGTCGCGCAGCGCGGCGCCGGTGAACCAGGCGTCGAGCTGTGCGTCGCTGAAGCCGAGCCAGAGGTGACCCATCGTCGTGCGGTACTCGTCGCGCTCGTGTGGCAGCATGTCCACCACGAGCAGTCGTCCGCCGGGCCGCAGGATGCGCGCCGACTCGGCGATCACCGCCCCGGGGTCCACGACGAAGTGCAGCACGAGCGACAGCACGGCGACGTCGGCGGTCGCGTCGTCGATCGGGAGGTCCTCGAGCCGGCCGGTGCGCAGCTCGACGTTGTCGAGGTCGCCGAGCCGCTTGCGCGCGGCGCCCAGCATGGCGCTCGACTCGTCCACGGCCATCACGCGCGCGACATAGGGTGCAAGTGCGGCACTCGCCTGACCGGTGCCACAGCCGAGGTCGGCCACGATCCATGAGGGATCGAGCAGCGCCGCGAGGGGTGCGACGTCGGCGCCGGCGCCATACAGCTCGGCGCGCACCCGATCCCACTGACCGGCACGCGAGGAGAAGAAGGCCTGCGACGCGGTGCGCCGCTCCTGCACGACGCGTTCGGCGCGCGCGAGGTCCTGGCGCGCGGACGGCGTCGTGCCCACCTGCTCACGGACGAGGTGCCAGAGCTTGCGCGCGTTGCCGTCGAGCGCACTCCCAGGCATGGCGTACCGCCGGCTCGCGCCGTCGGCGCGCGCGGTGACCCACCCTTCGTCGGCGAGCGTCTTGAGGTGCCGGCTCACCGTGCTCTGTGGCAACTGCAGCGCGCTGCACAGCTCGCCAACGGTGAGCTCGTGGCGATCCAGCAGCAGCAGCAGCCGGCCCCGGGTGGGGTCGGCGAGCGCCGAGAGGCGGTCGAAGATGGGGCGGGCAGCAATCATCCGGATATCCGGATGGAAGGATGGGCGAGCCCGGAGGGAAAAGCAAGGGCCGGAACGGCGGAAGGTCGGAAGGTCGGAAGGTCGGAAGGCCGTTCCGACCTTCTCACCATCCCACCTTCCGTCTCTCAGTCGTCCCTCTTTCCCTCCGCCCGCATCCAGGTCGGGCTTTCTATAGTAGGGGCCACGGAGGGAACGGAGCGCACGGCCGGGGCCGGCTGGGCGCTGGCGCACAGCTTCTCCAGCCGCTCGTCGCCGAGCGAGGCCCAATCTTCGGGCACCTGGGCGAGCCGGCGACGGTCGGTGCCGTCCTCACGTTCGAAGACCAGCCAGCCGTTCCGGAAGCTGGCTTCCATCAGGTGCGCCCGCGCCGCCGGCGTCTCCACCTGCCACACGCGCCACGGCGTCCCGCGAGAATCGGTGAAATGCACAAGTCCCAACGAAATACCTCCAGATGGTCGGAGGTGCGGCAAGATGCATTCCCGACGTGGATGAGGCTGATTCTTCTGTTCGAGAGGATCGCGTCGATCCATCTCCTCGTGGACGGAATGGCCATTCCGGCGCGCGAGGCTCTGTCGCTGCCGGGAGCGTTGCAGTATCTCATGCGCCACCCCTCTCACCGAATCATCCAATGTCCGACTCGAGCTTCACGCGACGCGCCTTCGTCGGCTCGGCGGCGGCCGCGGTGGCGGCCGCCGCACTGCCGGAGCCCGCGATGGCCGAGGTATCACGACACGCCACGAGACTCGCCGCCGCCGCGCGGACACCGCGCAGCGACCCGATCGCCGACGCGGACGAGCGCTCCATCGTCGAGCTGCAGCGTGCCCTGGCGAGCGGCGCGCTCACGTCGCAGGCGCTCGTGCAGCAGTGCTTCGATCGCATCGAGTCGCTCGATGGCCGCGGGCCGATGCTGCGGGCCGTGATCGAGCGCAATCCCGACGCCGTCGGCATCGCCGCTGCGCTGGACGCCGAGCGGAAGAACGGCCACGTGCGCGGACCGCTGCACGGCATTCCCGTGCTCGTGAAGGACAACATCGACACGGCCGACCGCATGACGACCACGGCCGGCTCGCTCGCCCTCGAGGGCTCGCGACCGGCGCGGGATGCGCACGTCGTCGAGCGGCTGCGCGCGGCGGGAGCGGTCGTCCTCGGCAAGACGAACCTCAGCGAGTGGGCGAACTTCCGCTCCACGCATGCGTCGAGCGGCTGGTCGGGGCGCGGCGGACAGGCGCGGAATCCCTACGCACTCGATCGGACGCCATCCGGCTCGAGCTCCGGCTCGGCCGTCGCCGTCGCGGCGGCGTACGCCCCCGTCGCCGTCGGCACAGAGACGGACGGGTCGGTGACGTCACCGTCGGCGGCGTGCTCGCTGGTGGGCCTGAAGCCGACGATCGGGCTCGTGAGCCGGAGCGGCATCGTTCCCATCGCGCACTCGCAGGACACGGCGGGGCCGATGGCGCGCAGCGTGGCCGATCTCGCCGCACTGCTTGGCGCGATGACCGGTCCCGACTCGCGCGATCCGGCAACGCGCGCGAACAGGGTGGCGCCGACCACCGACTACACGAAATTCCTCGACACCGATGGCCTGAGGGGCGCGCGCATCGGCGTCGCCCGCGCGCACTATACCGGCTACAGCACGCACGCCGATGACGCGCTCACCGACGCGATCACGGCGATGAAGGATCGCGGCGCCGTGATCGTGGATCCGGCGGACATCGCCACGGCCGGCCAGTTCGACGACGCGGAGTACGAGGTGCTGCTGTACGAGTTCAAGGCGGATCTCGAGTCGTACCTGCGGGGCCTCCCCGCTGGCGCGCGGGCGCGCACGCTCGACGACCTGATCGCCTTCAACCGTGCGCACGCCGCGCGGGAGATGCCCTACTTCGGCCAGGAGATCTTCGAGCAGGCGGCGAAGAAGGGGCCGCTCACGAGCGTCGGCTACCGGAAGGCGCTCGCGAAATGCCGCGACCTCTCGCGCACGAAGGGACTCGACGCGACGTTCGCGAAGCACAGGCTCGACGCGCTCGTCGCGCCGACGCAGGGTCCGCCGGCGCTGATCGATCTCGTGAACGGCGATCCGGGGGGCGGCGGAAGCAGCACGACACCCTGTGCGGTGGCGGGCTATCCGGCGATCACCGTCCCAATGGGCTACGCCTTCGGGCTTCCGCTCGGGCTCACCTTCATGGGGCTCGCGTGGACGGAGCCGAAGCTCGTGAAGTACGCGTACGCGTTCGAGCAGGTGACGAAGGTGCGCCGGCCGCCGCGCTACCTGCCGACGGCCGACCTGACGGTCTGACGGTCTGACGGTCTGACGGTCGGACGGTCGGACGGTCGGACGGTCGGACGGTCGGACGGTCAACGGCGCAAGACGCGACCGTCGTGCGCGGCGGTGAACTTCCCATCGCGCACGGCGAACTTGCCGTTCACCAGCACGTCCACCATTCCCTCCGCCATCTGGTGCGGGTTCTCGTACGT
>DASURL010000042.1:0-5213 GCA_036280075.1 Gemmatimonadaceae bacterium | reverse complement strand
ATGGCCTTGAGCTGTTCCTGCAGGTAGAACTCACGCTGGTTCTGGAAGAGCGAGCCGCGCACGTCGTCGTCGATCTTGCGCTCCAGCTTGAGCAGATCGATCTCGCTCGACAGCACGTCGCCGAGCGCCCGCAGCAGCGCCGGCAGCTCGTCGACGGCGAGCAGACTCTGACGCCTGTCGAGTCGCGTGCCGAGGTGCGCCGCGATGCCGAATGCCTGGCGGGCCGGCGAGTCGGCGCTCTGTACCAGCGTCACCAGCTCGGCGGGAAGGCGCCGGTGGAGCGACACGTACTCCTCGAACAGCGACAGCGCACGGCGCAGCCGCACCTCGTCGTCCGCGCCCTCCACGGCCAGCGCGGGCATCGGTTCCACCTGCGCGCGCAGGCACTCGCCGCCGGGAATGAAGCGCGTCACCCGGGCGCGGGCGAGTCCCTCCACGAGCAGCCGCACCGTCCCCGTGCCGAGCCGGGAGAGCTGCCGCAGCCGCGCGATGACCCCCACGCGATAGAGGTCGGCCGCCGCCGGCTCCTGCGTCTCGGCGTCGCGCTGCGCGACGACGAGCACGAGCCGGTCCTCGTCGTTCGCCGCCTCGAGCGCCGCCAGCGACGCCGAGCGCCCCACGAGGAGGGGCATGGCGATGTAGGGAAAGAGCACGACATCGCGCAGCGGGAGGACGGGCAGGCGCTCGGCCGTGACGAGGGGGTCGCCGTCGATGGGAAAGGAGGGCATGGGGGAAAGATAGTAGGACCGATGGACCGATGGACCGGAGGACCGGAACTGCGAAGGGCACACCGATTTGAATTCGGTGTGCCCTTTCGGTCATCCGAGCACGGCGGCAGCAGGCCGCCGTGCGGGTCCATCAGTCCATCGGTCCTCCCCCTACGCTTCCTTCTTCCGCTTGGTGGGCGCCAGCTCCAGCAGCGGCGCCGTGCCGTTCACCACGCTCGACTCCGTGATCTTCACCTCGACCACGTCCTCGCGCGTCGGCAGGTCGAACATCACCTCGGTCAGCAGCTCCTCGAGGATCGCGCGAAGGCCGCGCGCGCCCGTGCCACGCTTGAGGGCCTTCTGTGCGATCGCCCGCAGTGCCGACTCCTCGAAGGTCAGCTTCACCTCCTCGAGGTCGAACAGCTTCGTGTACTGCTTGGTGAGCGCGTTCTTCGGCTCCTTGAGGATCCGCACCAGCGCTTCCTCGTCCAGTCCCTCGAGCGGGACGGTGACCGGCAGGCGGCCCACCAGCTCGGGGATGAGCCCGAAGCGGAGCAGGTCGTCCGGCTCGACTTCAGCAAATGCATTCTTCGACATCGCCGCCAGCTTGATCGGATCGGTCTCGACCTTGGCGAAGCCGATCTGCCGGCGGCCCGTGCGCGCCTCGATGATCTTCTCCAGCCCGTCGAACGCGCCACCGCAGATGAACAGGATGTCCTTCGTGTTGATCTGGATGTACTCCTGCTGCGGGTGCTTGCGGCCGCCCTGGGGCGGAACGCTCGCCACCGTCCCCTCGAGGATCTTCAGCAGCGCCTGCTGCACGCCCTCGCCCGACACGTCGCGCGTGATGCTCGGGTTCTCCGACTTGCGCGCGATCTTGTCGATCTCGTCGATGTAGACGATGCCGCGCTCGCACTCGGCGACGTTGAAGTCGCCGGCCTGGAGCAGCCGGACGAGGATGTTCTCCACGTCCTCGCCCACGTAGCCCGCTTCGGTGAGCGTGGTGGCGTCGGCGATGGTGAAGGGGACGTCGAGGATGCGCGCCAGCGTCTGGGCGAGCAGCGTCTTGCCCACGCCCGTGGGGCCGATGAGCAGGATGTTGCTCTTGTCGAGCTCGACATCGTCCTCGCGGCCCGACGCCGAATTGATGCGCTTGTAATGGTTGTAGACCGCCACCGCGAGCGCCTTCTTCGCGCGCTCCTGGCCGATCACGTACCCGTCGAGGGTGTCCTTGATCTCCTGCGGCGTCGGGACCTGCGTGATCGCCTCGGCGACCTCACGCTCCTCGTCTTCGGCGAGGATCTCGTTGCAGAGCGCGATGCACTCGTTGCAGATGTAGACGGACGGGCCGGAGATGAACTTCCGGACCGAGTCCTTCGACTTGCCGCAGAACGAGCATCTCAGGTGTTTGTCGTGCGACATAAGCGAAGACTCTGCAGGAAGCGCACGCCCGGCGAGCCGGGCTGGGTGGGACGTCGAGAGTTAACTCTCGAGTCGGATACGGTCAAGCAAAGGACGACCCGGGCTCGTGAATGTTTTCACGAGCCCGGGCTCGCTATCTACACCACGCAGGGGCTGCCGTTCACTTCCCCGCCGTCGCCTGGGCCGCGATCACCTGCGCGTCCACGATCTCGCCGCGGCTGGTGATCACGTTGTCGATCAGCCCGTAGTTCTTCGCTTCCTCGGCCGACATGAAGAAGTCGCGCACCATGTCGCGCTCGATCTGCTCCACCGGGCGGCCGGTGTGCTTGCTGTAGATCGAGTTGAGCTGGTGACGGAGGAACAGGATCTCCTTCGCCTGGATCTCGATGTCGGCCGCCGTGCCCTGCGCGCCGCCCGACGGCTGGTGGATCATGATCCGCGAGTGGGGCAGCGCGCTGCGCTTCCCCTTGCGGCCGGCCGCGAGCAGGAAGGAGCCCATGCTCGCCGCGAGGCCCATGCAGATCGTGTTCACCGGCGCCTTCAGGTACTGCATCGTGTCGTAGATCGCGAGCCCCGCCGACACGCTGCCGCCCGGCGAGTTGATGTACACGAAGATGTCGCGGTCCGGGTTGTCCGCCTCGAGGAACAGCAGCTGCGCGATGATGATGTTCGCCACATCGTCGTTCACCGGCGTGCCGAGGAAGACGATGCGATCCATCAGGAGTCGCGAGAAGATGTCGTAGGTGCGCTCGCCGCGGCTGGAGCGCTCGATCACGTACGGAGGATAGATCGTAGCCATGGGGTTGCTCATCATGCGGTAGCGTTGGTGACTTCGTTCCGGTCGGTCAGCCAGCCGAACACCTTCTCCTCGGTGATGCTGCGCTCGATCTCCGGCAGGCGACCCGCCTTCTGCAGCGACGCGTACACCTGTCCCGGATCGGCGCCGCGCTGCTCGGCGACCTTCGCGACCCGCTCGTCCACGTCCTTCTCGCTCGCCGCCAGCGAATTCTGCTCGGCAAGCGCGTCGATCAGCATGTCGCGGCGCACCTGCTTCTCCGCCACGGCCGCGAACTCGCTGGCGAACTGCTGGCGCTGCTCGTCGGGGATCTGGTACGCCTGCATGTAGGCGTCGATCATCCGGTGCACCCAGCTCGGCGGCACGTCGAACGGATTGGCCTCGACGATCTGGTCGAGGAGCTGCTGGCGCACCGCGGCATCCGCGTCGCGCGAGGCATGCTCTTCCAGGTCGGTGCGCACCGCGGCACGCAGCGCGTCGAGCGAATCGAAGTCGCCCACCTCGCGCGCGAAGGCGTCGTCCAGCGCGGGCGCCGACTTGCGCTTCACTTCCTGCAGCGTGACGCGGACCTTCTTCGACTGGCCGCGCTGCGCCTCGTCCGGGAAGTCGTCGGGCCACTTCACCACGCGCTCCTTCGTCTCGCCCGGCGTGAGCTCCATGACCAGCTCCTCGATCCCCGGGATCGCCTGGCCGCCGCCGAGCACCAGATTGTAGGGGCTCCCCTCGGGCATCTCGTCGTTGTCGCCCTGCGGCGTGGCGAGCAGGACCTTCACCATGTCACCCTCGCGCGGCTTCTCCTCGACCGGCGCCCAGGTGGCCTTCTGGTCACGCAGCGTCTCGATCTGCTCGTCGACCATCGCGTCGGTGACGGCAGCCGCGGGACGGGTGACGCGGAAGCCCTCCGTGCGGCCCAGCTCCACCTTGGGGCGAACCTCGAGGTGCAGCTCGAAGGTGAGAGGCTTGTCCTCCTCGAACTTGACGTCGTGCACGTGGGGCTGCGCGGCGACCTCCAGCTTCTCGCGCTCCATCACTTCCTTGAACGCTTCCTGGACGAGCGACTCCAGCACCTGCTGGCGGATGGCGTCCTTGAAGCGCTTGCGCACCATCGCGGCAGGCGCCTTGCCGGGCCGGAAGCCGGGGAGGCGGACGGAGGACGCGTAGCGCTTCGCCTGCTTCTCCTCTTCGTCGCGGACGGCGGTGAGGGGAACGGAGACCTCGAGCAGGCGCTCGACGCCTTCGCTCTTCTTGGTAGTGATCTGGATGTCCATGTCAGTCGATGAAGCCGGATTCGGGCCGCGCGGTTCCACTCGCCAGGCGTGGCCGGGAGCAAGGCGCGGATGCTCCTGAAATCTAACCTGGACGGCGATGCCGCGCCCAGCGGAAGGCGAGGAGGGCGACTGCCACGGCAACGATTGCCACGGCACCCATCGCCAGGCCCGCGCGCCCCGGATGCGGGGCAGGTGCCCCGACGACGATCACCCGTCCACCGGCCGCGGGCGCGGGCGGCATTCGCGTATCCAGGTACACGCGAGGAAGCTCGGCTGGGCGCGCCGTGGTGCGGGGGGCGCCGGAATCGCGCTGAATGGACATGTGGCAATCATGGCGCGCACGCCCGGGCGTCGTCTAGCTTGCCGCATGATCATCGGACACCTCGGCGTTGCCTTCGCCGCACGGTCGCGCTGGCCGCGTCTCTCCGTCTACTGGCTGGTCGTCGCGACGCTGGCGCCCGATCTGTTTCGCGCCGCGCTCGCCGCGGGCGGGATGTCCATGGGCTTCACCACCCGCTATTCGCACCTCCTGCCGTGGAGCGCGTATCTCGCGCTCGTCCTCGGCGCGGTCGCATACGCCGTCTACCGAACCTCCGCCGCGGCCGTCGTGACGGCGGTCGTCGTGCTCTCGCACATCGCGCTCGACTTCGTCTCGGGCGCGAAGGCGCTCTGGGACGGCAGCCTGCCCGGACTCGACGCGCAGCGCTACATGCAGCTCGAGTTCGTCATCGAAGCCGCGATCTGCTGGTGGGGCTGGCGGATGATGCGCCGCTCGCCCGCTCCCACGTGGATGAGCCGTCGAAGCGTGCTCGCCGGCCTGCTGGTGTTCGAGGCGCTCTTCCAGGCCTGGCGACTGGAGCAACGGCCGTATGCCAGCCGGTGCTGGGTCTGGCCGGTGGAGTCGTGCTGGGAGTGGCGAGGGGAGAAGCCGCCGGGGGCGGAGGTCGGAATGTGAGAAGGTCGGAAGGTCAGAGGTCGTTTCCGACCTTCCGACCTTCCGACCTTCCGACCTTCCGACCT
>DASURL010000041.1:0-23717 GCA_036280075.1 Gemmatimonadaceae bacterium | reverse complement strand
GCGTCTCTATTCCACAGACAGGCCGGACGCATTCGCAGGGGAGCGGGACATGCAGCAGTCGTCGGGGACGCCCAATTCGCTCAGCGAGCGACACGAGTGAGCAAGCCGCACCGCACTCCCCCCGAGGGCCTGCCCTTCCGGCGCGCGCGAGAGACGCGCACCGAGCACCTGCCGCCGCTGCTGTCGGCGAACACCGGCAGCCGCCTGCACCGTCACATCGAGTGGGCCATGATGCAGCGCGACGGGTGGCGTGACCACCTGCGCGTCACGGTGAACGTGTCCGTGGCCGAGCTCCGGCTCGCCGGCCTGTCCGACATCGAGATCGCCCGCGTGCTGAGCACGGCGGTCGCCGAGCATCCGGCGCGGAGCGAATTCGACATGCCGTCCCTGGTCACGCGCGAGCCGCGCTCCCAGTCCATCACCAAGCTCATGCTGAAGTGGATGGCCGGCGAGCGGACGCCGAGAATCAGCTAGTCGGCTAGTCGGCTAGTCGGCTAGTCGGCTAGTCGGCGAACTGCCTCGGGCTAGCCCCGTTCTCTCGCCGTCTAGCGCAGTGCCCGACTAGCTGATTCGCTGACTAGCTGACTAGCTCATTTCCGGTTAGCTTTCGGGGTTCCCACAACGCGCCACTCGGCCATTGCCGAGTGCGCTCCATTCCCCTCCCCTCGCTTCGGCAACCAGCGGGGGGCGGATACGTCCAAAGGGAGGATTGCCAGGACATGCCACGTCCATACGAGGCGGTCTATGTCTTCGACTCCACGCTCGAAGACACCGCCGTGACCGAAAAGGTCGATCACTTCCACCAGCTCCTCGGAACCTCCGGAGAGGTCAAGGTGGATCACTGGGGCCGCCGCCAGCTCGCGTACCCCATCGGCACCAAGGAAAACGGCTACTACGTCGTCGCCCGGTTCGAGGCCGAGCCCGCGGGCATCCCCGAGTACGAGCGCGCGCTCAAGCTCGATGACGGCGTCGTGCGCTACCTGCTCACCCTCTTCGAGCATGAAGTCGGCGCGCCGCCGATGACCGAAGAGGAGCTCGCGCTCGCGAAGAAGCGGGCCGAGGACGACGACGACGACGAGGAGTAGACCCATGCGACGCCCATCCAAGGCCTGCCCGTTCTGCGAGAGCCGGGTCCGCTTCGTCGATTACAAGGACGAGCGCACCCTCGGCCGCTTCATCACCGACCACGGCAAGATCCTGCCGAGCCGCCTCAGCGGCGTGTGCGCGCGGCATCAGCGTCAGCTGAGCACCGCGATCAAGCGCGCCCGCTACCTGGCGCTGCTGCCCTATACGCGGGGTCTGCAGGGGTAAGATGAGCGACGTCGCGTCCCCGGCGCCGACCGAGCGGGGGTGGGGGAAACTCCTCCTCGCGCTCGCGGCGTTCCTGTTCCTGCCACATCTGCCACCGCTGCGCGCGCTGCTGCCGGTGGAGGAGACGCTGCTGCTCCTCCTCCCCGCACTGGCCGCGTGCTGCCTGGTGGGGTGGTGGGCTGGTGGACGCTTCTCGCTCGCGGTGATCTGGGTCGGGCTCGCCGCCTGGGTGCTCGCCCAGTCGGCACTGCCCGGCTCGTTCTTCAATCTCGTGCGGGGATGGAGCCTGCTGCTCGCCGGCGCGTTCGGGCTGGTCTGCCTGTTCGGCCCCAAGCGGCCCTTCTTCCCGCGCGCGCTCACGGCGCTCTGTCTCGCGCTCGGCCTCGTGCTGCTGATGGGATTGCGCGGCCCACTGACGGTGGGCCGCGCGAGCCAGGCGGTGCAGGTCGAGTTCGCGCGGCGCAACGTGGACGCGATGGCCACCTTCCGCACCTTCGTGGCGCAGCATCCCGAAGTGACGCAGAAGATGCCCGAGATGAACCCCATGCTGAACGAGTTCGAGGGACGCCTGCGGGCGACGTCGAAGGCCGGGGCGGAGCTGTTCCCGTCCCTCCTGCTGCTCGAGTCGCTCGTCGCGCTCGCCCTCGCCTGGACCACGTATCACCGCATCTCGCGCACGCGCCTCGGCGCGCCGCTCGGGCCGCTCAAGGACTTCCGCTTCAACGACCAGCTCGTGTGGGGGCTGATCGCCGGTCTGGCCATCGTGTTCATCCCGGCGCTCGACTTCATCAACGGGACCGGTCGCAACCTGCTCGTCTTCTTCGGTGCGCTCTACGCCATCCGCGGCTTCGGCGTGCTCTCCTGGTTCCTTGCACCAGGCGCGCTCGCGGGAACGCTGATGGTGGGGTTCGTCATGTTGTGGTGGCCGGTGCTCAACGCGGTCGCCGTGCTCGGGTTCATGCTCCTCGCGCTCGCCGCCTTCGGGCTCGGGCTCGGTGACACCTGGGCCGACTGGCGGCGCCGCGCGCGCCCTACCACGTAATCTTTCAGGGTCAACCAATGGAAATCATCCTTCGCCAGGCGATCGAGAACCTCGGGAATCCCGGGGACGTCGTCACGGTCAAGAACGGGTACGCCCGGAACTACCTGCTCCCGCGCGGCTTCGCCTTCGAGGCGACGCCGGGCAACCTGAAGCGCATCGCCGCCGAGCGGTCGCGCCTCGAGGCGGCGGAGAACGAGCGCCGCGATGCGGCCAGCTCGCTCGCCAAGCGCCTCGAGGAAGTGCAGCTCACCTTCTCCGCGCGCGTCGGCGAAGAGGGCAAGCTGTTCGGCTCCGTCACCGCCGCCGACATCGCCGAGCAGCTCGCGGCGCAGGGCTTCCAGATCGAGCGTCGCCTCATCGACCTCCACGAGCCGATCAAGGCGCTCGGCGTCTACCGCGTGCCGATCCGCCTCCACGCCGACGTGAAGCCCGAGATCCGGGTGTGGGTGATCAAGCAGTAACGACTCGTGAACCGTAGACCGTGAACCGTGAACCGTAACGGCAAACGCAGTTACGGTTCACGGTTCACCGTTCACGGTTGACACAACCCTTCGGGCATCTCGATTGCCTAAGGGATTCAGCGTCTCCACCCGGATTACCGTCATGTCCACGTCCGCTCCCCGTTCCAGGTCCGACTCCCTCGACCTCGCCCAGCGTGCCGCAGCGATCCTGCTCGAGCACAAGGCGAATGACGTCGTGCTGCTCAGCCTCGCCGGCGTGTCGGACATGACGGACTACTTCCTCATCGCGAGCGGCACGTCGGACACGCACGTCCGCGCCCTCGGGCGCGCGGTGCTGGAGGACATGAAGAAGGACACCGGCCAGATGGCGCATCACGTGGAAGGGCTCGAGCAGGGCCGCTGGGTGCTGCTCGACTACGTGGACTTCGTCGTGCACGTCTTCCATCCCACGCTGCGCAACTTCTACCAGATCGAGCGCCTCTGGGCCGACGCGGAGACCGTCCCCGTCGCGGCCGAAGCCACGCGCTAGTCCACCCGCTTTTCGCCTACTCTCCCCCGGTCCGGGAGGATAAGTTGTGACCGTGCGACCGACCCTCCTGGCGCTGGTGCTCGCCGTTGCCGCATGCGGCTCGGGCGACCGGCAAGAGACGACCACCTCGCGGGCCACGCCCGCGACGGCGACGACCCGCGGCCCCGACAACCTCGTGCTGCGCATCGTGCGCACCGGCGGCGCGGCGCGCGTGTTCGCGTACCCGGCGCTCGACAGCGTGGTGTGGAGCGGCCGCGGCGCACCGGCGCCCGCCCGTATCCTCGCCTTCGACGACGAGGCGGGCACCGTCGCCTACGTCGACACCCGCGGCTATCCCGCCCGCATCGACTTCCGGCAGGACGGCACGGGCGTGGTGTCGCGCGCCAAGCTGGCCGCCATCGCGTCGGCCGACGGCTCGTCCATCTACGCCATCGCCAGCGACGGCGTGCAGCGCTTCTCGCCCAGTGGCACCTGGAAGTGGAAGCCGCCACTCGAGGCCCGCGCGCTCTTCCCGCAGCCCGATGGCACGCTCCTCGTCCTCGCCGAACGGAAGGACGGCTCGGTGCTCTGGCGCCTGCGTCCTCCCGAGAAGGAGATCGCGGACTCGGTCGAATTGCCGCGCGTCGATCGCACTCTCCGCACGCAGGTGGGCGATCGCCTCTACCTCGGCGCCGGCAAGGATCTCATCGGGGTCCGCACGCGCACCATGGAACGCACCGCGACGGTGTCGTTCGACGCGCCGATCGAGCAGATGGCGGCCACGCCGAGCGGCGACCGCGTGTTCGTCGTCACGAAGGACGGCACCGCGGTGCAGGTTGTGGATCGCTACCAGGAGAAGGTGACCGGGTCGGTCGACCTCTCTCGCCGCGTCGGCGACCTCCGCATGGATCCCATCGGGCGGTACCTGCTGGTGGAGGTCCAGGGGGCGGATTCCGCGCTCGTGATTGCGCTCGGCAACAACACGCTCGTCGGCGCCGTCGGCTCGACGTGGCGGACCGACCTCCCCTTCGTGGCGCCGGACGGCAGCGTCGCGCTGGCCCAGGGCAAGGACGTCGTCCTCGTGGACGGCGGAACGCTGCGCCCCACGGCGACCGTGCGCGGCGGCGGCGCCGACTTCTGGTACGCCTTCCGCTGGACCGGCTTCCGGCCTCGCGACGCGACGCTCGACCAGCCGGTGTACTTCCCCGTCACGATCGACACCGCGCCTCCGCTCGACTCGCTGAGCGCGGCGGACAGCGCTGGCGCCGCGCCACCGGCCACGGGCACCACGGAACCGCGTGACACGACCGCACGCCGCACGACGGGGTTCACGGTCTCCTTCGCCGCGCTGCTGTCCGCCGACAAGGCCCGTGAGCTCGCGGCTCGCATCCGCGTCGGGAACGAGACCGCGCGCGTGGTGACCGCCATGCGCGAGGGCCAGCCGGTCTACCGCGTCGTGCTCGGCCCGTATCCCACGCGTGAGGATGCGGATCGCGTCGGCCGGGAGTCGCGCCAGTCGTACTGGGTCTACGAGGGCGGTCCGTGATCGGACCCACCGACTGGGAGCAGGAAGGACGTCAGGTCGGCCCCACGATGGACGCGCAGAGCGCGATCGTCGTCGTGGGGGCCGATCCGGTGACGACCGCGCAGGTGGCGCTCGGGATCGGGCGCATGCAGGGGAGCCGGCGCCGCGTCGCGATCGCCGACCTGCTCGGCGAGTCGCCCCCGCTCCAGTCGCTGGTGCACGCCGACGATCCGCACGGGATCGTGGACAGCTTCATGTACGGCGTCTCGCTCAATCGCATCGCGTATCCGGTGGAGGATGCGGGCGAGCTGTTCGTCATGCCGAGTGGCACGGAGCCGATCGACTACGAGGACCTGTTCCTCAACCCGCGGTGGCGGCGCCTCGCGGCCGGCTTTCGCGAGGTCGGCGCGCTGCTGATCCTCGCCGCACCGGCGAACGCGCCCCACCTGCGCCAGCTCGTGGATGCCACGGACGGCGCGGTGCTCGTGGGGGACGAGGTGCCGGGCGAGCTGCCCGTGTCGCAGGCGCTGGCGTGGGTTCGCCCGCGCCGGCACGCGCCCATCGCGATCGCCGAGCCGGCCTACGAGACGCCGACCGAGCCGACGCCGACGACGTATCGCCGCACGCCGATCGAGGTGAACCTCGTTCCATCGCCCGTCGCGGCGCCTCCCCGCCGACGAATGGCGCCTGGCGTGTTCGGCGTGCTGATCACGCTGCTGCTCGTGCTGACCGGCTTCTGGTTCGCGCGGCGCCCCTTCGCCTCCGACGGGAAGCGCTGGCTCGGCGTCAAGCCGGGCACGCCCGCCGCCGCGAAGGCCACGGGGGGGACGCTGCAGCTCGACAGCGCCACGCGCGCCCAGCAGGCCGCGCGCGACAGTGCGATGCGCGACAGCGCCGCGCGTGCCGCAGCGCTCGCCGTCCTCCCCGACTCCTTCCCCGTGCTTGCGCCGGCCAATCCGACCGATTCCGCCACCGCGTCGGCCTTCGCCGTCATCCTCGAGAACACGAACGGCCTTCCGGGCGCGATCGTGGACATCACCGGCAAGTTCAAGCACGTCCCCGCGGGGAGCTACTCGCTCGACCTGCGAACACGCTACTATAAGCTGGTGGCGGGCGCCTACCAGACTCGCGCGGGCGCGGATTCACTGCTGACGGAGCTCCGGTCGCGCAAGGTGCTCGCCGTGGGATTCGGAACCGTGGCGTTCCTGCCCTACGCCTTCCTGGTCGATACGAACGTCGCGGCGGACGACGTGGGGCCGCGCCTCGCGCGCGCCGCGGCCCGCGCGCAGCCGGTATATGCGCTGCGTCAGGCGAATGGCACGGTGAACTTCTACTTCGGTGCGTACGAGAGTCCGCAGGAGGCGTCGCTGGCGGTGCCGGCGGCGCGTCGCGCGGGGCTCGCACCGACGCTGGTCTATAGAACGGGGAGAGTCTTCTAGTGCGGTTGACCAAGCTGGAGTTGCAGGGCTTCAAGTCGTTCGCCGATTCCACCGACCTGGTGTTCGAGCCCGGCGTGACGGCGATCGTGGGCCCGAACGGCTGCGGAAAGTCCAACGTCTCCGACGCCGTGCGCTGGGTGCTCGGCGAGCAGCGCGCGCGACTGATGCGCGGCGCGAAGATGGACGAGGTGATCTTCCAGGGCTCGTCGGCGCGGCGCGCGGTCAACGTCGCCGAGGTATCGCTGCACTTCTCCAACGACGAAGGCATCCTTCCCGTGCCATTCAAGGAAGTCGTCATCACCCGGCGCCTCTCGCGCTCCGGTGACAGCGACTACTTCCTGAACCGGGCGCCCTGCCGGCTGCGCGACATCTCCGACCTGTTGCGCGGCACTGGGCTCGGCGCGGGGACGGGCGTGGTGATCGAGAGCAAGATGATCGACGCCCTGCTCTCCGACCGGCCCGACGATCGCCGCGAGCTGTTCGAGGAGGCGGCGGGCGTGGGATTGTATCGCGATCGTCGCCGTACCACGGAGCGCCGGCTCGAGGAGACGACGGGCGACCTGCAGCGCCTCGACGACCTGATCAACGAGGTGGCGAGCCAGGTGCGCAGCCTGGCGCGGCAGCGCAAGCGCGCCGAGCGCTACTCGGAGCTGATGGCGCGCCGGTTCGTCGTCGAGATCGCCCTCGCGGGCCGCAGCATGGAAGCGTGGCATGAGGAGCTGGTCCGCCTGGAAGGGCGCGTGGCCGAGCTCCGCGAGCAGCAGCCCGCGGCCGAAGCGGGCACGCTGGAGGCCGAGGCCGCGCGCGAAGGTGCGCACGGCGCGCGCGTCGCCGCCGAGGCGCAGCGCAACGAGCTGTCGCGCCTCGTGAGCGCTCAGCGCGAGCAGGTGCAGCGGATCCGCGGCGAGATGGCGGTGGCGCAGGAACGCCAGCGCAACACTTCCGTCCGCCGCCAGCGCGCCGAGGCGGAGGCCACGGCGGGCGAGGAGACCGGCACGCGCATCGCCGAGGAGCGCGAGGCCTCCGCCGCCGAGCGCGAGCGCGTGGAAGAGGAGCTGCGCCAGGCGGACGGCGGGCTCGCCGAGGCGATGGAGGCGGAGAGCGAGGTGCGCCGGCTGGTCGCCGACGCGCGCGCGTCGGCCGACCAGGCGGAACGCCGCCTTCGCGAGCTGCAGGACGCGGCGCGCCGGATCGAGCACGACCGCGAACGCGCCACGCGCGAGCTCGATGAGGCGAGCCGCCGTGCCGATGCGCTGGCCACCGAGCGCGCACAGCTCGACGATGCGCTGGCGCTGGCCCGCCAGGAGGCGGAGGAGTCGCAGGCCGACGCCGAGACCGCGCAGCAGGATGCGGAGACCGCCGCCGCGGACCTGGACGCCGCGCGGACCGCGGATCGGGAAGCGCGCGAGCGGGAATCGCTCGCGCGCGCGGAGCTCTTCCGGGCCGACGAGGCGCTCACCTCGCTGCAGGGGCGCGTGAACGCGCTCGAGCAGCTCGAGCGCGACCGCGTCGGGCTCGCCCCCGCCGCGTCGCGCCTGCTGCAGGAGCGCGACAGCTTCGGTGAAGGCGCGGTAGTCGGCCCGCTCTCCGACTTCATCGGCGCCGACCAGGGATCGGCGGTGCTGGTGGAGCGCTTCCTCGGCAATTCGGTGCACGCGGTGCTGGTGCGCGATGCGGCGGCGGCCGACGCCGTGCGTGCCTGGCACGCCACGGCGAATCCCGGTCCCCTCCTCCTCCTCCCGCTGGATGCGATGACGGAGGACACGGCCGGCGAGCCGCTGCCCGACGCCCTCGCACACCTGGTGAACGCGACGGCGCCGGCGCGCGCCTGGGTGCGCAACCTGCTCGGGCACGTGCACGCCGTTGGCGACGGGCAGGCGTTCGTGGACGCGCGCGGTGCCGTGTGGCTGCCCGGCTCGACGGCGGGCCCGGGCCCGCTCCGCCGCCGCGCCGAGCTCGGCGAGCTGCGTGCGCAGCTGCGCACCCTCGAGGCGGAGCGCGCCGAGGCGTCGCGCGTCGCCGACGCGATGCGTGAAGCGCTCGTGGCCAGCGAGGCGGCGGTCGTCGAGGCCACGGAGCGGGCGGCCGTGGCGCAGCAGCGGGCGCGGGCGACGTCGGAGCAGCACGTGGAGCACTCGCGCCGCGTGGCGCGCGCGGCGAAGGAGGCACAGGAAGCGGCGGCCCTCGCCGAGCGGCTCGCCGCACGCACGACCGAGCTCACCGAGCGCGGCGCGGCGCTCGATGGCGAGGCCCTGACGCTGAGCGAGCGGGCAGCCGCCGACTCCGAACAGCTCGAGCTGGCGCGCGGGCGGGTGGCGGAAGCCGAGCGCCACCAGGATGAGGCGCGCGACCGGCGCGCGATGTGGCAGGTGCGCCAGGCCGAAGCACGCGCGCGCGTGCAGATGGCGGTCGACCGCGAGCGCCGCCTGACCCAGGAAGTGGCGAATGCCACGCGCCGGCTCGAGCAGCTCCGGGAGGAGCTGGGCGAGCTCGCGCAGTCGGACAGCGTGCTCGCCGAGCAGATGGCGGCATGGCAGCTGGACCTGGAAACGCGCGAGGCCACCCTCGCCGACGGGGAGGAGAGCCTGGCCGACGCCGAAGCCGCCGTGCGCGCAGCCGACGAAGCGCTCGAGCTGGCGGAGCACGCCCTCGTCGAGACGCGGCGCCGTTCGGCGTCGGTGAACGACGAGCTGCATCATTCGGAGCTGCGGTTCACCGAGCTCTCCGGCCGGCGCGCCGCGATCCGCGAGCGGCTGGAGACGGAGTGGAAGCGGCCGCTGGACGCCATGCTCGCCGAGGTGCCGGAGCTCGACGTCGACGACGAGTCGCTGCGCGCGGAGGCGGAGGAGCTGCGACGGCAGCTCGACCAGCTCGGCCCCGTGAACGCGCTGGCGATCGAGGAGCACGACGAGACGGTGAAGCGGCACGACTTCCTCGTCGCGCAGCGGGCGGACCTCGCCGAGGCGCGCCAGTCGCTCCTCCAGGCGATCAAGGAGATCGATGCGACGGCGCGTGAGCTGTTCCTCGCCACCTTCAACCAGGTGCGAGAGAACTTCCGCACGATCTTCATGTCGCTGTTCGGCGGCGGCGAGTGCGACCTGCGCCTCGAGAATCCCGAGGCGCCACTCGACTGCGACATCGAGATCCACGCGTCGCCACGCGGCAAGAAGACGCAGCGCATCCACCTGCTGTCGAGCGGCGAGCGCGCGCTCGTCGCGCTCTCGCTGCTGTTCGGCATCTTCCTCACGAAGCCGAGCCCCTTCTGCCTGCTGGACGAGGTGGACGCGCCCCTCGACGACGCGAACGTCGGACGCTTCGTGCGCATGTTGAACCAGTTCAAGACGCGCACGCAGTTCATCGTCATCACCCACAACCCGCGCACCACCACCGAGGCGGGCGACGCGGTGTACGGCGTCACGATGCAGGAGCCGGGTGTCTCGTCGCTGGTGAGCGTGCGCATGCGCGGCAAGGCCGTCGAGGCGACGGACCAGCCGCCCGCCACGGCGGACGAGGAGGTCGCGGCGCCGGCATGATGCCGGCATCCCGCGCGGCATGCGACTGATCACGCTGGGGACGGGCACGGTGGCGCTCACGCCGGCGCGCGTCTGCGCCGGCCACCTGCTGCATGCCGGCGACGTGACGCTGCTCATGGACTGCGGCAGCGGCGTCACGCACCGCCTCGCCCAGCATGCGCCGCGCTGGCGCGAGATCACCCACGTGGCGTTCACGCACTTCCACGCCGATCACATCGGTGACTTCGCCACGCTGGTGTTCGGGTGGAAGTACGGCAGCATTCCCGGCAGGAGCGCGCCGCTCACGGTGATCGGGCCGACGGGGATCGCCGACCTGCTCGGCCGCCTCGCCGGCGGCTTCGGTGCGTGGCTGCGCGAGCCCGGCTTCCCGATGACCATCGTGGAGATCGCGCCCGGCGGCAGCATCGACCTCGGTGACGGCGTGACGCTGTCGGCCACCAAGGTGCCGCACACCCCCGAGAGTGTGGGGTACTCCATCACGCGCGGCGGGCGACGCGTCGTCTACACGGGCGACACGGGCTACGACCCGATGTTCGCCGAGTGGGCACGTGGCGCCGACCTGCTGCTGTGCGAGTGCTCCCTGCCCGACGACATGGGCATTCCCGAGCACCTCACGCCGTCACAGTGCGGCGCGCTGGCGGCGGCCGCCTTGCCGAAGCACCTGGTCCTCACGCATTTCTATCCGCCCGTAGAGCGCACCGACGTGCGAGCCGACGTGGCGGCGCACTACGCCGGCCCGGTCACGCTTGCCGAGGACGGGGCAACGTTCGAGATCGAGGAAGACTGATGTTGATCGTGATGGAGCACGACGCCACCCAGGAACAGGTGACGCGCGTCGTGAAGGTGATCGAGGAGATGGGCTACCAGGCGCGGCCGATGCCCGGCGCGCAGCGCACCTCCGTGGGGCTCGTCGGCAACGACGGACGCGTGGACGGCTCGCGGCTCGAGTCGCTCGAGGGGGTGGCGGAGGTCATCCACGTCACCAAGCCGTACAAGCAGGTGTCGCGTGAATGGCGGGCGGAGAACACCCTCGTCACCATCGCACCGGGCGTGACGTTCGGGGGCGAGGAGATTCCCATCGTCGCCGGCCCCTGCTCGGTGGAGAGCGAGCAGCAGATCGTGCTCGCCGCGCAGCAGGTGCGCGCCGCGGGCGGTGCGGCACTCCGCGGCGGGGCGTTCAAGCCGCGCAGCTCGCCGTACGCCTTCCAGGGGCTCGGCATGAAGGGGCTCGAGATGCTCGCCCTCGCCCGCCGCGAGACGGGGCTCGCCATCGTCACCGAGGCGCTCGACGACGAGGGCGCGCATCGCGTGGCGGAGGTGGCCGACTGCATCCAGATCGGCGCGCGCAACATGCAGAACTACTCCCTGCTCCGCACGGTCGGCCGCATCGGCAAGCCGGTGCTGCTCAAGCGCGGCATGGCGGCGACGATCACCGACCTGCTGATGAGCGCCGAGTACATCCTCGCCGAGGGGAACGGCCAGGTGATCCTGTGCGAGCGCGGCATCCGCAGCTTCGATCCCTCGACGCGCAACCTGTTCGACCTCACCGCGATCCCGCTCGTGCAGAAGCTGTCGCACCTGCCCATCGTCGCCGACCCCAGCCATGGCACGGGCCTCCGCGACAAGGTGATCCCGATGGGGCGTGCTGCCATCGCGGCCGGCGCGGACGGCCTGCTGGTGGAGGTGCACCCCGATCCGGATCGCGCCCTGTCCGATGGCGGACAGTCGCTCTTTCCCGACCAGTTCGCGCAGCTCGTGCGCGAGGCGCGGATCATCGCCGAGGCCATCGGCCGCTCGCTCGCCGCGGCGCCAGGGACCGCGACGGCGGCACGAGGGTAGCATGGTCGTGGGGCTCCACGGCCCATGACCCTTTTTCCCGGAGCACGATGACCGGAAAGCCACTTCTCACGCTGGCGCTCGCCAGCGTGCTTGCATGCAGCGCCGTCGCGCCCGCTTCGGCGCAGTCGTCGAAGACCGACCCGCTCAACCGCGCCGTGGCGGCGTGGTCGCACGTGAAGACGGCGCGCGCGACGTTCAACCAGACCATCGTCAACTCGCTCACCGGCAACACGCTGAAGAGCTCGGGTGAGTACCAGCAGCAGCGGCCGGGCAAGCTCTCCGTGCGGTTCGACGATCCGGCAACCGACCGCATCGTCGCCGACGGCAGGTACGTCTGGCTGTACCTGCCGAGCACCACGCCGGGCCAGGTCATCCGCTCGCGACTCGGCGAAGGCGGCACCGGGACGGTGGACCTCACGGCGCAGTTCCTGACGTCGCCCCGGACCCGGTACGAGATCACGCCGCTGGGCACGAAGACCGTCTCCGGGCGCGCGACGCACGTCTACCGCCTCGTGCCGAAGGCCGGCCAGCAGGCGCAGTTCAAGAGCGCGGTCGTGTACGTCGACGACAAGGACGCCTCGGTGCGGCAGTTCGAGGTGACGGAGCCGAGCGGGCTGCAGCGCACGGTGACGCTGACGTCGTTCCGCACGAACGTGCCGGTGGACGCGAAGGCGTTCACCTTCACCCCTCCCGCGGGGACGCGCGTCGTCGACCGCTAGGTGGTGAACGGGGCGCCGGCGCGAGCCGGCGCTCTGGCGGACCTGCCGCCGGACTGGTATCCGTAGGACGCTGGATTCGCTCCGCGGACGGCCGGTTCCATTCACGCGGTGGGCACGATGACGGCTCCAGACTCGTACGACGCGCTCGCCGCCTCGATCGAGCGCGCACTGCGCACCGACCTCGCTCCACCGGGATCGGCGGCCCAACTCGCGGGCGCCATCGACCGCGTCATGCTGGATGAGGCGATCGCCGGCGAGCTGCGGCTCGGTTACCTGCGCGTGCTCGTCGCACTGCCGTTCGTGGCACTCACCGCGCTTCCGCTGCTCGCCGGTCGCGCGACGGTGAGCGACGGTGTAGCGCTGCTTCCCCTCCTCCTCGCGACCACCTGGCTCGCCGCTTCCGCGGCGCTGGTTGCCGCGCTGCGTCGCGGCTGGTATCGGCGCTGGGTGACGCGCGCCGCCCCGCTGGTGGACGCGTTCTTCATCCTCACCACGCTCGTCGCGACGTGGCGGCTCCCCCAGGGAGTGCGCTCGCCGCATGCGGAGATGATGGCGGCGGCCACCGCGCTCTGCACCTTTCTCAGCCTCTCCGGCACCCTGCGGTGGTCGCGCCGTGCGGCGCGCACCGCCACCGCGCTCGCGATGGTCGTGTTCATCGTCGTCGCCATCACGATGCGCATGGAGTGGTTCCCGGTGGCGCTGATCTCGGTCATCCTCCTCGCGAGCGGCCTGCTGAGCATGAGCGTGACGACGCTCGTCCGCCGCCTGGTGACCGACGAGGTCGCGCGCGCCACCCTGTCGCGGATGTACGAGGACGCCGAGGCGAGCATCGGCGCGCGCGAGCAGGTGCTGAAGATCGTGTCGCACGACCTGCGCAACCCGCTGCAGACGATCTCGATGTGTGCCTCGCTGCTGCTCGAGCTGCCGATGCCTCCCGAGAAGCAGGCGGATCACCTGGCGCGGATCAAGCGCGCCGGCGAGCGGATGAACCGGCTCGTGCAGGACCTGCTGGACGTCGCGAAGCTGGAGGCGGGACGCGTGGCGATCAGCGCGCGACCGGTCGCGGTGGGGCCGCTGGTGAGCGAGGCCGCCGGCATGCTCGCGCCGATCGCCGCCGAGAAGCAGCTGCGCCTGGAGGCGGTGGTCGCCGACGGGCTGCAGCAGGTGGTCGCCGACGAAGGGCGCGTGATCCAGGTGCTGTCGAACCTCGTCGGCAACGCGGTGAAGTTCACGCCCGCCGGCGGCACGATCACCATCCGCGCCGAGGACGCGCCGGGTGGGGTGCGCTTCTCGGTGTCGGATACCGGCGTGGGGATGACACCCGACCAGCTGTCGAAGCTGTTCGGGCAGTTCTGGCAGGCGAATCCGGCGGACCGTCGCGGGATCGGGCTGGGGCTGTCGATCGCGAAGGGGATCGTCGAGGCCCACGGCGGGCGGATCTGGGTGGAGAGCCAGCCCGGCGTGGGGACGACGTTTCACTTCACGTTGTCGGCGAGCCTCGCGAGCGGGGCGACGATGAGCGGGGTACGGGAGAGGCGGCGGGAGACCAAGGAAACAACGGCAGTCTGAGGTCTCCCCACAGCTCCGTCCTTCATTCCGGCCTGACCTTGGCCGTGTCTTCTAGTACAGATCTCCTGCGTCAGTGGTGCTGCAATGGCCGGTCGTGCACGGGCCTTCAAAGCAGCCGCCGATGGTGATGTTATCGGTTTTCACCATGACTTTCCCCTTGATCGCGAGTGGCGCGTCGAACATACCCTGCATCAGGTCGTTCGTCGGGTCGTAGACCAGATAGCGCACGGGGAGCGACTTGTCCTCTGGCACCACGACATACGAGTGCGCCGCGTCCTGTCCGGCGATGTAGAACACGTAATTGTAGCCAACGCCGAGCCCCAGTCCATCGTACTGCGTGTCGCTGCGGAGCGCGCCGACCCAATGATGCTTTTCCGGAGCCGCCATGTTCTTCCGGTGCATCTCGATCGACGAGACCTCGATCTTCATCACCGGCTGGCCATGACCGATCTTCACCCCTGCCTTCTCCACCGCCGGCGTCTCTCTCGTCAACCAGTATTCGTGCTGCGCCTCGGCCAACAGGTTATCGTGGTCGGCTCGCGCCGGCCTTCCCGGCACCCCGGACTGACTGCAGGCGACGCACACCAGCGACAGGCTCCACACGCAGGTCAGCACTCTGGACATGGGCAGCACCTCCGGTAGATGAAGGAACGGCTCGCTCACGGGAGTCGAGGACGGCGGTCACTAGTAATACCCGCAATGCCCCGTCGGACAGATCGGATCGTCGAGGCAGAGGCCCAACGCCGTACTGTGCACCTTGATGCGCACGAGTCGTGGCTCGAGCGGACTCATTCCCCGCGTATACTCGTGCTTGCGGGCATCGCGCACGAGATCGTGCGCCTTCGCTGAACGGTCGTCCGGGATGATCCTCGTCGTCCATCGCGAGACCGCCGTCGTATCCCACGAGTTGCGCCACACGTAGTTGTAGCCGGCAATGAGTCCGAGGGGCGCGAAGGATCGCTCGCTCCTGATCCGCGCGATGATGCGAGTCTTCGGTCGACGAGCGTTGCGCTTCAGGGACGCCGTTGCGATCCAGACGCGCGGTATCGCATCGTCGCTCACATACGGCCCCGGATAGGCAGTGTCCCTCACCGCGACCGGCGGCCGCTCCGTGCCGTAGTCGTACAGCGTTCGCGCCTCGTCGATGATCGTCCCGTCCGACGTATCGGCCGCCGGAGCCGAGCGGGCCGCCCGGCCGACGGGCGCCTGCGAGGTGGCGCCAGCCGTGTCCGTGCGGTCCGCCTTCGGACTGCAGCCGGACGTAACGGCGACGAGTACCGCACATGTGAAGGCAGCCGCAGCTCGCATCGAGGCATTCGTGCGTCCCATGCACCCTCCCGGTCAGTGTGGGTTCGGGGCTTCCTCTGGCGCCGGCTACAACTGGCGCCGAAGCAGTTCGATCGGCGCGCGCACGTCAGCATCTGCGTCGCGCCAGAGCGCGTCCACCTGGGCCAGACGGCGCATCGCGGTCGTGCGATCCTGTGCGGCCGCCGCGAGCTGCGCGCGCAGGAGCAGGACGCGACCGATGACCGCGCCCTGCGGTGTGGCGTCGAGGAGAATCGTGCGCGCGCGTGGGATGCCGTCCAGCGCCGCCTCCAGTTGCTCCGTGGCTGCTGCCGTATCGCCCAGAACGAGCAGCATGCGGGCATACGCCAGCAGTCGGTCCGGTCCGACGGTGCCGGGCGAGTAGCTGTTCGCCATCGTGAGGAAGCGGGCGCCTGCCGTACGCGCCTCCGACCTGTCACGCGACTCGATCGCCGCGCGCATCGCGAGCAGGTCGTCCGTGCCGGCCAGCGACGCCATCCCTGCCGCGCCCAGATCCGGCGTCGCGAGGACGATCGGGGTCGCGAGGAGTCGCCGCATGAGCGTTGCGCGCTTGTCCGCCGTGACCGAGCGCTTCACGAGTCGATCGACCTGGTGAAAGACCGCCAGGACGCTGTCGCGTGGCGCATCCAGCGATGCATAGACGCGGAGCTCCAGGACGGCACCGAGCAGGTCGAGCGGCAATGTCAGCGGCCGACCGTTGGCGTCACGGAACGGCACCTGATCGCTGTCCGCCGCAGCGACGCGAAGGAGCGACGCCGCGCGCCGTGCGCGCCCCGTCAACGCGGCGAGGTTGCCCAGATACCCCGCCTGCGACGGTGTGGGCGACCTGGCGGCGGCAAGGAGGGAATCGCTCAGGGTACGTGCGGCATCGAAGCTGTCCGCCTTCACCAGCAGCCGTACCACCGTGACCCACCGATACGTCTGCAGTTCGGCGGAGTCGGTGGCCGCGGCGGCCTGTCGCGCCAGCACCAGCGCTTCGGGGGGAGGGGCGCCGAGGCCGTTGATCGCACTCGATGATTCGAGCGCCACAGCGTAGGCCGCCTGCGCGTCGACACTTCGCGGGAAGGCATCCAGCCACTCCTTCATCATCGTGCGCATCGTCTCCGCGGCCCAGGTAACCGCCTTTCGTTCCGTGGCCGGATGGGCCGCGGCCCTGGTCAGCTGCGCGAATGGCGCGGGCACGAAGCTGAGGGTGTCTCCCGGCATCGACGGGAAGGCAGCGTACCTCTGCGTATCCGGCCCGACGCCGACACCGAGCCTCAGCTTCGATTCCTCCGTGAACAGGACGCGGTGGGCCAGTCGCGAGAACACCGACCCACGCTCGGCCTGCCCGAGCGACGGCACGAGTGCCAGCGCGTGCATGTAGGCAGTGACGGCGGTGTGATAGCTCCCACGGAACGCATAGCCGGTCGTGCTCCGGTCGTCGCGCACCACGGCGTCATCGAGTGCGTTGCAGTCGCCCAGGCCGAGCCAGGCGGCGAAGTCTTCGGGATCGCCTGACGTCAGCGCGTGGTAGCGCCGGCACGCATCCGGCGCGCGACCCTCCGCGAGGTCGAGGAGCGCGAGCGCGTGCGTCCGGTCAGCCGCCGACAGCGAGTCCTTCAGGCGGACGGCTTGCCTCGCATCGGCAAGCCAGGACGCCGGCGTCGAATTCGCGCGCCAGGCACGGACGCGGGCCGCCCAGAGGTGCGCGAGCGCGAAGTTCTCGTCCGCGCGCGTCGCCGCGTCGAAATGATCCTGCGCCACCCGGAAATCGAATCGATTGAGCGCCTCGTAGCCGCGACTGAACTCCTGCCACGCGCGAACGTCGTGCGTCCCGAACACGCCCAGCCCGTTCGGTCCGCGACCGCCGATGATGATGGAATCAGCCAGTGCGACGAAGACGCTGTCGGTCTCGCGCCAGGTGCGGCCCGCGCGCGGCAGAAGCATCCTGAACTCGCGGGAGGCATCGGATCCACCGGAGACGTCGTAGGCGACCGCATGGATCTCCAGCGAGTCCCCGACAGCATTGATCTCGCCCCAGGCCAGCTCTCCTGCCTTGAGATGCTCTGCCGCCCGAAGCCCGTCCTCCACCGTGCTCGGGGCGCCTCGCGCCCACATGTCGCTGACGCGCATGGCGTTCACCATCTGGATGCCACGCCAGTTCGACATCGCGCGACCGAGAAGCTGCGCGGCATCCTCGCCATCGAGCCCGCTCACCCGCGCGGCGGAATCCTCCCGCAAGGGAAAGACGACGTACACGTTTCGGTCGAGGGCGGAACCGGCACCCGCCTTTCTCGCGGCAAACCAGCCGCCCACCACGACCGCGATCGCCAGTGCACCGGCAGGCATCCAGCGACGTCGTTGCAGGCCCGGTCGACGGCTCGAACCAACGGCACCGCTGTTGGAGGTCGCCCCCTCCACCGCCTCCCGCAACGCCGCCGCGAACTCCCCCGCCCGCTGATACCGATCCGCGGGCGACTTCGCCAACCCGCGCTTCAACACGTCGTCCACCGCGCGCGGGCACCGCTCGCGTTCCGCGCACACCGACGGCGGATCGCCGGAGATCTGGTGCGCCATCATCGCCTGCGCGGTCGCGCCACGGAACGGCGTCACGCCGGCGATCATCTCGAACGCCATGCACGCCAGCGCGTACACGTCGCTCCGCGCATCCACCGCCTCGCCGGGCGCGCATTGCTCCGGGCTCATGTACGCCGGCGTCCCCACGACCGTGCCCGAGCGCGTCAGCGGCGAGCTGGAGGCACTCGTCAGCGCCCGCGCGAGACCGAAATCCGCCACCAGCACGCGGTCGTTCACGAGCAGCACGTTGTCGGGCTTCACGTCGCGGTGCACCACCCCGTGCCCATGCGCGTAGTCCAGCGCGGCCGCGATCTGTGACGTGATGTCGGCGACGTCGGCCAGCGGCAGCTGCCTTTCGCGGTCCAGCCGCTGGCGGAGCGTGGCGCCTTCCACGTAGGGCATCACGTAGTACAACCGTCCCGCGGCCTCGCCGGAATCGTGCAGCGGCAGGATGTTCGGGTGCACGAGCCGCGCGGCAATCGTGATCTCGCGCAGGAAGCGCTCGGCGCCGAGCGTCGTCGCCACCTCGGGACGCAGGACCTTCAGCGCGACGAGTCGCTCGTGCCGCGAGTCGCGCGCGAGGTACACGATGGCCATGCCCCCCTCACCGAGCGTGCGCTCGATGCGGTAGCGGGGCGCGATGGCTGCCGCGAAGACGTCGTCCACGTCCATGGCGCACCTGCCATGCGGGAGACCGCGGGCCGACGACCGCCGGCTCGTCGTCGGGAACGTATGGTGCCCGGCCGCGCGTCGCCAGATGGGAGCACCGGACCACCCCGAAGCGCCGGTCGGCCCGTGGGCCCGGTGCGGCTACTTCTTCGCGGGCGCGGGGACGCGCGCCAGGAGCGCGGCGGGCGAGGACACACCCTGCAGCAGCGACTGCGCCTTCGACAACGCGGGATCCTCGCGCAGCGACCGCGTGAACGCCGCCCCTGTCCCGAAGACGTACTGCGCGATCTCGCCCCCCAGCACCCGGTTCACGAGCGGCGCGGCCGCGTCGTACACGGCGCGATCCACCATGATCCCCCGGGCGCCAAGACGACGGTACAGCTCGTCACGCATGGCCGCCGTCACCTCGAAATCGGGCGACGTCACCGCTCGCGATCCCTTGAGCGACAGCGCATAAGCCACCACCACGTCGCGGAACTGCGGCATCCTGTCGCCAATGGACCGCTGCAGCGCCCGTCCCTCGCGCGTCAGCACGGGCTCGGCCACCTCCACATCGGGCACGATACCGCCGCCCCCGAGCACGGTGCGGCCGGCGTCCGTCCGGAACGTCGGCCGCACCGTCGTGTCGCGCGGCGTCGCGTCCTCCTCGTCATCGCCTGCCGAGGGCCGAGGACGATCGATGCTGCGCCCGCTCGGCGTGAACCAGCGCGCGGTCGTCAGCTTGATCGCGCCCTCCTGCAGGGGGAACACGCGCTGCGCGCTTCCCTTCCCGAACGTCGTCGTGCCCACCACGAGCGCGCGGTCGTGATCCTGCAGCGCGCCCGCGACGATCTCGCTCGCCGATGCGGTCCCGCTGTCCGTGAGGACGACGAGCGGCATCCCCGCGTACTGCTGCGGGTCCTGGTCCACGTACGTCTGCGTCTCCTCGGCTGACCGGCCGCGCGTCGAGACGATGCGCTGCCCCGGATCGAGGAAGAAGTCGGCGACGTCGATTCCCTGGTCGAGCAGCCCGCCGGGATCGCCCCGGAGGTCGAGGACGAGGGCCCGCGCGCCGCGCGCGTGCAGGGAATCGACCGCACGCGACAGGTCGCGCGCCGCATCGTTGCTGAAGACCGTGAGGTCCACGTAGCCCACGCGATCACCGAGCATCACGGCATGCTGCACCGGACTCACGTCGATCTCGGCGCGCTTCAGGGTGAAGGGGAGCGGCGTCGCGAGCCCGGGCCGGTCCACCGACACCTTCACCTGCGAGCCCGCCCGGCCGCGCAATGCCTTCAGCGCCTCCTCGTCGGTGAGGCCCGTGGTCGGCGCGCCGTCGATCTCGACGATGCGGTCGCCCGTCTCGATCCCCGCGCGCTCGGCCGGCGTGCCGGGCAGCGTCGACACGACGGTGATGCCGCTGTCGCGCACATCCATCTGGATGCCGACACCGGCGTAGTGGCCAGTGGTGCTCTCCTCGAGCTGGCTCAGGCGGCGAGGATCGAGGTACACCGAGTGCGGATCGTGCAGCTCCGCCACCACGCCCGCCACGGCGCGACGATACAGCGCCGAGTCGGAGAGGGTGTCCACGTAGTCGCGTCGCAGGTGCTGGAACACCTCGTCGAACAACCTCGCCTGCGCGCGCACGTCGCGCGGCGTGGCGTGCCCGCCGCGCTCCATGAGCCACCCGCCCGTCACCAGCGCACCGCTCAGCAGTGCCGCCGCTACCACGCCCCTCGATCTCATCCAGCTCTCCTTCCGGTGACCGCTACGCCTGACGACGCTCGATCTCAGGCTGATCCACGAAGCAGGGGGAAAGTTCCGGGCCACCGGGCGCGCAGCGCCGCATGGACGCGCGCCAGCACCTGGTCCTCGGTGCCCTCGGCATCCACGGGGACGATCGGCCCGCACTCCGGATGATCCGCCTGCCACGCCGCCTCGGCGTAGGTACCGAACGCGGCCGCCACGCGCCGATGGAACGCCTCACCCATCGCCTCCATGCGATCGTGCGCGGTCGGGCGGCGAGCGGCCCGCGCGAGCCCCGCTTCCACCGGGAAGGTGAACAGCAGCGTGAGGTCGGGGGACAACCCGCCGGTGGCGAAGCGATTCGCGGCGCGCACTTCGTCTTCGGGGAGACCGTGCCCCGCCACCTGGTATGCGTAGGTGGACAGGAAGAAGCGATCCAGCAGCACCAGCTCGCCGCGCTCGAGGGCGGGCTGGATCTCGCGCTCCACGAGCTGCGCGCGGGACGCCATGAACAGCAGCGCTTCCGCACGCGGTGCGATGTCGGAGGCGCGATCCAGCAGGACGCGGCGCACCTCGGTGCCGAGCGGCGTGCCACCGGGCTCGCGGAGGCAGACGTGCGGCACGGCCCTGCGCTCGAGGTCGCGCGACAGGAGGCGGAGCTGCGTGGACTTGCCGGACCCCTCGCCCCCCTCGAAGACGATCAGCATGCCGCGCCCGGTGTCGTGCATGACGTGCTAGCCGAGGGTGATGATCGGGCTCGCTGCGCCGCGTTCGATGCCGTCCACGATCCAGTCGTTCACCTTGCCCATGATCTTGTCGAAGTTCTCCTGGGCGGCAACGAGGCGCTGGTACACCGCCTGGCCCTGCACCTGGCCGAGCAGGCCGTCGAGCTCCTTCTCCATCTCCTCGGTCGGACGCTCCCCGCGCTGGATCATCTGCTGCGCGTTGATACGGAGCTGCTCCATCTGTCGCAGCAGCGCCACGGCGGCGGTGTCCTGGCTGAGCGCATCGTTCGCGCGCTTGACCGCCTGGTATTCCGGGCTCTGCCCGATCAGCCGTCCGAGCTCCTTCGCCTTGTCCTCGATCATTCCCGCTCCTCCCGTCGTCTGGCGACCACGAACCGCTCGCGGCCGGTGAGATCCAGCAGCACGCGCACCTCGTCGTACGCGCCCGCGCTCGCGACCAGCTCCGCCGCGGTGCCGGCACGGCGTGCATCCACTTCCATGGCGAGCAGGCCGCCGCTGGCGAGCGACGCCGCCGCCTCGCGCACGAGGCGCGCGGTCACGGCCATCCCGTCGGCACCGCTGTAGAGCGCGACGGCCGGCTCCCAGTTGCGCACGCTCGCCGGGAGCGATGCTGCCTCGTCATAGGCAATGTACGGCGGGTTCGAGACCACCGCGCGCAGGGCGCGCTCGGCCACCGGGCCGAGCAGCGAGCCGTGACGCATGGAGACGGTGGAGCGCAGCGCCGCCGCGCACCGTCGCGCGTTGCCGCGCGCGACCTCCAGCGCGTCGAGCGACAGGTCGGTCGCGATCACCTGCTCGAACGTCCCTTCGCTCGCCAGGGCGAGCGCGATCGCACCGGAGCCGGTGCCGACGTCCACCGCCACGCCGCCCGCGGAGCCACGCGTGAGCTGGAGGACGATCTCCACGAGCTGTTCGGTTTCAGGGCGCGGGATGAGCACGCGCTCGTCCACGTCGAGCGTCAGGTGCCGGAAGGCCGCGCGGCCGGCCGCGTACTGCAGCGGCGCGCCCCGTGCACGACGCGCCGCCGCCGCGAGGGCGCGCTCCCAGGCCTCCACACTCATCGCCGTGCCGCGCTCGAGCAGTGGCCAGTGGCGCGGCATGTCGTGCAGGGCGGCGAGGAGCTCGCGCGCCTCACGCTCGGCGTCGTGGCCGAATGCTGGGGTGAGCAGTCGCGCCATCTCGCTCGTCAGCGCGCCGAGCGAGCGCGGGGCGAGCAGCGCGTCACCCACCGAGCTGCTCCTCCACGTCGGCGAGCTTCAGCGCGTCGATCACCGGCTCGATGTGGCCGTCCATCACCCCCGACAGGTCGTGGGTGGTGAAGCCGATGCGATGGTCGGTGAGGCGGCTCTGCGGAAAGTTGTAGGTGCGGATCTTCGCCGACCGGTCACCCGTGCCCACCTGCGACTTGCGCATGCGCGAGCGCTCGGCTTCCTGTTCCGACACGCGTAGGTCGAGCAGGCGCGCGCGCAGCACTTCCATGGCCTTGAGCTTGTTCTGCAGCTGGGATTTCTGGTCCTGCTGCGAGACGACGAGTCCGGAGGGGATGTGCGTGATGCGCACGGCGCTGTCCGTCGTGTTGACGGACTGTCCCCCGGGGCCGCTGGAGCGGAAGACGTCGATGCGGAGGTCCTTGTCCTCGATCTTCACGTCCACCTCTTCCGCTTCCGGCAGGACGGCCACGGTGGCGGCGGAGGTATGGATGCGCCCCTGCGTTTCCGTGGCGGGCACCCGCTGCACGCGGTGCACGCCGCTCTCGTGGCGCATGGCGCCGAACGCCCCGTCCCCGCTCACCTTGAAGACGGCCTCCTTGATGCCGCCCAGGGTCCCTTCGGAGAGCGAGATCAGCTCGCGGCGCCAGCCGTGGCGCTCGATGAAGCGCGAGTACATGCGGAAGAGGTCGGCGGCGAAGAGCGCGGCTTCGTCGCCGCCGGTGCCGGCGCGGATCTCGATGATCGCGTTGCGGTCATCGAGCGGGTCGTGGGGAAGCAGCGCGGGCTTGAGCTGCGCCTCGAGCTCGGCGATGGCCGATGCCAGGCGCTCGACCTCGCGGGCGGCCTCGGCGGCCATCTCGGGGTCGTCAACGGAAACGAGCTCGCGCGCATCGGCGAGCTCGTTCTCGGCCTTTTCGAGTCGGGCCGCCAGCTCGAGGACCGGCTGGAGGCGACGGTGCTCCCGACCCAGCTCGGCGACCTGTCTGGAGTCGCCGAAGGTGTCCGGATTCGAGAGCAGCCGCTCGACCTCCGCCGCCCGGGCGAGCGTGTCGCCCAGCAGGTCGCGGAGGCTCAGGGGCTCAGCTCCCCTTCGACTCGGAGCGGGTCTGGTACTTCTGGCGGAACCGCTCGACGCGGCCCGCGGTATCCACGAGGCGCTGCTTGCCCGTGAAGAACGGGTGGCACTCGGCGCACACGTCGGTGTGGATCTCGGCGACGGTGGAGCGCGTCTCGAAGGTGTTGCCGCACGCGCACTTCACGACCGCGGTGGCGTACTCGGGATGGATGTCGGTCTTCATGAAAGTCCTGCCTGGCATTGAGTGCAGATTCGGAAACAGCTTGTAAATATACCCGGCTCCCGGCGTAAAAGACAAGCCGACAACGGCTTGCTCGTTTGACACCGCTCGCGGCCCCCGATACGTTCCCCCCAATGCCTGATTCCGGTTCAAATCGGACGCGCGAATGACCACACAGACCGCGGACTTCCTCGCCACGATCCCGCTGTTCAGCGGGCTGCCGGAGGAAGAGCTGGAGCG
>DASURL010000040.1:0-14068 GCA_036280075.1 Gemmatimonadaceae bacterium | reverse complement strand
GACGAACCTCGAGACGATCCTCACCACCGCCGCCGCGGCGGCGCCCCAGGTGCTGATCGTGGACTCCATCCAGACGGTGTTCACCACCGACCTCGAGGGCGCGCCCGGCAACGTGGGGCAGGTGCGCGAGACGGCCGCGCGACTCATGCGCTTCGCCAAGGAAAGCGGGACCGCGGTGTTCGTCGTCGGCCACGTGACCAAGGGCGGGGGCATCGCTGGCCCGAAGACCCTCGAGCACATCGTGGATACGGTGCTCTACTTCGAGGGCGAGAACTCGCTCGACCACCGCGTGCTGCGCGCCACCAAGAACCGCTTCGGCAGTGTCGACGAGATCGGCGTCTTCCGCATGGCCGAGGACGGTCTCGTTCCCGTGGCCAACCCCTCCGAGCTCTTTCTCGGCGATCGCGCCATGCACTCCTCGGGGAGCGCCGTGACGGCCCTGATGGAGGGCACGCGCCCGGTGCTGATCGAGATCCAGGCGCTCGCCGCGAAGGCGGGGTTCGGCACGCCGCAGCGCGTCGCCACCGGCTACGACGCGCGTCGCCTCGCGCTCCTGCTCGCTGTGCTCGACAAGCGGGCCGGCCTCTCGTTCGGACAGCTCGACGTCTTCCTCAACGTCGTCGGCGGCATGCGGCTGCAGGAGCCGGCCGGCGACCTCGCGGTCGCCGCGGCGCTCGCATCCAGCGTCTATGACCGCGTGCTGCCGCACGAGGCGCTGTTCATCGGCGAGGTCGGCCTGGGCGGCGAGATTCGCCCGGTGTCGCAGGCCGAGCGCCGCCTGGCGGAGGCGGCGAACATGGGGATGACCACCGCGTACCTCGCCGAGCGCGCCGTCCCGCGCCGCGTGCCGAAGGAGCTGCGCGCCGTCGGCGTCCGCACCATCGCCGAGCTGTTCGAGCGGGTCTTCGCATGACCGCGCGCGACGTCGGGGTCGTCATCGTTGCCGGTGGCAGCGGCACTCGCGCCGACACGGGCGACGGGGAGCTGAAGCAGTTCAAGTGGGTCGCCGGGAAGCCGATGCTCCTGCACAGCGTGCAGACGTTCATGGCTCGCCCTGACGTGGTCTCGGTGGTCTGCGTGCTCCCGCGACGCTACGCGGGTGATCCGCCACCGTGGCTCTTCCAGTGCGACCTCGATCGCCTCGCCATGTCCGTGGGGGGAAGGACACGGATGGAGAGCGTGGCGAACGGCCTCGACGACCTTCCCGACGAGGCGGCGATCGTCCTCGTCCACGACGCCGCGCGCCCCCTCGTCGGCGACGAGACCATCGATCGGGTGATCACGTCGGTGCGCGAAGGCCGCTGCGCCATCGCCGCCCTCCCCGTGGTGGACACGCTCAAGGAAGTCGCCGACGACGGCACCATCGTCCGCACCGTGGACCGCGAGCGGCTCTGGCGCGCCCAGACCCCGCAGGGCTTCCCGCGCGGCGTCATCGTGGACGTCCATCGCCGCGCGCGCGCCGATCGCGTGGCGGCCACCGACGACGCCGCGCTCTGCGAGCGCTACGGCGTGCCGGTGCGAGTCGTGCGTGGGAGTGAGCGCGCGCTCAAGGTCACCGACAGCGGCGACTTCGCGCGCGTCGACGCACTTCTTGCCACCGGCGAATGACCCAGCACCCCGCACTCGGCATCCCCTTCTGGTCCGACGAGGAGATCGCGGCCGCCATCCGGCCCGCGCTCGAGCAGATCGAGCTCCGTCGCGTGCTCGCCTACCCCACCGAGACGGTGTACGGCTTCGGCGGCGGCATCGACCGCGATTCCGTGAACGCGCTGGTTCGCCTGAAGGGTCGCCCGAAGGGGAAGCCCTTCCTGCTGCTCATCGCCGGCAGCGACATGCTGTCGCGCCTCGATCTGGAGCTCCCCAGCTTCGCCACGAACCTCGCCGCCCGCTTCTGGCCCGGCCCGCTCACCCTCGTGCTGCCTGGCGGTCAGCGCCGCGTACCCGAGAGCCTGCGCGGGCCGGAAGGCGGCATCGGCGTGCGCTGGACCCCGCACCTCGGGCTGCAGCGGCTCATCCGCGCGCACGGCGACGCGATCACCTCCACGAGCGCCAATCGACCCGGGGTTCCGGCGGCGGTGTCGGCGGGCGAGATTCGGGAACAGTGGGGCTCCGCCATTGCGCGCGGTGCGTTGCGGGTGCTCGACGGCGGAACGCTGCCGCCGTCCCCTCCCTCCACGGTGCTCGACTGCACGGGACGCGCGCCGCGCGTCATCCGGCCCGGCGCGATCCCCGCCGCCGCGCTGCGCGAGGTCGAGCCGAGGCTCATCGGAGACGCCTGACGCCATGAAGCTGCTGTTCATCTGCACCGGCAACACCTGTCGCAGCCCGATGGCCGAGGCGATCGCCCGCAAGATCGCCATCGAGCGGGGGCTCACGAAGATCGACGTCGCCAGCGCCGGTACCAGCGCGTGGGATGGCGCCGCCGCCTCCGACGGCGCGCTGCTCGTGGGCATGGAGCGGCACCTCGACCTCGGCAGCCACCGCTCGCAGCAGCTCACGCGCGCGCTCGTGGACGGCGCCGACCTCATCTTCGCCATGGGTCCGCACCACCTGGAGCGCGTCGAGGCGCTGGGTGGCGGCGACAGGGCCTACCTGCTCACGGAGTACCCGCGCCACGGCGCCAGCGGCCGCGCGATCAGCGATCCGATGGGCGCCGAGCTCGACGTCTACCGCGCCACCGCCGACGAGCTGGAGCGCGAGATCCGCCGCGTCTTCGACCGGCTGGCCGCGGAGCGCGTGCCCGGCGCGTCATGAGCGCGCTGCCCGGCCGGCTCGTGCTGCTCGGGCACCCCGTCGCACACTCGGCCTCGCCGCGCTTCCAGAATGCCGCCCTCCGCGCCGCCGGCATTCCACTGCACTACGAGACGCTCGACGTCACCGTGGAGGCGCTCGACGCGACCCTCCAGGCGCTCGCACTGGTGAACGGCGCCGGCAACGTCACGATCCCGCACAAGGAAGCGGTTGCCGCGCGCTGCGTCCGCCGCACGCCCGTGGCCGAGCGCTGCGGGGCGGTGAACGTCTTCTGGCACGAGGGTCACGAGCTGTTTGGGGACAACACCGACGTGGCCGGCGTGGAGTTCGTCGCTTCGGCGCTGCTGCAGCGACGGACGGCCGGCGCGCGCGTTGCACTGATCGGGGCCGGAGGTGCCGCCGCGGCGGTGCTGTGTGCGGTGGAACGATGGGAGGGGGCGCACGTCCGGTTGTACAATCACCACATGCCGCGTGCCGAATCGCTCGCCCAGCGCTTCTCCGCGTTCACGCAGGTCGTGCCGAGCATCGCCGAGGCCGTGCACGGCGCTTCCCTCGTCGTCAACGCCACGCCCGTCGGCATGCACGACGACGCGCTGCCGGTGCCCCTCGCACTCCTCCCCGAGCAGGCGGCGGTATTCGACCTCGTCTACCGTCCGACGGAGACCGCGTGGGTGCGGCTCGCGCGCGAGGACGGTCATCGCGCGGCGGACGGGGAAGGGATGCTCCTCGAGCAGGGTGCACTCGCCTTCGAGCGCTGGTTCGGCCGCCACCCCGACCGCGGCGCCATGTGGCGGGCGATGCACTGACGTGGCTCGGCTCGCGCCAGCGACGGTGCGCGAGTCGGCCGCGCGCGCGAGCCATGCGCTGCTCGACCTGCTGCTCCCTCGCGTCTGCGTCGTCTGCGGGCGCCAGCTCTCCACGCTGGAGCGCGAGCTCGTCTGCGGACGATGCTGGCTTCGCGCCCGGGAGCTCCCCTGGCCGCGCTGCGAGCGCTGCGGCCATCCGCTGGATACGCGTCGTGCGGACACCCCCTGCCGGTGGTGCGAGCTGCTCCCGCCTTTCGTTCGCGCGGCACGGTCGATGTACGCGGTGCCGGGCGGCTCGGCCGGGGACATCGTGCACGCCCTCAAGTACCACGAGTGGCCCGCCGTCGCCCGCGCCATGGGCCGGCGCATGGCCACGTTGCGCTTTCCGCGCGACGTGGACGAGGAGCGGTCCGCGCTGGTGCCCGTCCCGCTCGCTCGCACCCGCGAGCGCGAGCGCGGCTACAACCAGAGCGCCGAACTGGCGCGCGCGCTTGGCGCGGCGTGGTCATTGCCAGTGCGTGACGACCTGCTCGTGCGCGCTCGTGCAACGGAGACGCAGACGCGGTTGACACCGGGGGAGCGTCACCGCAACGTTTCGGGCGCGTTCCGTGTCACGGTGGAACGCTCTTCGCTGCGGGGGCTCCACCTCGTGCTGGTGGACGATGTGGTGACCACCGCGGCGACTCTCAACGCGTGCGCCGCCGCGCTCCACGCCGGTGGCGCACGCATTCTCAGTTTTGTGACCTTCGGCCGGGCGCCCGCACTCGGCGACCGGTGGTGAACCAGGGAGACGGCGATGGCAATTCGTGTCGGCATCAACGGTTTCGGCCGGATCGGGCGGCAGGTCCTTCGCGCGGCCAAGCAGTCCGGCAACAAGGACCTCGATTTCGTGGCGGTGAACGACCTCACCGACACGAAGACCCTCGCGCACCTGTTCAAGTACGACTCGGTGCACCGCACCTTCAAGGGCGACGTCACGCACGGCGAAGGCTCGATCACCGTCGACGGCGACGAGATCAGGGTCCTCGCCGAGAAGGAGCCCGGCAAGCTGCCGTGGAAGGAGCTCGGGGTGGACATCGTCCTCGAGTCCACCGGGCGCTTCACCTCGGCCGACAAGGCGCGCGCGCACATCGAGGCCGGCGCGAAGAAGGTGATCATCTCCGCGCCGGGCAAGGGCGAGGACATCACCATCGTGATGGGAGTCAACAACCAGAAGTACGACCCGAAGAACCACAACATCGTCTCCAACGCCTCGTGCACCACCAACTGCCTGGTGCCGATGGTCAAGGTGGTGCGTGACAACTTCGGCTTCGTGCGCGGTTCCATGGTCACGGTGCACAGCTACACCAACGACCAGAACATCCTCGACCTGCCGCACAAGGACCTGCGCCGCGCCCGCGCGGCCGCGGTGTCCATGATCCCGACGACCACCGGCGCGGCGAAGGCGACCTCCCTCGTCATCCCCGAGCTCAAGGGGAAGATCGACGGCATGTCGATTCGCGTCCCCACGCCCGACGTCTCCTTCACCGACCTCACCGTGGTGGTCGAGAAGCCGGTCACGGTGGAGCAGGTGAACGCCGCCTTCCGCAAGGCGGCGGACGGGGAGCTCAAGGGCATCCTCGCCTACACCGAGGAGGAGCTCGTCTCGGTGGACTACATCGGCAACGCCTTCTCGTGCATCCTCGACGCGAAGTGCACGAACGTGGTGGACGGCACGCTGCTCAAGGTCTCCGGCTGGTACGACAACGAGTGGGGCTATGCCTCGCGCTGCGTCGACCTGCTGGACTACGTCGGCGCGCGGATGTAAGGCGCATGAACAAGCTCACGGTGCGCGACCTGTCGGCGGACCAGATCCGCGGCAGGCGCGCGCTCGTGCGGGTGGACTTCAACGTCCCGCTCGACGAGCACCGGCACGTCACCGACGACACCCGCATCCGCGCCGCCATTCCCACGCTGGAGTACCTCCTGTCGCGCGGCGCGCGCGTGGTGCTCCTCTCCCACCTCGGCCGCCCGAAGGGGAAGCCCGACCCGAAGTATTCGCTCGGCCCCGTGGCCGCGCGCCTTGCCGAGCTGATGCCGCGACGCAAGGTGACCTTCGTCGAGAGCACCGACACCGACGAGGCGCAGAAGGCCGCGGCGGAGCTGGGCGACGGCGAGATCCTCGTCCTCGAGAACACGCGGTTCCTTGGCGGCGAGGAGACGAACGACGAGCGCCTCGCTCGCGCGCTCGCGCAGCTCGGCGACTACTACGTGAACGACGCCTTCGGCGCCGCGCACCGGGCGCACGCCTCCACGGAGGGCGTGGCGCACCTCCTCGAGCCCGCCGTGGCGGGGATGCTGATGGAGAAGGAGCTCGCCTACCTCCACGGCGCGCTGGAGAACCCGCAGCGTCCCTTCGTCGCGATCCTCGGCGGCTCGAAGATCTCCGGCAAGATCGACGTCATCCACGCACTCCTGCCGAAGGTGGATGCGCTGCTCATCGGCGGCGCGATGGCGTGCACCTTCTACAAGGCGATGGGGCTCGAGACCGGAAAGTCCCTCGTCGAGGAGGACAAGGTCGATCTGGCGCGCACGATCCTCGACGAGGCGGGAACGCGCATGATCCTGCCGCACGACTGCGTCGTGGCGCCGTCCATGGACGCCGGGGCGCAGGCGAAGACCGTGTCGAAGGAGAACATTCCGGCCGACATGGCGATGCTCGACATCGGGCCGCGCACCGCGGAGTCGTACGGCCGCGCGATCGCCAGCGCGCGCACGGTGCTCTGGAATGGGCCGATGGGAGTCTTCGAGAAACCGCCGTTCGACAAGGGCACCCTCGCGATCGCGAACGCCATGGCGAACGCCACGGCCCAGGGTGCCACGACCATCGTCGGGGGCGGTGACTCGGCCGCCGCGGTGGAGCAGGCGGGGCTGGCCGCGCGCATGAGCCACGTCTCCACCGGTGGTGGGGCGTCGCTCGAGTTCCTGGAGGGGAAGACGCTTCCCGGCGTCGCGGCGCTCACCGACAAGTAGCCGATGAGCCGCCACTCCCGGCCGGTGCTCGCGGCCAACTGGAAGATGAACCTCGGACCCGTTGAGGCCACGGCATTCCTCGATGGGTTCCTCGCGCGGTACGCGCCGCGCGACGATCGCACGGTGATCCTGTTTCCTTCCGCCCTCGTGCTCGCCACGGTGCGTGAAGGAACGCAATCGCGTCCGGACATCCGCCTCGGCGTGCAGAACGTCTCCACGGAAGCAAAGGGCGCGTTCACCGGCGAGAACTCCGCAGCGATGGCGGCGGGCGCCGGCGCGGCCTTCGTGCTCGTCGGCCACTCCGAGCGGCGGCACGTGTTCGGCGAGACCGACGCGCAGGTCGCGCAGAAGTGCGCGCGCGTGACGGAGCACGGGCTGGTGCCGGTGCTCTGCGTGGGTGAGACGATCCAGCAGCGCGAGCACGGCGAGACCGGGGAAGTGGTCCTCCACCAGCTCCGCGCGGGCGTCTCCATGCTCGGCCACGAGGCGATCCGGGACATGATCGTCGCCTACGAGCCGGTATGGGCGATCGGGACCGGGCGCACGGCCACGCCTGAAGACGCCTCGGACGTGCACCGTGTGCTGCGCGCGGCGCTGGCCGGGATGGTCGGCGAGCACGCCCGCACCATTCCGCTGCTGTACGGCGGCAGCGTGAATGCGGCAAACGCCGCCGCCCTGCTCGCTGCGCCGGAGGTGGACGGCCTCCTCGTGGGCGGAGCCAGCCTCGATCCGGTGCAGTGGGCGGAGATCTGCTCGCGCTGAGCCGCGCTCACTTGACCACGTCCGTAAGTGGCGGCATATTTGAGGTTTACATCACCAGTCGCCACCCCGTTTCCGCCTCGGCATGTACACGTTTCTCCTCGTCCTGCTCATCATCGACAGCTTCGTGCTCGTCGCCGCCATCCTGATGCAAAGCGGCAAGGGCGATGGCCTGTCGGCCAGCTTCGGCGGTGTGAGCAGCTCGTCGGATTCGCTGCTCGGCACGCGGCAGGCGGGCAACCTGCTGACCAAGACGAGCTGGTGGGGCGGCGGGATCTTCCTGTTCCTGGCGTACGTGCTGTCGCTGATGTCCACGCAGCAGCGCGCGCCGTCGTCGGTGCTCGACCAGGCGTTCACGCCGGCTCCCGTCACCGCGCCCTCGTCGCCGAACGCGAACAGCGCGATCCCGCTCACCCCTGCTGCCCCTGCGACGGGCAACGCTCCGGCGGGCGGCAACGCTCCCGCCTCCACGCCGGCACCCGCGACCAAGCCATAACATCGTGACCGAGCGCGTCGAAGTCCCGGGGTTCCTCCTCCTCGAGGACGGAACCCTTTTTCGTGGAGTCGTCCACGGCACGGCCGACCTCACGGTGGCCGAGGTCGTCTTCACCACGAACATGAGCGGCTATCAGGAGGTGTTCACGGATCCCTCCTATCGTGGCCAGATCGTGGTGATGACCGCGCCCATGATTGGCAACTACGGGGTGAACCCGGCCGATCCCGAGTCCACGCAGCCACAGGTGGCGGGTGTCGTCTGCCGCGAGCTGGCCCGTTCGTACTCGAACTGGCGCGCCGAGGGCGACCTGGAGAGCTATCTCGCCGCGGCGAAGATTCCGCTGCTCGAAGGGGTGGATACGCGCCGCCTCACGCGTCACCTGCGCAGCGTCGGCGTGATGCGCGGCGTGATGGGCGCCGGTGACGGGCCGACGGCCGACGCGGTCGCCGCGCTCGAGTCCTGTCCGTCCATGGAGGGGCTCGACCTCGCCTCGCGCGTGACCACGCGCGAGCGGTACGTCTGGGGCAACCCCGATGCACCCAACCACATCGTGGCGCTCGACTTCGGGATCAAGCGCAACATCCTGCGCCTGTTCGACGAAGCCGAGAGCCGGATCACGGTGGTCCCCGCCCAGACGACGGCCGACGAGATCCTCGAGCTCGAACCGGCGGGTGTCTTCCTCTCCAACGGACCGGGCGATCCGGACGCCGTCGCCTACGCCCCCGATACCATCCGCGCGATCGCGGACCAGGAGGTGCCGATCTTCGGCATCTGCCTCGGCCATCAGCTCCTCGGCATCACCTACGGCGGCGCCACGGAGAAGATGCCGTACGGGCACCGCGGCGGAAACCACCCGGTTCGGGAGATCGAGACGGGCCGCGTGCTGATCACCTCGCAGAACCACGGCTTCGCCGTTCGCGGTTCGGCGGACGAGATTCCCGGCGCGCCCGAGCTCAAGGTGACGCACGTGAACCTGAACGACGGGACGGTGGAAGGCCTCCGGCACCGCGAGCTGCCCATCTTCGCGGTGCAGTACCACCCCGAGGCGGCGCCGGGTCCGCACGACGCGCGACCGCTGTTCAACGAGTTCATGGAAACGGTGCGGAAAGCACGGCGCTGAAGCGAGCCAAGCTCTTGACACACAAGAGTTAACGCGGATAAGTTCGATCAGAATTTCAGCCCCCTTCCGCAGCCCCCCGCCGAGGCATCTCCCATGACGAAAGCCGATCTGGTCGAGCGCGTCACCGCCCAGATTTCCCGCACGGCGGGGCCGATGATCTCGAAGAAGGACTGCGCGCGCGTGGTGGATTCCTTTCTCGACGCCATCAAGGAAGCGCTCCAGGAGCAGAAGAACATCGAGGTTCGCGGCTTCGGGACGTTCAAGATCCGGCACCGCAAGACGCGCATGGCTCGCAATCCGCGGACGGGCTCGCCGGTCGAGGTCTCGGCGCGGCCGGTGCCGGTGTTCAAGCCGTCGAAGGAGCTTCGGGCCATGGTCGCCCACCTCGACATCTCGGACGTGGAAGGCGACTACGAGGAAGCCAACGAGGCGTGAGCCTCTTCCGTCCGTTCCCGCGCCCCGGCCATCGGCCGGGGCGTTTCTGTTTCTGATCGCACCGTCGCTTCCCTCCCGCCCGTCGAGCGGGTAGCATCCATGCATGAGCGTAACCGTCCTTCTCTTCGCCTCTTACGCCGATGCGCTCGGTACCTCCAGCCTGCACGTCGACCTCGAGGACGGTTCCACCGTCAGGCAGCTCGTCGGGCGCCTGCGGGAACGGGCAGGGGCGCACGCCCTGCCGCCTGACCCGCTGATCGCCGTGAACGAGCGGTATGCCCGTGGCGACATCACGCTCAGCGCCGGCGACACGGTGGCCATCATTCCGCCGGTGGCAGGGGGCTGACGATGCACGCCCGGCTCGTGCGCGAGCCCATCGACGCCGGCGGATTGCTTGCAGGGGTCTCCCGGTCCGCGAACGGCGCCACGCTCCTCTTCCTCGGCGTCGTGCGCGAGGTGAACGACGGGCGTGCGGTCTCGGGCATCGAGTATTCCGCCTACGAGCCGATGGCGGCCCGTGAGCTTGGCGACATCGGCCAGGAGGCCGCGCAGCGTTTCGGCGTGACCGACATCGCCATCGAGCATCGCCTCGGCGAGCTGGCGCTCGAGGAGGTGAGCGTCGGCATCGCCGTGGGCCACCCGCATCGCGCCGAGGCATATGAGGCGTCGCGCTGGATCATCGAGGAGATCAAGCGGCGGGTGCCGATCTGGAAGCGCGAGCATTACGCCGACGGCACGCGCGAGTGGGTGGACCCCACCCGCGGCGCCGCGGAGGCCCGCGCATGAGCACCCTGGTCGACCAGTTCGGGCGCACGATTGAGTACCTGCGCATCTCGGTCACCGATCGCTGCAACTTCCGCTGCCGCTACTGCATGCCGCTCGAAGGGCTGCCGTGGCTCCCCAAGGCCGACATCCTCACCTACGAGGAGATCGCCGAGGTCGTCGCCCAGCTCGCGCCGCTCGGCCTGCGACGCATCCGGCTCACCGGCGGCGAGCCGACCATCCGCCCCGAGCTCGCCACGCTCGTGCGCCTGCTGCGCGCCGTACCCGGGGTGGAGGACATCGCCCTCTCGACGAATGGCGTCCGCCTGCCCGCGCTGGCGACGTCACTGTCGGCCGCCGGCCTCGATCGCGTGAACATCTCCGCCGACAGTCTCCGCCCGGATCGAATCGCGGCCATCGCGCGCCGCGACCTCGGCTTCGATCCGGTGCGGGCCGCGACCGCCGCGCAGGCCGCCGGGCTGTCGCCGATCAAGATGAACGTGGTGGTCATGCGGGGCACGAACGACGACGAGATGGCCGACTTCGCGCGCCTCACCCTCGACCACCCGTGGCACGTCCGGTTCATCGAGCTCATGCCCGTGGGCGAGATGGAGGCGCTCACCTTCGAGCATGTGGTGCCGAGCGACGAGGTGCTCTCGCGCATCACGGCGGCGCTGGGCCCGCTCGAGCGCACCGTGGGCCCGGCGCGCGGCAACGGCCCTGCCGAGTACTGGCGGGTACCCGGCGCCGCGGGGAGCATCGGCGTCATCACCCCGATGACGCACACCTATTGCGCGCGCTGCAACCGAGTCCGCCTCACCGCCGACGGACGCCTGCGCACCTGCCTCTTCGGCACGCACGAAGTGGATCTGCGCCAGCCGCTCCGTGCGGGCATTCCCCTCGCTCCCTTCGTGCAACGGGCACTGGCCGAGAAGCCCGAGGCACACGCCCTGTTGGAGCGGCGCAACGGGGGGTTGAAGGCACTCTCACAGGTTGGTGGCTGAACTTTTCGTGAACCGTGAACGGTGAACCGTGAACCGATACGGCGTCGGGAGTTACGGTTCACGGTCGACGGTTCACCGTTCACGGTGAAGGCTACCATCCTCCCGCGCGCCGCATAGTTTAGGGAGTGCAGCACTTCACCTTCAGACACAGCTCTCATGGTCAATAAGATCACCGTCGTCGGCGCCGGCAATGTCGGCGCGACGGCTGCGCAGCGCGTCGCGGAGAAGGAGCTCGCGCGCACCGTCGTCATGGTGGACGTGGCGGAAGGAATCCCGCAGGGCAAGGCGCTCGATCAGTGGCAGAGCGCGCCGATCGAGGGATTCGACAGCCGCATCATCGGCACCAACGGCTACGACGAGACGAAGGACTCCGACATCGTCATCATCACGGCCGGCATCGCGCGCAAGCCGGGCATGTCGCGGGACGACCTGCTCAACACGAACGCCGGCATCGTGAAGTCGGTCGCCGAGCAGGTTGCCAAGTCGTCCCCCAATGCCATCCTCATCATCGTGAGCAACCCGCTCGACGTGATGTGCTACGTGGCGATGAAGGCGTCCGGCTTCCCGCGCGAACGGGTGATCGGCATGGCGGGCGTGCTCGACACGGCGCGCTATCGGGCCTTCCTCGCCTCGGAGCTCGACGTCTCCGTGCGCGACATCCAGGCGATGGTGCTCGGCGGGCACGGTGACACCATGGTGCCGCTGATCTCCTACACCAGCGTGAGCGGCATCCCGATCACGCAGCTGATGGACAGGGCGAAGCTCGACGCGATCGTGGACCGCACGCGCAACGGCGGCGCGGAGATCGTGAAGCACCTCAAGACCGGGTCGGCGTACTACGCGCCCTCCGCGGGTGCCGTGCAGATGGCCGAGGCGATCGTCAACGACCAGCGCCGCATCCTCCCGTGCGCTGCGTGGCTGCAGGGCGAGTACGGCATGAAGGATCTCTTCCTCGGCGTGCCGTGCAAGCTCGGCAAGCGCGGCCTCGAGAAGGTGATCGAGGTGCAGCTCACGCCGGACGAGAAGGCGGCGCTGCAGAAGTCCGCCGACGCCGTGCGCGAGCCGATGGCCGCCGTCAAGATGTGACCCATGGACGGGCGGCGCGGAACTCGCGCCGCCCGTCGCTGCTTCATTTCCAGGAGCTTACGATCTCATGTGGGCACTCAGGCTGTACCGTTCCACGATCGGCAAGAAGGTGATCATGGCCGTGACCGGGATCATCCTGGTCGCGTTCGTGGTCCTGCACATGCTCGGCAACCTGCAGGTGTTCATCGGGCCGGACAAGATGAACCGCTATGCGGCCTTCCTGCAGAGCCTCGGCGAGCTGCTGTGGCTGGCGCGCCTCGTCCTGCTCGTCGCGCTCATCCTCCACGTGACGATGGCGTACCAGCTCGCGCAGCGGAGCCGGCAGGCGAGGCCCACCGGCTACCAGCGACGCGAGCCGCAGGTGTCCACGGTCGCCTCGCGCACGATGCGGTGGGGCGGCGTGCTGATCCTCGTCTTCGTCGTCTTCCACATCCTGCACTTCACCACGGGGACGGTGTTCCCGTGGGCCAGCCGCCCCGACGCGCTCTACCCGGCGTTCAGCCACACCGACGTGTATGGCAACGTCATCGCGGCCTTCCGGTCGCCGTGGGTGGTGACGTTCTACGTGGTGGTGATGCTGTTCCTCATGCTGCACCTCTTCCACGGCGCGTGGTCGTCGGTGCGCACCCTCGGCCTCGCCAAGCCGTCGCCGCGCCCGCTGCAGCGGCAGGTGGCCACGGTCATCGCCCTCGTCGTGTGGCTGGGCTTCACGGCCATTCCCGTGGCGGTGTTCCTCGGAGTGATTCGATAGATGACCCTCGAGCTCAACTCTCGCGTTCCCGCCGGGCCGCTGCCGGACAAGTGGGACCGGCACCGCTTCGAGATGAAGCTGGTGAACCCGGCGAACAAGCGGAAGCACACCATCATCGTCGTCGGGTCGGGGCTCGCCGGAGCGGCGGCCGCCGCCTCGTTCAGCGAGCTGGGTTACAACGTCCGCTGCTACTGCTACCAGGATTCACCGCGCCGCGCGCACTCCATCGCCGCGCAGGGCGGCATCAACGCGGCGAAGAACTACCAGAACGACGGCGACAGCGTCCGCCGGCTGTTCTACGACACGATCAAGGGCGGCGACTTCCGCTCGCGTGAATCGAATACCTGGCGCCTCGCGCAGATCAGCGTCAACATCATCGACCAGTGCGTGGCGCAGGGCGTGCCCTTCGCCCGCGAGTACGGCGGCCTGCTGGCGAACCGCTCCTTCGGCGGCGCGCAGGTGTCGCGCACCTTCTATGCGCGCGGCCAGACGGGCCAGCAGCTCCTTCTCGGCGCCTACCAGGCGCTGGAAAAGGAGATCGCGAAGGGTGGCGTGACGATGTACCCTCGCGCCGAGATGCTCGACCTGATCGTGGTCAACGGGCGCGCGCGCGGCATCGTGGTGCGCGACGAGCTGACCGGCACGGTCGAGCCGCACTTCGCCGATACCGTGGTGCTCTGCACCGGCGGCTACTCCAACGTGTTCTATCTCTCCACGAACGCGAAGGGATGCAACGCGACGGCCATCTGGCGGGCGTACAAGCGAGGCGCCGCATTCGCCAACCCCTGCTACACGCAGATCCACCCGACCTGCATCCCCGTCGCCGGCGACTACCAGTCCAAGCTCACCCTGATGTCGGAGTCGCTGCGCAACGACGGCCGCGTGTGGGTGCCGAAGCGCCGCGAGGACGTCGGCCGGAAGCCGAACGAGATCCCCGAGCAGGACCGGGACTACTACCTCGAGCGGAAGTACCCGAGCTTCGGCAACCTGTCGCCGCGCGACATCGCGTCGCGCGCCGCGAAGGAGGCGTGCGACGACGGCCGCGGTGTGGGACCCGGCGGCCGGGGGGTGTATCTCGACTTCGCC
>DASURL010000039.1:0-2811 GCA_036280075.1 Gemmatimonadaceae bacterium | reverse complement strand
GCCCACCGCCGGCCTCGATCCCGCGGCGCGCGAGGAGATGCTCGCCCTCATCCGGAAGACGCACCGCGAGTTCGGCATCAGCGTCCTCTTCTCCTCGCACCTCATGGCGGACGTCGAGCGCACCTGCGACCGCATCATCGTCCTCCGCGCCGGCCATCTCGTGCACGCCGGCGAGGTCGCCACCTTCACCCGCGAGACGCAGATGGTGTTCATCGAGGTGGACTCCAACCGCGACAGGCTCGTGACGGCGCTGCGGCGGCGCGGCGTGATCATCGCGCCGGAGGCGGGCGGGCTCACCGTGGAGGGAAGCGACCTCTCCGTCTACGACCAGATCCGCGACGCCCTCGTGGAGGCCGAAGCGCCGCTGCGGCGGCTGGCCCCGCGCCGCCGCGAGCTCACCGAGCTGTTCGAGCGCGAGGGAGAACGGTCATGACCGGCACCGTCTTCGACATCGGCTACCAGTCCTACACCGGCGTGCGCGAGGGGCGCGGCCGGGCGCGCAGGGCGGTGTTCAAGGACGGCCTGCGCGCCGCGCTCGGGTTGGGCCGAGGCGCTCGCGCCAAGGCCCTCCCATGGTTCTTCCTCTCCGTGCTCTCGGCGATCGCCACCGTGATGGCCATCGTCGCCGGCGCGGCCGATCGCATCGGCGGCGCGGGGACGGCGGAGAAGATGAACCTGCCGACGTACTCGGATTACAATGGCATCGCGTCGATCATCATGTTCGTGTTCGCCGCCATCGTCGGGCCGGAGCTCCTGTGCCGCGACAAGCGCGACCGGGTGATCAACCTCTACCTCGTGCGCCCGCTCACCGGCGACGACTACGTGGCCTCGCGCTGGGCGGCGTTCATGGTGGTGATGACTCTCGCCGCCTGGCTGCCGCAGGTCATCCTCTTCCTCGGCCTGTGCGGCGGCGACCCGAGCCCGGCGGCGTACCTCGCCGCGCACTGGCTGGACATCCCGCGCTTCCTCCTCGCCGGCCTCGCGATGGCGGCGTACACGACGACCCTCTCGCTGCTCGCGGCGTCGTTCACCTCGCGACGCGCCTACGCGTCGGTGTTCCTCGTCGGCCTGTTCGTCATCACGACGCCGTTCACCATCGGCCTCGCCGAGGAGGTTGGCGGGAGGGCGGGGCAGTGGATCTCGATGTTCAACCTGACGAACATCCCCGTGCACGTGAACGACATCATCTTCGGCGACGTCAGCGAGGTCACCGAGGACGCCCCCGCCCGCCAGCTCGCGGCGTGGATCCGCGTGGCGTGGTACTTCGCCTGGACGCTGGTTCCCGGCGCCGCGCTCTGGTGGCGCTACCGGAGGCTTTCGACATGACCACCGCGACGAGGAACGTGGAGCTCGCCGCCATGAGCGCCGCGCCCGCAGTGGCGGCCCAGCCCGTGATCCGCGTGCAGAACGTGTCGCGCTGGTTCGGCAGCGTGGTGGCGGTGAGCGACGTCTCGTTCGACGTCATGCCCGGCATCACCGGGCTGCTCGGCCCGAACGGCGCCGGCAAGACGACGCTGCTGCGCATGATGACCGGGCTCGCCGGCGTGTCCACGGGGAGCGTGACCGTGTTCGGCGAGCCGGTGCGCGACAACCCGCCGCTCTACCGGCGCATCGGCATCATGTCCGAGCACGAGACCGTGTACGGCTTCATGAAGGGGCGCGAGTTCGTGACGATGATGGGGCGGCTGCGCGGCGTGCCGGAGCTCGAGGAGGCGGTGGACCGCGCGATCGCGCTCGTGGACCTCGAGGAGGCGCAGTACCGCCCGATGGAGACCTACTCGCGCGGCATGCGCCAGCGGATGCGCCTCGCGGCGACGCTCGTCCACGAGCCGGACGTGCTCATCCTCGACGAGCCGCTCAACGGCGCCGACCCGCGGCAGCGGCTGCACTTCAAGCACCTGCTGGAGACGCTCAAGGCGCAGGGGAAGACGATCGTCATCTCGTCGCACATCCTCGAGGAGGTGGAGCAGCTCGCCGATACGGTGCTCCTCGTCGTGAACGGCAAGCTCGCCGCGTCGGGGGGCTTCCGCGCCATCCGCGCCGCGCTCAACCAGCGTCCCTACCACGTGCGCATCGTCAGCGACGCGCCGCGGCGGCTCGCCGCCGCGGTGGTGACGCTCCCGTCGGTGGACGCCGTGCACGTGGATCCCGACGGCGCGCTCGTGGTGCTCAGCCGCAACGTGGGCGACCTGCAGCTCGAGCTGCCGCGCCTGGCGCAGGCCGAGCGCATCGGCCTGCGCCGAGTGGAGCCGCTGGACGATTCGCTGGAGAGCGTGTTCGGCTACCTCGTCGACGCGTGACGCGACACCACACCCGACATCACCGATGCGTTCCGTCTACCTCCTGACCCTGCGGCAGCTCACCGGCAAGTGGCGGCTCGCCATCATGACCGTGCTGGCGGCGATGCCGGTGATCATCACCGTGCTCATGCTGCACGACGAGACCGCCGGCTCCGTGACCGACTTCGAGCGGGCCATCCTCGGCGCGATGCTCGCCGGATCGATAGCGCCGCTCGTGGTGCTGGCGATCGCCGCGGCGGCGTTCGGCAACGAGGTGGAGGACCGCACGCTGGCGAACCTCACCATCTCCCCCGTGCCGCGGTGGAAGATCGCGCTCCCCAAGCTGCTGGCGACGATCACCATCGCCGGCCCGTTCATCGCGTTGAGCGCATTCCTCACGGCGCACGTGGCGTTCATCGTCGACTGGCCGGCGACGATCGCGGTGACCGTGTCGGCGATCGTCGGCGTGGCGATGTACGCGTCGCTCTTCGTCTGGCTGGGCCTCGTGAGCACGCAGGCGATCGGCGTCGGC
>DASURL010000038.1:0-2185 GCA_036280075.1 Gemmatimonadaceae bacterium | reverse complement strand
GCGGCTTCCAGCGCGTCGAGACGTGATCTCAGTTGGGTGTTCTCGCTCTGCAGCTCGCGCGTCCGCTTCTCCAGCGCCTGGATGGCGAGCAGGCTCACGCCGTCGGCATCGACGGTGCCGATGCTGGTGTCGCTCGAGCCGAGGTGGAATGCCGAGTAGAAGTCCTGCGCCGTGGGTCCGAGGTGGCGCACGGAGTCGTCCTCCGTCTTGTAGCTCCACTCCGTGATCGGGAGCCCGGCGAGGCGCTTCAGGATGTCATCACCGGAGACGTCCTCGAACAGGTGCTTGCGGTTGACGTCCGAGACGTTGGTCCACACGCCACCGCTCGAGAGATAGGCGCCGGTGGAGGTCTCGAGGAAGCGGCCAGAGGTGGCGGTGACGCTGTTGTTCGTGCCGAACCACATGTGCTGGGCGCGGACGACGAACTGGTTGGGTGCGGTGGCGCTGACGGCGTCGGCAGGGGAAGCGACGCTTACGTCCCCATATACGAATGCACCAGCATGTCCATTCGTCGACGCGAAGCTTCCCATCGCGGTTGAACTGCCACCGCTGGCGATCGTCTCATTGCCCATCGCGGTCGCCGCATAGCCACTCGCGGTCGTGGAATATCCCATCGCTGTCGCCACAGAATTACTTGCAGTCGTGTAACCGCCCATCGCCGTAGAGAAGGCGCCGCTGGCGGTCGTGAGGTACCCGCTCGCGATGGCAGCTACGCCGCTGGCGGTCGTGCTGAATCCCATCGCCGTAGAGTAGGAAGCGCGGGCAGTCGTGCCGATTCCAGTCGCGATCGAGTAGGCGCCGATCTTGGCGTCGTCCCATTCCGTACCGTTCACCCGTCCAACGCGAAATGCGGCACGGCCGGGATACCACATCATCCGTACTCCTGCACCGGTGGCCGGGATCGTACCCGTACCGTATGCGCCCGTCGCCAGGAAGGACCCATCCGCGCCAAGCCCACCACTCGGCGCCGCCGCTGACAACCACTGTGTGCCATCGAAGGTCAGCACGTGCCCCGCTGCCGGCGACGCGGCCGAGATGGCGTGCCCCTGCAGCCGGGCGACGGTCGGTGCGCCAAGCGTACCAGACAGGTCGCCACTCGCGGCATCGGTCGCGCGCAGCGCGCCCTCGCCGTCCGTCCACGAGAACTCGACGTGTGACGTGGACGAGCAGGACGTGCGGAGCCCGGTCTCCTTGATCCGGTACACCGTGCCGGTGAGTGGCACGTAGCAGGCGTGAATCACCGCGGGCGTTGCTTCCTGCGCCGCAGCGGGTGCTGCGATGCCACCGGAGACTCCCCCGATGACAGCCAGATTGAGTATCAGCGTGCGTGATCGTCCCGGCATGTGTGTCTCCACGTCAGGAAGGTGGGAAGAACGAAGAAGGGAGATCAGGGCGTGTCGTCGCGCGCGATGCTCGCCGGCGTCGTCAGCGCATTCGCCTGCAGCAGCACGAGACGGACGGCGTCGAGGTCGGCCGACTCGCCCGTGTCCTCGTTGGATGCGTGGGCGAGCGCGGCGAGCGCCTGCTCGCTCGTCGCCACGGCGCTCATCAATGCGGACCGGTCGCGTGTCGCCACCGCATCGCCAACGCGCTCGAGCGCGTTGCGAAGCGCGCCTGTACGCTCCGTCTCGCCGAGCGTCGGCACGATGCGGAGCCTGATGTCCTCGACCGCGCTCAGGAATGCCGCGCTGTCGGTGGCCGACAGCGTGAACGTGGCGGGAGAGGATGGCGCCGCGCTCGGCGCCGTGGGATGACTCTCACCGCACGCCACGACGCCAGCGGCGCCGAGCAGGGCGAGATACCGGAGGGAATTCGGGTGTCCAGGGGACACGAGTGGCCTCGTAGCGACTGGTGGGAGGGGATCGCTGCGCGTTCCTCCGGCCGTCTAGCATTTGGGGGGCCATTCGTCGAGGCTCGCGTGCCAGCCGCGTCACGGCGTCAACGTGTTGATTGGCAATACGTTCGGGACGACGTCGCAGCCGACGCTCGTGGCGCGTGCAAGTGAGAGTGTAGGCGCTGCGCCACAGTCCATGTGGCGCAGCGGCTACGACAACGCGATCAGCTGCGCTTTCCTCTCACTCCCGTCGGCCAGTCCGGCAACGACCGCGTGGACGGCAGGTCCCGACACTCGCTTCGCTCGTGCGGGATGACACCCAGGGGTGCGCCCTGCGGGATGACAGTCGCT
>DASURL010000037.1:0-11371 GCA_036280075.1 Gemmatimonadaceae bacterium | reverse complement strand
TCGGCGATTCGGTCGCCGACCGCCGGGCGATGATGGCTCGCTGGTGCTCGGCGCGCTACCAGCGCGCCGACTGAGCGCGCAGCGCTAGAGATACGTTCCCGCCAGCGCCTCGTTCATCGCACCCCACGCCAGCACGGGCATTGGCGCCGGTTCTCCCGGCTCGGCGGGACGGTACGTCGCCAGCAGGTGCGAGGTGCTGGGACGAAACTCCCCATGTCGGCTCGAGTCCCAATGGCGGAGCAGCCGGCGGATGACGTCGGTCGCTCTGGTAGTGCATCTGGCGCGTCATCGGTCACCGTCACTGATTGGGGGTGACCGAACGATGGCGCGGCTGCGCAACGGCGAAAGGATGACTGCACAACGACCGCGTCACGGCTCGCCGACGTTCAAGCGATCTCGCTCGTCGTCGCCTCGTCCGCTGACGGAAAGAGCACGCTGATCGTGGTGCCACGTCCCGGGACGCTCGCCGCTTCCACGCGCCCGCGATGGGCCTCCACGAGGTGACGCACGATCGCCAGCCCCAACCCGGTGCCTCCGAGCTCGCGCGATCGCCCGGCGTCCACGCGGTAGAAGCGCTCAAAGATCCGCGGCAGGTGCTCGGCCGCGATGCCGATGCCGGTGTCGCGCACGTCGATCCACACGCCGCCGGACCCTAACCGGCTGCGCACCGTGACGCTGCCCGTCGTCGTGTATCGCACGGCGTTTTCCACCAGGTTGCCGATCACCTGGCGGAAGGCGGTTGGATCCGCATGGACGATTGCCGCCCCCGCCGGAACGTCGGCGACGAGCTGCAGCCCGCGCCGGCGCGCCGTGTCCTGCACCCCGGTGAAGACCTCACGCACCACGCCGGTGATGTCCACGCGCTGCGCCCGGGGATGCCATCCGCCGCTCTCGATGCGCGACAGGTCGAGGAGGTCGTCCACGATGCGCTGCATCCGCTCGGCGTTGTCGCGGATGGTGCGGGCGAAAGTATGCCGCTGCTCGGCTGGAATCTCCTGATCGAGCAGCGTTTCGGCGAAGCCGCGCACGGCGGTGAGCGGCGTCTTGAGCTCGTGGCTCACGTTCGCCACGAAGTCGCGCCGGACCGTCTCGAGGCGCCTGAGCTGCGTGAGATCGAGCACCGTGACCACGGCGCCGCGCGTGGCGAGAGGGCGCGCGGCAACGGCGATGGTTCGGCCGTGCAGGAGCGTCTCGGTGGGGGCGGTGGGCTCGCCAGCGAGTGCAGCCTCCACCGCGGCACGCAGCTCGTGCTCGCGAGGCAGCAGCTCACGCGGGAAGGGCAGGGCTGCGCCGAGGTCCAGCAGCGTGCGTGCGCGCTGGTTCATGCGCACCACCATGCCACGCTCGTCGAGCGCGAGCACGCCTTCCTCCAGCGACTCGAGCACGGCGGTCATGAGCAGCTCGTCCGACCGCATCGCCGTCAGTCGGCTCGAGAGCTGCTCGGCCATCCGGTGCAGCGCTGTCGCGAGGTCGCCCACCTCGCCGGGCGCGGAGAGGGCAGGGCGGCGCGAGAGGTCACCGGCGGCGATCGAGCGTGCGACGTCTCGCAGCTCCACGATCGGCCGCGACACGGTTCGCGCGAACAGCCACGCGATGACCAGCACGCCCACCAGCACGGCCAGGCCGCTCGTGAGCACGTCGCGCCGCGCACCGCTCACCACGGCTTCGAGGCGGCTGATGGTGAGCGACACCCGCACGAATCCCAGCGGGTGGCGCACGGCCACATACAGCTCGTCGTCGCCGGCCGATACGCTGTGGCGCAGCGCCGATCCCATGCCGGAGTCGCGGGCGGCCATCACCTCGGGGCGCGTCGAGTGATTCTGGAGGCGATGCCGAGCTGCCGGATCGAACTCCGCGTCGCCCACCACCACGCCCGTGCTGTCGATGATGGTGACCCGGTAGCCCAGCGCCTCGCCCGCGTGATGGGCGAGCGAGTCGGCGTCCACGCCGCGCGTCCACGACGACGCGACGAGCTGCGCATCACGCGCCAGCTCGTCGGTCTTCTCCAGGATCAATCGCTCGCGGAGGCGACCGCCGGCAAGGACGACGATGGCCGCGACGAGGAGGAGCACGACGACCAGCGCGCCGAGGAGCAGCCGGCGCGCAAGGCTCACGACGCGCGACCCTGCGGAACGCGGAGACGATAGCCGAAGCCGCGCACGGTCTCGATCATCTCACCAGCCACGCCGAGCTTGGCGCGCAGTCGCTGCACGTGCATGTCCACCGTGCGCGTCTGGATGTCGGGCGCCGCTTCCCACACGCGCTCCAGCAGGTGCGCCCGCTCCTGCACGCGACCGCGCCGCTCGGCGAGCAGCAGCAGGAGCTTGTACTCGGTGGGAGTCAGCTCCACCGGCTCGCCCGCCACGCGCACCACGTGCGCCGCCGTGTCGATCTCCAGCTGCCCGAGGGTGATCGTCGCGCTGGAGTCGGTCGGCGCCGAGCGCATGCGGCGGAGGATGGCCCCGACGCGGAGCACGAGCTCCTGCGGGCTGAAGGGCTTGGTCAGGTAATCGTCCGCGCCCAGCGAAAGCCCCCGGATGCGGTCCTGCTCGTCGCGCCGAGCCGTGAGCATCAGGACCGCGATGTCGCGCGTGGACGCGTCCGCACGAAGCTGCTCGAGCACCTCGTAGCCGGAGAGACCGGGCAGCATCAGGTCCAGCACGATGAGCGCCGGGTGCTCTCGCCGGGCCGCATCCAGTGCGTCTTGCCCCGTGCTGGCCGTCGACACACGATAACCCGCTCGCGCCAGGTGATAGGCGACGAGCGCCACGATGTCCGCTTCGTCGTCCACGACGAGCACACGCTGCTCCGTGGCGGGGCTCTGCGCGCTCACGAGGTACCCGACTGCAGTCGTCGCGCGATCTTGGCGACGATCATCTCGATCGCCACCGGGTTGTGCCCGCCGCGTGGCACGATGACGTCCGCGTACCGCTTGCTCGGCTCGACGAATTCGAGGTGCATGGGCTGCACGGTGGAGAGGTACTGGTCGAGGATCTCGCCCAGCGGCCGCCCGCGCTTGGCCATGTCGCGCCGGATGCGGCGGATGAGGCGGATGTCGGCGTCGGCGTCCACGAACACCTTCACGTCACACAGCTCGCGCACGCGCGCATCCACGAACAGCAGGATGCCGTCGATGACAACGACGTCTGCGGGCGGGATGCGCACCGCCTCCGTGCTCCGCGCGTGCTCGACGAAGTCGTACACGGGCTTGTCGATCGCGAAGCCCTGCGACAGGCACCCGAGCTGGTGCACGAGGAGCTCCCAGTCGAAGGCGTTCGGGTGGTCCCAGTTGACCTTTCGGCGTTCCTCGATCGGGAGGTGGGCATGGTCGAGGTAGTAGGCATCCATGTCGATGAACGCGACCGAGGCGTCGCCGAGCGCGGCCGCCACGTTGCGCGCCACGGTGCTCTTGCCCGACCCCGAGCCGCCGGCGATGCCGATCACGAGCGGTTTCATATGCGAGGAAGTGTGCCGGGTGGAGGGGCGTGGCGTCAACGGAGGCATGCGCTCCCTGCGCGGGGGTGACGCAGCTAGATTCTTTACATGCAGAACCGATCCTCGCTCCTTCTCGCGCTCCTCGCCACGGTCGCGAGCTGCGCACATCCGGGTGCCGCCGTCGGCAACGACGCCGGCAGCTTCGACCTCGTCGTCGCCGCGACGACGGACGCGCATGGGCGCGTCCGCGGCTGGAACTACGAGACGAACCGTCCCGACCCCGCGCGCGGGCTGACGCGCGCTGCCACCATCGTGGACTCGCTGCGGCGCGCCGAGCCGGGCCATGTGGTGCTCCTCGACGCCGGCGACCTGTTGCAGGGGAACTCGTTCACCTACGTCGCGGCGCGTGTCGCGGCGGCCGATGCGCCGATTCCCGTGGTGACCGCGATGAACGCCATGCACTACGACGCGGCGGCGATCGGCAATCACGAGTTCAACTACGGGCTCCCCTACCTCCGCCGCGCCGTGCGCCAGGCGGATTTCCCCTTCCTCGCCACCAACGTCTACCTGACGAACGGCCAGCACGCCTTCACGAGCTGGGCGATGGTGGAGCGTGGGGGGGCGAGGATCGGCATCGTCGGGGCGACCACCCCCGGCTCGATGGTCTGGGACCGCGACAACCTCACCGGACAGGTCGTGATCCGCGACGTGGTCCCCGAGGTCAAGGAGGCGGTGAAGGATGTGCGCGACGCCGGTGCCGACGTGTTGCTCGTCACCGTGCACTCGGGGCTCGGCGAGCCGTCCAGCTACGACACCGTCACCACGCACGTGCCGAGCGAGAACGTCGCGGCGCGCATCGCCCGCGAGGTGCCGGGGATCGACCTCGTGCTGTTCGGACACTCGCACCGCGAAGTGGCGGACACCGTCATCAATGGCGTGCTGCTGATGCAGCCGAAGAACTGGGCGACGAGCGTCGCCATCGCGCACCTCGGCCTGCAGCGCGACGACGGCAGGTGGCGCGTCACCGGCAAGCATTCCTCCATCGTCCAGGCCGCCGGCCATGCCGAGGACTCGACCGTGGTCGCGGCGACGGAGGCAGCGCACCGCGAGACCATCGCCTGGGTCACGGCGCCCATCGGCCGCACCCCCGTCGCGTGGAGTGCCGACTCGGCGCGGGTGGCCGACACGCCGCTCATCGACTTCATCAACGAGGTGGAGCGTCGCGCCGCGGGGACCGACCTCGCGTCGACCGCCGCCTTCTCGCTCGATGCGTCGCTCGCCGCCGGCCCGATCACCGCGGCGCGGCTGCAGGCGCTCTACCCGTACGACAACACGCTGCGCGCCGTGCGCATCTCCGGCGCCCAGCTTCGCGCCTACCTGGAGCAGAGCGCGCGCTACTACGTCACTTCGCCCACCGGGCAGGTGAGCATCGATCCGGAGTTTCCCGGCTTCAACTTCGACATCGTCTCCGGCGTGGACTACACGCTCGACCTGTCGAAGCCGGCCGGTCAGCGGGTGACCAGGCTCGAGTTCAAGGGCCGGCCGGTGGCCGCCACCGACGCGTTCACCCTGGCGCTGAACAATTACCGGCAGACCGGCGGTGGTGGCTACAGCATGCTCAGCGGCGCGCCGGTGGTGTACGACAAGCAGCAGGACATCCGCCAGCTGCTGATCGATGAAGTCCGCCGACGCGGCGTGATCACTCCATCCGACTACTTCACGCGGAACTGGGAGATCGTCCCGCCGTCGGCGGTCGCCTCGCTCTACGCTGAGATGCACCGCACCAACCGCGAGGACGCGCACCCCGTCGGGGCCGCGGCGGCTCGGCGCGATTCCACGGCGGTGCTCGCGTCCCGCCCGCTGCCGCGGCTCCGCATCATCTCCACCAACGACCTGCACGGCGCCCTTGAGCCGCGCCCCGACGCCGGCGGCCGCCTGCGCGGCGGTGCCGCCTACCTCGCCACCGCCATCCAGCGCGCGAAGCAGGGATGTGTCTCCCCCGCCTGCGAGGTGATCCTGCTCGACGGCGGCGACGAGTTCCAGGGCACGCCGGCGTCGAACCTCGCGTTCGGCCGGCCGATGGTCGAGCTGCTCAACCAGCTCGGCTACGCCGCGGGTGCGGTGGGCAATCACGAGTTCGACTGGGGCCAGGACTCGCTGCGGGCCCGCATGCGCGAGGCGAAGTACGCCCTGCTCGCGGCGAACGTACGTGACGAGCAGGGCCGCGACGTCGCCTGGATCCGCGACGACACCCTCGTCACCCGCGGCGCACTCAAGGTCGGCGTCGTCGGCGTTGCGACAGTGGCCACGCCGTCCACCACGCGCGCGTCGAACGTCACCGGCCTGCGCTTCGTGGACCCGGTGCCGGTCGTCGACAGCCTGACACGCGAGCTCCGCCGCCGCGGCGCCGACTACGTGGTAGTCGTCGCCCATGCGGGCGCCTTCTGCGACCGCGACGGCGCCAGCAACTGCAATGGGGAGATCATCGACTTCGCCCGTGCGCTGAAGGAGCCGGTCGACGCGATCGTCAGCGGTCACACCCATTCCCTCGTCGACGCCACCGTCGCCGGCGTGCCCGTGATCCAGTCCCGGTCCAGCGGCACGGCGTTCGGCGTGACCGACCTCGGTCCGGGGCTCAGCAGCCACCGCGTGTACGACGTGCTCCCCGACACCCTCGCCGCCGATTCCGCCACCGCGCAGCTCGTGCATCGCGCCGTGGCGCGGGTCGCATCCATCGTGGATCGCCCCGTGGCCACCATTGCCGCGGGCTACATCCGCAGCGGCACCGAATATCCGCTCGGCAACCTCATCGCGGATGCGATGCGCGCCGAGGGGAAGGGAGATGTGGCCGTGATGAACAACGGCGGCATCCGCGCCAACCTGGCCGCGGGCCCGGCGACCTATGGCTCGCTGTTCGAAATCCAGCCGTTCGGGAACGTGCTCTATCGCCTCACCGTCACGGGCAGCGCGTTGCGGGACTACCTGGAGAAGCTGGTCAGCAAGCGGCCCAACGTGCACGTCAGCGGCATCATCGTGACCTGGGACTCCACGGCGGCGCCAGGCTCGCGCATCGTCAGCGCGAAGCTGTCCGATGGGTCGAGCATCCGTCCCGATGGCCGCTACACCATCATCCTCAGCGACTTCCTCGCCACGGGCGGCGACGGTCTTGGCCTCGGCGCCGGCGCGCTGAAGAGCGAGGTCCTGCCCATCGTGGATCTCGACGCCTTCATCGCGTACCTCAAGGCGCTCCCGCAGCCGGTCCGCGCTCCTGCCGATCGTCGGCTCGTTGCCACGGGAGCGCGATGAGCGTGGACCGCATCGACCGGGAGCTGCTGCGCCGCCTGCCGAAGGCGGAGCTGCACTGCCATCTGGATGGCTCGCTGCGACCGCAGACGATGATCGAGCTCGCGCGCGAGGAAGGGCTCACCATGCCCGCCCACGACGCCGACGCCCTGCGCGAGTACATGATCGTGCGGGATGCGCGCAACCTGGAGGAGTACCTCGAGCGATTCGAGATCACGCTTTCGGTGATGCAGACGGAGTCGGCGCTCGAGCGCGTGGCGTACGAGCTTGCCGAGGATGCAGCAAATGACGGCGTGCGGTACATCGAGATGCGCTACGCCCCGGTGCTGAACGTGCGGCGCGGGCTCTCCCTGGAGCAGGCGGTGGAGGCGCCCCTGCAAGGTCTCGAGCGCGCCGAACGCGAGCTCGGGGTGCGCGGACGCATCATCATCTGTGCGCTGCGTGCGATGTCGCCGACCATCTCCCACGAGCTCGCCGAGCTCGCCGTGGCGTACAGGCATCGCGGCGTCGTGGGGTTCGACCTCGCCGGGGGAGAGAAGGGACATCCCGCCCGGCTGCACGCGCGCGCCTTCGAGTACGCGCGCTGCCACGACCTCTCCTGTACCTGTCACGCCGGCGAAGGCGACGGCGCAGACTCGGTTCGCCAGGCCGTGCACGTCTGCGGCGCCGATCGTGTAGGCCACGCCACGCGGCTCATCGAGGACATCGAGCTCACCGACTACTGCAACGACCACCGGATCACGCTCGAGATCTGCCTCACCAGCAACGTGCAGACGCACGCCGCCGAGTCGTACGCCACGCACCCCTTCCGCGAGTACTACGACCGCGGCCTGAACGTGGTGCTCAACACCGACAACCGCCTCATGAGCGGCGTCACCCTCACCGACGAGTACGTGCACGCCGCAGCGGAGCTGGATTTCTCCTTCGACGAGCTGTCGCGCGTGGCGATCAACGGCTTCGAGAGCGCCTTCCTGCCGCACGACGAACGGGTGAAGCTCGTTGCCGAGGCGGAAGCGGCGATCCGCGCCCTGCGGGAGTCGGTTGCATGAGCAGCGCAATGACGAGCGAGGGAGGAGAGTACGGTGCCGCGGCGGCCGTCCGCGCCGCCGAGGTGATCCGGCAGCGCGTCGGCACCATCGAGCCGGTTGCGGGCATCATCCTCGGCTCGGGACTCGGCGGACTCGCCGCGCGCGTCGCCGATCCGGTCGTCGTGCCATTCGCCGAGGTACCCGGCTTCCCGATCGCAACGGTGGTGGGCCACGCCGGCAAGCTGATGGTCGGCACGCTCGGGGGACGGACTGTCGTCACCCTTGCCGGCCGCTTCCACATGTACGAGGGGCACGACGCCGCGCTCGCCGGGTTCCCGGTGCGCGTGCTGCACGCGCTCGGCGCGCGCACGCTGTTCGTGTCGAACGCCGCCGGCGGCATCAGGCGCACCTTCAGGGCCGGCGACCTGATGCTCATCCGGGATCATCTCAACCTGATGTTCCGCAGCCCCATCGTTGGCGCGCTGGAACCGGGCGACGTCCGCTTCCCGGACATGAGCGAGCCGTACGATGCGAGGCTCGCGCAGCAGCTCCGCGACGTCGCCGCCGAGCTGCGCATTCCACTCGTGGACGGCGTGTACGGGGGCCTCCTCGGCCCGACCTACGAGACGCCCGCCGAAGTGCGCATGCTCGGCATCCTCGGCGCCGACGCGGTGGGAATGTCCACCGTGCCGGAGGTGATCGTGGCACGCACGCTCGGCATGCGCGTCGCCGGCATCAGTTGCATCACCAATCTCGCGTCGGGCATCTCGCCGCGCCCGCTCTCGCACGCAGAAGTGATCGAGACGACGACGCTCGTCGCCGAGCGGTTCGAATCGCTGGTGGAGGGGTGGGTGGGCCGATTGAAGGGCAACTGAAGTACTTCGTACGACGTAGGGCGACCCAGGGCACTGGCCAATCCAATGAGTGGCTGGCCCTTTCGGCATTCAGGCCTTCTGAAACAGCGGGGGAGAGGAAAAGGCGGAAGGGCCTGAAAGGGCAGGATCTGTCCTTCGCGAGATCATTGCTCCGCGCACCGAGGCTGGCCCCTACGCCCCCAAGGTTTCCTGAATCAGTCTGAACGGCCTCGGAAGACGTTCTGGCGCATGCTGCCGTCTCGCCTGGGAGAGATCCTGCTTTTTCAGTCGTTCCCGGCGTTTCCTCTCGAATGCCGTTCAGCAGTTTCTCATATGAGAAACAGGCCGCGCCTTGGAGAGCGCAGCCCGTCGGTCCGGATACGTGGTACGAAGTACGTACTACGTCAGTTGTAGTCTACCCGCGCGGCACCGGCGACGGCGGAAGCGCCCTCACGCGGTCCTTGAACACCTGGAAGTTCCGCGAGTCCACCGTGAGAGAGCGAAGAATGGCCGGATCGTACGTCGAGATCAGCTTCTCGGTGTCGGCGATGCGGTCCTCCTCCAGCGGGTGCGTCGCGAACCAACCCTCCACCGCCGAGGGATTCCGGTCTCGCTCGTCGATCAGGATCTGGAACATCTCCGGGATCCCCTGCGGGCTGATGCCCGCGCGGACCACGTTGCGCACCCCTTCCTCATCGGCCTCCGCTTCGTCCTTGCGGCTGAAGTTCGCGAACAGCGCCGTGCCGCCAACCTGGATGGCTGCCTGGCTCGCCTGGCTGTTGCAGATGCTGGTGAGCACGCACGCCAGCGTGACGCCGATGTTCGCGCCCTGCTGCTGCTGCATCTGCTTGATGGAATGCCGACGGACCACGTGCCCGATCTCGTGCCCCAGCACGCCCGCCAGCTGGTCCATCTTCTGGGCGCGCTCGATCAGCCCGCGATTGACGTAGACGAACCCGCCCGGCACCGCGAACGCGTTCACTTCCTTGCTGTCCACGATGTAGAAGTGCCACTCCGGGATGTCGCTGCGCGAGGTCAACCGCGCGATCGAGTCGCCGAGCACGTTGATGTAGCGGTTGATCTCCGGATCCTGGACGATGGGCAGCTGCTGGTTGATCTGGGCAGCGTACTGCTGCCCCATCTCGATCTCCTGTTGCGTCGAGACTCCGCAGGCCGTCATCGTTAGCACGAGCGCCAGGCTGACAAATCCACGTCTCATAGTTCTCTCTCGTCGTGAGCGGGCATGGCCGAGATGAGCAAGAGCCATTCCGGCTTGCTGGATTCATAAGACATTGAAGCTCCTTACCTTGGCTCGCGACCTCAAGCGCCGGAAGGCGCGCGAGCGCCAGCATCTCTTCACCGCCGAAGGGGTGCGCACCGTCGAGGAGCTGCTGCGCTCCCCGCTTCGGATGCAGGGCGTCCTCGTCGCGCCGCAGCTCGCCGACGCGCCGCGCGGCGCCGCTCTGCTCGCCACCCTCCGCGAGCGCGGCATCGACCTTCTTGAGGTCAGCGCCCAGGAGTTCTCGAGCGCCGCCGAGACCGACTCGCCCCAGGGCGTCCTCGCGATCGCCGCCATTCCGCCCCACTCCCTCGACACCCTCGACCTGCCCCCCCTCGCGCGCATCGTCGTGCTCGACGCAGTGCAGGACCCGGGCAACGTCGGCACCATCGTTCGCACCGCCGCCGCCCTCGGCACCTCCGCCGTCGTCGCCACGCCGGGAACGGTTGACCTCTGGAACGCCAAGGTCGTCCGTAGTGCAATGGGCGCCGGCTTCTTCCTTCCTGTCCTGTCTTCTACCTGGGACGCACTCGATGCGTTCCGCCACCGCGAGTCGTTCGCCCTCTGGGGCGCCGACGCTGCGGGGACACCGGTGCACGAGCTCAAGCCCCCCGACCGCCTTGCGCTCGTCGTGGGCAATGAAGGCGCCGGCCTGTCCGACGAAGCGCGCCGGCGCGCGGACCGGCTTGCCGCGCTGCCCATCGCCAGCACCGTGGAATCCCTCAACGTCGCCGTGGCCACCGGCATCCTGCTCTACCAGCTTCGATCCTGATGCCCGATCCCCTCGTCACGACTGCCGCATTCATCCTCGGACTCTGCGTCGGCTCGTTCCTGAACGTGTGTGTCGCACGCTGGCCACACGAGCTGAGCGTGGTACGCCCACGCTCCCGGTGCCCCAACTGCGGCCACCAGCTCGCCTGGTTCGAGAACATCCCCGTGGCGAGCTGGCTCGTGCTCCGCGCCCGCTGCCGCTGCTGCGACGAGCCGATCTCGCCCATCTACCCGCTGGGGGAGCTCGCCATCGGCGCGCTCTGGGCGCTCACCTTCGCGCACTTCGGGCCCGACTTCACCGCGCTCCGCGTCGCCGTCGTCCTCACCACCCTCGTCGGCGTCGCCCTCACCGACCTGCAGCACTACCTGATCCCCGACGGCTTCACCGTGTTCGGCCTCATCTGGTGCCTGGGCACCGCGCTGGTCGCGCCGTTCTTTGCCGAGTCGCCGATCTTTGCCGGCCCGTACGACGCGCTCATCGGCGCCTGCGCCGGCGCGGGCCTCATTGCCATCATCGGCTGGCTCGGCGAGGCCGCGCTCAAGCGCGAGGCGATGGGCATGGGTGACATGACCCTGATGGCATTCGTGGGCGCCGCCCTCGGGCCGGCACGCGCCCTGACGACCGTGTTCGTCGGCGCCACCCTCGGCGCGGTGATCTTCCTCGCCGTCGTCTATCCCATCGCCTTCCTGCGTCGCGGCCG
>DASURL010000036.1:0-9049 GCA_036280075.1 Gemmatimonadaceae bacterium | reverse complement strand
GGTCCACTTCCTTGCTGGCGTAGCCGGGACCGTTGGTGATCGCGGCGTACACCTCGCCCAGCTTGCCGGGCAGCGAGAGCTGCGAGGCGATGCCGACGTCGGCCGAGGTGAAGAAGCCGGCACGCTCCACGCCGCTGTTGGTGAGGTACCGGGGCCAGAAGGTCTCCTCGTGGTCGATCTCGACGGTGTGCAGGATGCCGACGCGCGCGAGGAGCGCGGCGCCATTGGCGAACTTCGGGACGTCGTATTGCAGGTACGCGTACTTGGCGCGCACGGTGTAGGCATTGCCGCCGCCGTCCTGGAAGACGTCCGTGGTGACGCGGATGCTCGTCCGCTCGCCAGCGGCCATCTTGAAGGTCAGGTACGCCCGATCGAGTGTGAAGGCGTTGGCGTTCCGGTTCGCGAGCCCGGTGTTGTACTGGTAGTTGCCGAACAGCACGCCGGAGAAATCGAGGGCCGGCTTCGGCGCCGGTGCCGGCGAAGCGGCGGTCTGCTGGGCGCCGAGGGGCGATGCGATCGCCACGCCGAGCACGAGAGCAACGCGAAGCGACGGGATTCGGGTGCGAATCGTCGAAGGCATAAGGAAAGCGTGGGGGAAGGAACCTTGCCGAGTCGCGCCGCGCGGCTGTGGCGACGAGACGAAGACAACGTCGACATGCCGCATCACGAAACGGAGGTGAGTTGGTCTTGATCGTGTAACGGCCTCCGAAGCGAGGACGCGACTCGTGACCGGATCGTTACACGCAGTTCGTGGTTCCGAGACGCGCCGTGACGAGCTTCCCTTCCGATGACGTCATCCGCAAGCACTGCCGCGCCGCCCCGACGGCCATCCATCCAGGGCTCGGTCGTCGCCGATCGAATCTATCGCGCGGCGATCCTGTTCTTCGCGCTGTGCATCCCCATCCTGCTCCTCCTGATCTTCGTCGAGGTCGGAGCGGCCGGCTGGCCGGCGCTGCGGGAGTTCGGCCTCGGCTTCCTGACGTCGAGCACCTGGGATCCCGTGCAGGGACAGTTCGGCGCGGCGCCGGCCATTGCCGGCACCCTGCTCACGTCGGCGATCGCCCTCGTGATCGCCACCCCCCTGGCGGTCGGCGCCGCGATCTTCCTCTCGGAGTTCTCGCCCCCCTGGCTCCGGCAGCCGGTCGCCTTCTTCATCGACCTGCTCGCCGCCGTGCCGAGCGTCGTCTTCGGGCTGTGGGGGATCTTCGTCCTGCTGCCCCTGCTTCGCACGGACATCATGCCCTTCCTGCGCGACACACTGCACCTCGGCGTGACCCCCTTCTTCAGCGGGCCGGCGTACGGGCCAAGCGTGCTGGCCGCGAGCCTGATCCTCGCCATCATGATCCTGCCGTTCATCGCGGCGGTGTCGCGTGAGGTGCTGCTGGCCGTGCCTCGCGCGCAGCGCGAAGCGGCGCTGGCCCTCGGCGCCACGCGGTGGGAGACGATCACCGGCGCGGTCGTACCATACGCGAAGACGGGGATCATCGGCGGGATCATCCTCGGCCTCGGGCGCGCGCTGGGCGAGACGATGGCCGTCACGATGCTCATCGGCAACCGCCACGAACTGTCGGCATCGCTGTTCGCGCCGGGCTATACCATGGCGTCGCTGATCGCGAACGAGTTCTCCGAGGCCACCACCGACATCCACCTGTCGGCACTGATGGCCGTGGGGTTCGTGCTCCTCGTCATCACGCTGCTGGTGAACGCCGGGGCGCGGATGCTGGTGCGCCGGGTCGGCGGGTTGAGCCGATGAGCACGAGCGTCCTTCCGATGCGTTCGCGGCCCGCGCGGGCAGGGGCGCGAGGCCTCGTGCGTCGTCGTATCTCGAGCGGGATCATGATTGCCCTGACCTGCCTCGCCGCCGCCGTGGCGGTCGTGCCGCTGGTGGTGATCCTCAGCTACCTGATCAAGGAAGGCGCCGGCGCGCTCTCGCTCGACTTCTTCACCCACATGCCGCGACCGGCAGGCGAGGCCGGCGGGGGGATGGCCAATGCCATCGTCGGCACGCTGATCCTCGTCGGGGTGGCGTCGGCGATCGGTCTGCCGATCGGCATCGGCGCAGGGCTGTATCTGGCCGAGCACAAGGGAACGAAGCTGGCCGAGCTGGTGCGCTTCCTCGCCGACGTGCTGAACGGCCTGCCCTCCATCGTGATGGGCATCTTCGCGTGGGAGTTCCTCGTCAAGCCGCTCGGGCACTTCTCGGCGCTCGCCGGCGGTGCCGCCATCGGCGCCATGATGATCCCACTCGTGACGCGCACGACGGAGGAGATGGTGCGCACGGTGCCGCAGTCGCTGCGAGAGGCGGCGCTTGCGCTCGGCTATCCACGCTGGCGCACCTCGCTGCAGATCGTGCTGCGTACGGCGCTCGGCGGCATCGTTACCGGCGTGCTGGTCGCCATCGCGCGCGTGGCCGGCGAGACCGCGCCGCTGCTCTTCACGGTGATCGGCAATCAGTTCTGGTCCACCGACCTCACCCAGCCGATCGCTGCGCTGCCGCTCCAGATCTACACGTATGCCACGGGTCCGTACGACGACTGGCACGCGCAGGCATGGGCCGGCTCGCTCGTGCTGATCGGCATGGTGCTGATCATCAGCGTGATCGCCAGAGTCATGACCAGGGCGCGACATGGAGGCGGCCATGAGTGATTCCGCCGCCCTGCAGATGCCGGTTCGCGCACCGGACGTCGTGAGCGCGACCGAGCCTTCCTCGCCCATCCTTCGCATCGAGTCGCTCAGCGCCTTCTTCGGCGACACGCCGGCGGTGCGCGACGTGTCGCTCGAGGTCCTCGCACACGAGGTGACGGCGATCATCGGACCCTCCGGGTGCGGAAAGTCCACCCTCCTGCGGTGCCTCAACCGGATGCACGAGTCGGTGCCGACGGCGCGAGTGGAGGGCCACGTCTACTTCCACGACCAGGACATCTACGCCGATGGCGTGGATCCCATCGCGCTGCGCCGGCACATCGGCATGGTGTTCCAGCGGCCGACCCCTTTCCCCACGATGTCCATTCGGGACAACGTGGCCGCGGGGCTTCGGGTGCAGCCGGGCCGCCGCCTGTCGCGCGCGGAGCTGGATGACGCGGTGGAGCGCGCGCTGCGTCAGGCGGCGCTGTGGGATGAGGTGAAGGATCGCCTCCGGGCGAGCGCCATCGGCCTCTCCGGCGGGCAGCAGCAGCGCCTGTGCATCGCACGCGCACTTGCCACAGCGCCGGAGATCCTGCTGCTCGACGAGCCGACGGCGTCACTCGACCCGCTCAGCACCCAGAAGGTGGAGGAGCTGGTGTACGAGCTCCGCCAGTCCATGACCGTGATCATCGTGACGCACAACCTGCAGCAGGCGGCCCGCGTCTCCGACCAGACGGTATTCATGCTCGCCGGACGCATGGTGGAGACCGCTCCGACGCGCGTGATGTTCACGACGCCGAAGGACGAGCGCACCGAGGCGTACATCACCGGGAGGTTCGGATGACCGCGGCGCTGGCGCCGGCGTCCACCGCCCTGCCGACTACCGACGAGCGTGGCCGGCTCGACGTGGAGCACTTCGATTTCCGGTACGGCAAGCGCCAGGCGCTGTTCGACATCAACATGTCGATCGCGCCCCGCGCCGTGACGGCGCTCATCGGCCCGTCCGGCTGTGGCAAGTCCACCTTCCTCCGCTCCATCAACCGGCTCAACGAGCTGATTCCCGGCGCGCACCCGTCAGGGGCCATCCGGCTCGACGGCGAAGACATCTACGCGGGCGGCCTGGATGTCGTGACGCTGCGGCAGCGCGTGGGCATGGTCTTCCAGCGCTCCAACCCCTTCCCGCGCTCCATCTACGACAACGTGGCGTACGGGCCGCGCATCAATCGGCGCCTCTCGAGAGCGGAGCTGGACGAGGTGGTGGAGTCGGCGCTCCGCAATGCCGCACTGTGGGACGAAGTGAAGGACCGCCTGCGCGAGAGCGCCCTGGCCTTGAGCGGCGGCCAGCAGCAGCGACTCTGTATCGCGCGGGCGCTGGCCAACGGACCCGAGGTCCTGCTGCTCGACGAGCCGGCCTCCGCGCTGGACCCGATCGCGACCCAGAAGATCGAGGAGCTCGTGTACGAGTTGAAGCGCGAGCTCACCGTCGTCATCGTCACGCACAACCTGCAGCAGGCGGCGCGCATCTCGGACCGCACGGCGTTCTTCTACCTCGGACATCTCGTCGAGATGGAGGACACCCAGCGGCTCTTCACCAGCCCGCGCGAGGAGCGCACCGAGGCCTACATCACCGGGAGATTCGGATGACCCCGACGGAAGCTCCGTTTCGACACTTTCACGACCAGCTCACGGCGCTCAACCGCCGCCTCCTCGCCATGTCGGAGAAGGCGGAGGCGCTGGTGGAGCTGTCCGTGGACGCGCTGCTCACCCGCGACGCCGGCAAGGCGGACGCGGTGATCGACGCCGACCGCGAGCTGGATAGCATGGAGCTTGAGCTGGAGTCCGCGGCGCTCGAGCTGCTGGCCCTCCAGCAGCCGATGGCGCGCGACCTCCGCTTCATCGTCAGCGCGATCAAGGTGACGAGTGACCTGGAGCGCGTCGGCGATCACGCGGTGAACATCGCCGAGTCCGCGAAGCGGCTCGCGGCACAGGGAGCCACCCTCAAGCCGGATCCGACGCTGGAGGACATGGCGCGTCGCGCGCGCGCCATGCTGAGCGACTCCATCGACGCCTTCCTGCGCGGCGACGGCGCCCTCGGCCGCGACGTCTGCTCCCGCGACGACCAGATCGACTCGATGCACGAGGCGGTCTTCCGCATCCTGCTCACCCACATGATGGCCGACCCGCGCACGATCGGCCTGTCCGTGGAATACCTCAACGTGAGCCGCAACATCGAGCGCGTCGCCGACCTCGCCACGAACATCGGCGAAGACGCGGTGTTCCTGGCGGAGGGGAAGACGATCAAGCACGGCGGCTGACACGGAAGGTGGGAATGTGAGAAGGTCGGAAGATCTGGAACGACATCGCCGTTCCGACCTCCCGACCTTCCGACCTTCCGACCTTCCGCCTACTGAATCTCCCCCAGCCTCCCCACCAGCGCCGTCCGCATCGTGTCCGGCAGCGGAGCGTAATCCAGCGACGGCGCCATCGACTGCGCATCGGTCAGCGCCCACTTCAGGAAGTCCACCAGCTTCGCGCGCTTCGCGGCGTCGGCTTCCTTCTGGTAGACGAGGATCCAGGTGAACGAGGAGATCGGGTAGGCACCGGCGCCCGGTGCGTTCACGATGGACACCCGGTAGTCGGTGTTCGCCGGCAGCTTCGACACGGCACCAGCCGCCGCGGCCGTGACCGAGGCCGTGCTCGGCGCGACGAACTCGCCGTTCGCGTTCTTCATCTCTGCCACGGGCATCTTGTTCTGGTTCGCATACGCCAGCTCCACGTAGCCGATCGCGCCGGGCGACTGCTTCACCTGCCCCGCCACGCCCTCGTTCCCCTTGGCGCCGAGGCCGACCGGCCACTGCAGCTCCTTGCCCTTCCCAGGCTTCGTCGCCCACGCCGGGCTCACGCTGGAGAGATAGTCGGTGAAGACGTAGCTCGTCCCCGACCCGTCCGAGCGGTGCACGACGAGGATGTCGCTCGCCGGCAGCTTGACGCCCGGGTTCAGCGCAGCGATGCGCGCATCGTTCCACTTCGTGATCTGCCCCTGGTAGATCGCCGCCAGCAGGTCACCCGTCAGCTTCAGCGGCGTCGTGACGCCTGGCAGGTTGTACGTGATGCACACCGCGCCCAGCGTCATCGGAAAGTGCAGGATCGGGCCGCCCTTGGCCTTGGCCAGCTCGGCATCGGTCATCGGTGCGTCGCTGGCGCCGAAGTCCACTGTCTGCTCGGAGAGTTGGCGAATGCCGCCGCCCGAGCCGATGGACTGGTAGTTGATCTTCACCCCCGTCTTCGACGCGTAGGCGTCGAACCACTTGCTGTAGAGCGGATACGGAAAGGTCGCGCCGGCGCCAGTGAGGGCCACCCCGGAGGAGCTTGGCGTCGCGGCGCCGGTGCTGTCCGGCTTCTTCGAGGAATCGCCACACGCGGCGGCGACGAGCGCCAGCGCGGCAATGACAGCGATGTTGCGGTGCATGGGTCTCCGATTGGAATGGGTGATACCTAAGCATCACCACGATCGGAGCGGGAGGTCAGGGGGCTGAGCCAGCCGTGACGCAGTCGAGACAGAGCCGGACGCCAATCGTTACCGGCGCGCGAGACTGACCTCCACCGGTCCACCGGTCCACCGGTCCACCGGTCCTCCGCTCTTACGGCAGCACGACGATGCGCGACAGCAGGGCGAACGAGAGGGCGGCCATCAGCCCCGCGGCTGGGATCGTCAGCACCCAGGCCCACACGATGCGGCCGGCGATCCCCCAGCGCACCGCCGAGAACCGGTTCGTCGCGCCCACGCCGACGATGGAGCCGGTGATCGTGTGGGTCGTGCTCACGGGAATTCCCCAGTGCGTCGCGAGCTGGATGGCGAGTGCGCCACCGGTCTCGGCGGCGAATCCGCCCATCGGGCGGAGCTTGGTGATGCGCGAGCCCATGGTGTGCACGATCCGCCACCCGCCGAACAGCGTGCCGAGGGAGATGGCGGTGTAGGCACCGACCTCCACCCAGCGCGGGATCGTGCTGAAGTCCGCGACGTACAGGTGGTGCAACCACCCCGTCTCCGCCGCAAAGTAGCCCTTCGTGGCGACAAGCAGGCCGAGGATGATGCCCATCGTCTTCTGGGCATCGTTGCCGCCGTGCGAGTACGACAGCAGCGCCGAGCTGAAGAGCTGCGCCGGCCGGAACACGCGGTCGACGCGCGCCGCGTTGAAGTGCCGGAAGATCCAGTAGCAGGCGACCATCAGGAAATAGCCAGCCACGAATCCGACGAAGGGCGAGATGACGATGAACGACAGCGTCTGGATCCACTTCTCGCCCCACAGGATCGCCGAGGTGCCGGCCTTCGCCATCGCCGCGCCCGCGTAGCCCCCGATCAGCGCGTGCGACGAGCTGGAGGGGATGCCGTAGTACCAGGTGATGATGTTCCAGATCACGGCCCCGAGCAGCGCGGCGAAGATCACATTCGCGTCCACGATGCTCTGCTCCACCATCCCGCCGCCAACCGCCTTCGCCACCGCCACGCCGCCAGTGAACAGCGCGGCGAAGTTGAAGAACGCCGCCCAGGCGACGGCGGCGAGGGGACTCAGGACGCGGGTGCCGACGATGGTCGCGATGGAGTTCGCGGAGTCGTGGAACCCGTTGCTGAAGTCGAAGATGAAGGCGAACGCGATGATGGCGACGACGTACCAGACCACTGGACGGGGATCAGGCGTTCTTGATGGAGATGCTGTGGACCGCGTTGGCGACGCCCATGCACTGGTCGATCGCCGTCTCGAGGGTCTCGTAGACTTCCTTCCAGCGGATCACTTCGATCGCGTCGGGCTTGCCGGCGAACAGGGCGCCGACGGCCTCGTGGTACAGCGCGTCCCCTTCCTCCTCGAGCTGCTTGATCTGCGACGCGAAATTGCTCACTTCGCTCGGCCGCCTGATCGCCGCCACGGACTTGGCGATGAGCTCCGACGCGCGCCGGATGACGTGGGCCATCTGCTTGGCCGGCTCCCGCACCTCATTGATGTGGAGCATCACCACGCGCCTGGCCGTGCCGTCCAGCCGGTCGATCACGTCGTCGAGCCGGGACGCCAGCAGGTGGATGTCCTCGCGATCGATCGGCGTGATGAAGCTCTTGTCGATCCGGACGTTGATCGAGTGCGTCAGCTGGTCGGCGAGGTGCTCGACGTCCTTGATCTGCCGCACCAGCTCGGTGGCGTTGTCCGGATGCGCGAACAGCTCGTCCACCAGGCGTGCGGTGGTCTTGAGGTGCTCGGCGAGCTGATTGAACAGGTCGAAGAACTGCTCGTCGCGCGGAAGGAGGCGGCTCAGCATGGGCGCGATTGGACGGGTGGAATGGAGGCGACCGCCCCGAAGATACCCGGGGGGCGGCGAGGGGCAAAGGGGCTCGGGCGTGCGGGAGGTGCTTGGCGCCTCGCTGCCGGTTCGGCATGGACGGTGCACGCCGGCCACCTTGTCACGCGTGCTCCCTCGACGACAGGGAATTTTCTGTCATTGTGGCGGCTCGCGCCCGGTCCCGCTCTTGCGCGAAGAGCGGGAGGCACGGCATTCAGGGCCGCGCATCACCACTCATCGAGGTTGCAATGGCGGATAAAGTCATCGGTATCGACCTTGGGACGACGAACTCCGTCGTCGCCGTCATGGAGGGCGGCGATCCGGTCGTCATCCCCAACGCCGAGGGCGGGCGCACCACCCCGTCTGTCGTCGGCTTCACGAAGGACGGGGAGCGTCTCGTCGGTCAGGTGGCCAAGCGCCAGGCCGTGACGAACCCGCAGAACACGGTCTTCTCCATCAAGCGGTTCATGGGCCGCAAGATGAACGAGGTCCCCGAAGAGGCCAAGCGCGTGCCCTACAAGGTCGTGCCGGGGCCCAACGACGTCGCCACGGTCGAGGTGCAGGGGAAGCGGTACACCGCTCCCGAGATCTCGGCGATGATCCTCCAGAAGATGAAGCAGACGGCAGAGGACTACCTCGGCCAGTCGGTGAGCAAGGCGGTCATCACCGTCCCGGCGTACTTCAACGACGCGCAGCGCCAGGCCACCAAGGACGCCGGCAAGATCGCCGGCCTCGACGTGCTCCGCATCATCAACGAGCCCACCGCTGCCGCGCTGGCCTACGGGCTCGACAAGAAGAAGGACGAGAAGGTCGCCGTGTTCGACCTTGGCGGCGGCACGTATGACATCTCCGTGCTCGAGCTCTACGACGTCGAGGGCTCGCGCCAGTTCGAGGTGAAGTCCACCAACGGTGACACCCACCTCGGCGGCGACGACTTCGATCAGCGCGTGATCGACTGGATCGTCGGCGAGTTCAAGAAGGACCAGGGGATCGACCTCTCCAAGGATCCGATGGCGCTCCAGCGCCTCAAGGAAGCCGCCGAGAAGGCGAAGATGGAGCTGTCGAGCACCCAGAGCACCGACATCAACCTGCC
>DASURL010000035.1:0-2039 GCA_036280075.1 Gemmatimonadaceae bacterium | reverse complement strand
GCTCGCCGATCGTGCCCGGCCTTCGATGGTCAGACAGCACTGGGCTCAACGCCGCGCGGCGCCGGCCGCCGCTATTCCCGACAGTCCTTCGGGCAGTCCTCCGCTGGAATAGCGGATCGTCCCCTACTGCCCGGCGTCGCCGCGAAAGATCCACTGCACGCCGTACCTGTCGTAGAACTGGCCGTAGGTGCCGAACGGCATCGCGTGCAGCTCCTGGAACCGCTCGCGCTCTGCGCCTACTGCCAGCTTGTCGAACGCTGGCCGCAGCTCGGCATCGGTTCCGGTGACGAAGAGCGCCGACATGTTGCCGAGCTTCGGCTCGAACGCCGGCGATGCCATCCAGTCGGTTGCCGAGATCTCGATCGCGCCGCTCTTCAGGTGCGCGTTGATGATCCGCTCGTGCTTCTCCGGCGGAAACATGTCCTTCATCGGCGTGTCTGCCAGCTTCGTCACGACGAGCTCTCCGCCGAGGCAGGCGTGGTAAAAGCTCATCGCCTCGCCACAGTTGCCGTCGAACAGGAGGAAGGGCGTGCAGCGCACCGTCACTCAGCGTCGCGGCATCAGGTAGTCCTGCGCCGCCACGATCTGCCATCCTACGCTCCCCTTCACCCACGTGTCGGTGAACCGGTAGCGATGCAGGAACGGCCCGCCCTTTCCACGTCCGCGCACGATGAGCCAGCCGGTCACGACCGCCGTCGTGGGGCCGAACTGATGGACTTCCATTCCCTCGTTGTGCGCTGCGGTCGTCGTGTCGCTGCCCTCGGCCACGTCGTGCAGCACGTCGGCGCGCCGGGAGAGCTTGTCGTTCTCCGTGTACACGAACCGCGGCGCGAGCAGCCGCTCGAACAGCGCGCGATCACGCTTCACGAGGCCCGTCGCCCACTGGTTCTCCAGGCGAATGAGCTCCGCGGTGGGATCGGGAGAGATGGAAGGCTTCTGCGCGCCCAGGACGGGAGCCGCGAGCGAAACGATCAGTGCCGAGCAGAGAACCTTGCGGATCATGGGATCACCTCGCGCCAAGTGCGGCCTGCAGCTTCCCCTTCCCTCCCACCACCGGAATGCTGAACGACGACCCGTCGAGATCGATCGTGATCTCCGCCCCCGGCTTCGGATGCAGCGTGAACCCCGCGTCGCTGGAGAAGATCATCAGCGCGAGCTGCTGCCCCGGCAGGATGACCTGGTCGTCCGGCTGCAGCGGGAAGGTCATCGTGTAGAACCTTCCCGGCACGAGCGGCTCCCCCTTCGCCATCGACACGTAGTCCCCGACGCCGGTGAGCGATTTCCAGTTCTGCGGGTCGGCCCAGCCGCGCGTGACGACGCCCACCTCGCCGGCGCTCCCGATGTGCGTGGTGTCGTAGGGGAGCGTCACGAGGTACACCGACAGGTTCACCGCCGGCCGGCTCGCCGCGAGCTTCAGCGTGACGACGGCGGTGCCCGACAGGTGGATCGAGTCCTTCAGCGCGGGCAGCGCGTAGACGAGGCGGTTCGGCGAGCTGGCCGACAGGGCCATCGTCGCTGGCGTGACACTGACGTCGTCCACCAGCTTCTCCGTCCCCTGCTTTCCCGAAGCGGCGAGGCTCGCGGAGCCAACCGCGTTGCCGCCCTTCCGCAGATGCACCTGCACCGGCGCCGAGCCCGGAGCGGGGTAATCGGCGAAGAAGGTCGGCGCCGGCGCCACGGGGCGCGCGCGTCCACGACCGTTGCCCTCCTCGGACAGTGGCGCGGGAGCCTTTGCCGTGGACTGCACGATCATCGCGCGCGGCAGGGTGTCGACGCCGTTGTTCACGCCGTAGAGGTAGTGCGCCCACCACTTCGCCTGGATGTCCGCCGGTGGCGGCGCGCCGTGGCCGCCCTGGCTCATGTAGATCTTCGCCGACGGATTGATCGTCTTCAGCGCTTCCCACATGCTGATCGTGTGGTCGGGCATCACGTTCCAGTCGTTGAAGCCGTGCGCGAACAGCACCGCGGCGTGGATGTTCTGCACGTGCGGCGTCTGGTCGCGGTCGGCCCAGAACTGGTTGAAGTCGCCCGTCTGCCGG
>DASURL010000034.1:0-8671 GCA_036280075.1 Gemmatimonadaceae bacterium | reverse complement strand
GCCGGCCCGGATCCCCGAGATCATGGCTACCGATCTTCGCCTGCCGACCAATAGAATCGTGATGCCGGACAAGGACCATCCACTCGACGAGAACAACCCCTTCGAGGGGATGATGAGCCGCTTCGATCGGGCCGCCCAGCTGCTCGACCTGGAGCCGGGACTCTACAAGGTGCTGCGTCATCCCGAGAAGCAGGTCATCGTCTCGGTGCCGGTGATGATGGACAACGGTGAAGTCGAGGTGTTCACCGGCTATCGCGTGCTGTACAACACCTCGCGCGGGCCGGCCAAGGGCGGCATCCGCTTCGACATGCAGGTGAACATCGAGGAGGTGAAGGCGCTCGCGGCGTGGATGACCTGGAAGTGCGCCGTGGTCAACCTGCCCTTCGGCGGGGCCAAGGGTGGCGTGATCTGCGATCCGCTCAAGATGAGCGCCGGCGAGCTGGAGCGGCTCACCCGCCGCTACACCGCGGCCATCATCGAGACGCTCGGTCCGGACTCCGACGTGCCGGCGCCGGACGTGAACACGAACGAGCGCGTGATGGCGTGGATCATGGACACCTACTCCATGCACATGCGCCACACCGTGACCGCCGTCGTCACCGGCAAGCCGGTGGAGATGGGCGGCTCCCTGGGCCGCCGCGAGGCGACCGGTCGCGGGGTGATGATCTCGGCAAAGGAAGCGCTGAAGCACCTCGGCATGAAGGTCTCCGGCACCAGCGTGGCGGTGCAGGGCTTCGGCAACGTCGGCTCGGTGGCGGCGGCTCTCCTGGCGAAGGAAGGGTGCACGATCCGCGCGATCGGCGACCGCACGGGCGCGTACTGGAACAAGGCCGGCATCGACATCGACGCGGCGATCAAGCACGTGCGCCAGCACAAGACGCTCGAGGGCTTCAAGGGCGCCGAGACGATCTCCAACGAGGAGCTGCTGACGTCGGACGTCGACGTGCTCGTGCCGGCCGCGCTCGAGAATGTCATCACGAGCAAGAACGCGAGGAACATCCGCGCGAAGATCATCGTCGAGGGCGCGAACGGCCCCACCACCGCGGGCGCCGATTCCATCCTCGCCGAAAAGGAAGTGTTCGTCGTGCCGGACATCCTCGCCAACGCCGGCGGGGTGACCGTGTCCTACTTCGAGTGGGTGCAGGATCGCGGCGGCTACTTCTGGTCGGAGGAGAGCGTGAACGATCGCCTCAACGACATCATGACGCGCAGCTTCGCCGACGTCCTCAAGCTTGCCACCCAGCACAAGGTGGACATGCGCACGGCGGCGTACATGCTGTCCATCAGCCGAGTGGCGACGGTGCACCGGCTGCGCGGCATCTACGCCTGATCCGGCATGCGCCTCGTGGTCGCCGTCGTGGGCAAGCCGCGCGATCGGCACCTCGCGGCGGCGATCGAGGAGTACGAGACCCGGGCGGCGCGGTACTGGCCGCTCGAGGTCGCGGAGGTTCGTGAAGCGAGCGGACGCGGCGTGCATCCCGCCGACGTCCGCTCGCGCGAAGGGGAGCGCCTGCTCGAGCGCGTGCCGCCATCGGCACGCCTCGTGGCCTGCGACGAGCGCGGGGACCGCCTCACGTCGGCGCAGTTCGCCACCCTGCTCGCCGAGGCGCGGGACCACGCACAGGACGTCGCGTTCGTGATCGGGGGCGCCTTTGGTCTTCCCGACGTGGTGCGTGACCGCGCCACGCGCACCATCCAGATGGCGCCGTGGACGCTGCCGCACGAGCTCGCGCGGCTCGTGCTCGCCGAGCAACTCTATCGCGCCGGCACGATCGCGCGGGGAGAACCCTACCACAAGTGAACGTGCCTCACTGTCCTGCGGTGGCTCTGCGGAACGCGCTCGCGGATCGCCGGCGATGACGGACGTCCGGATCATCACGGAACCGCTCGGTGGCAGCGCGCTTTCGCGCGCCCTCCAGGAGCGACGCGCGCCGGTCGATTGGACCACCTCGGCGCCATCGTCCGCGCGGGGCTGGCGCGAGCGGGCCGCCGCGCGCACGTCGGCGCGGGACTGGACCAGCGCGTGGCGATGCCTGGAGCCGGCGCTGGGCGCATCGGGAGCGGCGCGCGCGCGGCTGCAGCGTGTCATCGACGCGAACGGCGTGGTCGTGACGACGGGGCAGCAACCCGGGTTGTTCGGCGGCCCGCTCTACACGCTGAGCAAGGCGGTGAGCGCCATCGCGCTCGCCGATGCGCTCGAGGAAGCGACGGGAGTCCCCACGGTGCCCGTCTTCTGGGCCGCGACGGACGATGCGGATTTCGCCGAGGCATCGACGACCGTCGTGGCACGCCAGGGCGGCCTCGAGGTGCTGCGTTCCGGGTTCGCGCCGCCCGCCGGCACTCCGATGGCACTCGCCCCGCTCGGGGATCTCGGCGCACCGCTCGAACGACTCGTCGCCCTCTCGGGCAGCGCTGCCGATCCGCGGGCGCTGGAGCTCGTGCGGACCGCGTACGGCTCGCCGGCAGGAACGGTCGGCAGCGCGTTCGTGCAGCTCATGCGAGGGCTGCTCGAGCCGCTCGGCATGCCCGTCCTCGATGCGTCCCACGACGGCGTGTGGGCCGCGAGCGCGACCGTGCTGCGGCGGGCGCTCGCGGGGGCGCGCGAGATCGAGGCGGCACTGCGTGGACGGGCCGCCGCCATCCGTGCGGCGGGATTCGAGCCGCAGGTGGAGGACGTGCCGGGGCTCAGTCTGGTCTTCGCGCGCGAAGGGACGTTGAAGCGCCGCCTGTCGATCGGGGAAACGGCGGACGGCATGGCGCGCCTGACGCCCAACGTCCTGCTGCGACCGGTGGTCGAGCACGAGGTGCTGCCCACCGTGGCGTACGTGGCCGGACCGGGGGAGCTGGCGTACTTCGCGCAGGTGGGACCAGTGGCGTCGGCGCTGTCGCTCGACGCCCCGGTCGCCGTGCCGCGATGGTCGTGTACCCTCGTCGAGCCGCAGGTGGCGGGGCTGATGCGGCGGCTCGACGCGACGGAACGTGATCTCACCCCCGATGGCGCGCTCGAATCGCGCCTTGCGCGCGGGGCGCTCGATGCGGATGCGACGGCGGCGCTCGAGCGCCTGCGAGAGACGCTGGCCGCCCTGCCGGGGTGGATGCGCCGCAGCGCCGAATCGCTGGACCTCGAGCGTGCGGTGCAGGGCTCCGCCGGCGCGATGCTGCACCGCGCCGATCGGCTGGAACGTCGCCTCCTCGCGGCCGTGAAGCGCCGCGAGACTGCCCTGATGTCCGACGTGGCCACGCTGCGCGCCTGCCTGCGCCCGCGCGGCAAGCGCCAGGAGCGCGCGCTCAATCCCGTGCCGATCCTCGCCCGGCAGGGCATGTCCCTGATCGACGAGATGCGCGACGCCGCTCGCCCGCACGCGCGATCGCTCGTGTCAGGGACGGCGGGATGACCGAGGCCGTGACGGAGCCGAAGGCGCCGCCCATCGCGGGGGGCCGTCCCACCACCGGCCGCAGCTCGGCGCTGATCGGGGCTGGCATCTTCCTCTCAAGGCTCCTCGGACTTCTGCGCCAGAGCCTGATTGCCACCTACCTCGGCGCCAACTGGGTGTCCGACGCCTTCAACGGCGCGTTCAAGATCACCAACTTCCTCCAGAACCTGTTCGGCGAGGGAGCGCTGTCGGCCTCGTTCATTCCCGTGTACGCGAATGCGCTGGCGCGCGGAGACGAGGAGGAGGCGGACAGGGTGGCCGGGGCGGTCGCATCGCTGCTGGGGTTCATCATCGCGATCATCGTCCTCCTCGGGATCCTCTTCGCCCCGCTCGTCGTGAACGTGGTGACGGGCGGGTTCACGGGGGACACCCTCGCGCTGACGATCCGGCTCACGCGGATCCTGTTTCCCGGCGCGGGGATCTTCGTGATGAGTGCCTGGTGCCTGGGCATCCTCAACAGCCACCGCAAGTTCTTCCTCTCGTACGTCGCGCCCGTCTTCTGGAACGTGGCGATGATCGCGGCGCTTCTCGGGTTCGGCCCGCGCGTGGGACAGGTCGAGCTGGCCGTGGTCCTGGCCTGGGCATCCGTGCTCGGCGCCGCCCTCCAGATGGGCGTGCAGCTGCCCTCGGTGTTCAAGCTGCTGGGCCGCGCACGCTTCAAGCCCGATTACGCGTTCCCGCCCGTTCGCGAGGTGCTGCACAACTTCGTCCCGGCGTTCATGAGTCGCGGCGTGGTGCAGATCAGCGGCTTCATCGACACGGCGATGGCCAGCTTCATCGCCGCGAAGGGAACGGTCACGCTGCTGCAGAACGCGCAGACGATCTACCTCCTGCCGATCAGCCTCTTCGGGATGTCCATCTCCGCCGCCGAGCTGCCGGAGATGTCGCGCGAGACCAGCACGGGGGAGGAGGCGTTCGCGCGCCTGCGGAAGCGCCTCGATGCGGCGATGCCCAGGGTGGCGTTCTTCGTGGTGCCCTCGGCGGTGGGGTTCCTCGTGCTGGGAGAGGCCATCTCCGGCGTCCTGCTGCAACATGGACGTTTCACGCGCACGGACAGCCTCCGCACGTGGGCCATTCTTGGCGGCTCGGCCATCGGGCTCGTGGCGAGCTCGCTCGGCCGGCTGTACTCGTCCACGTTCTACGCGCTGCGCGACACCCGGACGCCGCTCTGGTTCGCCATCGTGCGCGTGATCCTCACCGGCGTGCTCGGCTACCTCTTCGCCTTCCCGTTGCCACGCGTCCTCGGCCTGCCGGCGTGGACGGGGGCGGCTGGATTGACCGCCTCGGCCGGCATCTCGGGGTGGGTGGAGTTCCTCCTCCTGCGCCGTGCGCTGACGCGCCGCATCGGGCGCACGGGCATCCCTCGCCCCCTGCTGGCGCGCCTCTGGGGTGCCTCGCTGTTGTCGGGCGCGGTGGGATACGGCATGATGCTCCTCATCTCGCCGCGGCATCAGCTGATCCGCGGTACGGCGGCGATCATCACGTTCGGCATCGTCTACGGCGCAGTCACGCTCGCGCTCGCCGTCCCCGAAGCGCGCGCGCTCGTCGCCCGGGCGCGCCGCTGACGCGAACGGGCGAGGCGGCGGGCGGGTATAATCAGGACGATGGAGTATCCAGCCGAAATCCTCGACAAGATTCCCCACCTTCCCGAGTCGCCGGGCGTCTACCTCTGGAAGGACGCGACCGGCACGGTGCTGTACGTAGGCAAGGCAAAGCGCCTGCGCTCGCGGGTGCGGAGCTATGTCGCGACGGACCACCGGGAGAGCCTCAAGACGCGCGCGCTGATGCAGCAGGCGGCGGCGCTGGATACGATCGTCGTGCCGACGGAGGCGCACGCGCTCATCCTCGAGGCCAACCTGATCAAGGAGTACCACCCGCGGTTCAACATCGCGCTGCGCGACGACAAGTCGTACCCGTACATCAAGGTCACGGTGCAGGAGCCCTTCCCGCGGATGTGGGTCACGCGTCGACTGCAGAACGACGGTGCCCGCTACTTCGGACCGTACACGGACGTCGGCGCCATGCGCCGCGCGCTGGACGTGGTGCGGCGGCTGTTCACCGTGCGGTCGTGCAACTTCGACATGCCCGCCCAGATGCCGGAGCGCGCCTGCCTCGACCACCACATCGGCCGCTGCAAGGCGCCGTGCATCTTCGCGCAGACGCAGGCCGAGTATCGCACGATGATCGACGAGGTGCTGGAGTTCCTCGAGGGAAAGCCGGACCAGATCATCCGCAAGGTTCGCGAACGGATGGAGCTGGCCGCCGACTCGCTGGACTTCGAGCGGGCGGCACAGCTGCGTGACGCGTTGTCGTACCTGGAGCGCATGGAGGAGCCGACCGTCGTCGCGGAAGTGGAAGGCGGCGACCGGGACGTGATCGGTTACGCGCGCGACGGCGACGACGCCGTGATCGCCCTGCTGCGCATCCGCTCCGGCAAGCTGCTGGCGCGCGATCACCAGTTCGTGGCGAACATCGACGGCGAGGAAGATGCGAGCGTGCTCGAGACGTACCTGGCCGGCCCGTATCGGCTGCTGGAGGAGCGCGCGCAGGAGCTGGTGCTGCCGTTCGACGTGGCCGAGCGCGCAGTGGTGGAGGAGTCGCTGGAGCGGACGAAGATCCACGTTCCGCAGCGCGGGCCGCGACGCGACCTGGTGGACCTCGCGCAGCAGAACGCGCGACACCTGCTGGAAGAAGCACGGCTCACCGGCGAGGATCCCACCGAGGAGCGCGCCGCCGATCCGGTCTACGAGCTGCAGCGCCAGCTCGGGCTGCAGAAGGTGCCGCGCGCCTTCGTCTGCTTCGACATCTCGCACGCCCAGGGCACGGACACCGTGGCGTCGTGCATCTGGTTCCAGAACGGGCGGCCGCTGCGCGCCGAGTATCGGAAGTTCAAGGTGAAGACCGTCGCGGGGATCGACGACTTCGCCTCCATGAACGAGGTCGTCGGCCGCTACTTCCAGCGGCGGCTCGACGAGCAGCGCCCGCTCCCTGACCTGGTCCTCATCGACGGTGGCAAGGGACAGCTCAATGCGGCAGCGGAGTCGCTGCGCACGCTCGGCCTGGAGGCGCTGCCGATCATCAGCCTCGCCAAGCGCGAGGAGGAAATCTTCGTGCTCGGGCGCTCCGAGTCGCTCCGCCTCCCGCGACGCTCGCCCGCGCTGCGCATGCTGCAGCAGGCGCGCGACGAGGCGCACCGCTTCGCCATCACCTTCCAGCGCAAGCGCCGCTCGGTGCGTACCATCACGTCGGAGCTGCTGCGCATTCCCGGCGTCGGCGAAAACAAGCGCCGGCAGCTCCTCACGGCGTTCGGCAGCCTGCAGGGCATTCGTGCCGCGACGCCGGAGCAGATCGCCGAGCTGCCCGGGTTCTCGGTGAAGAGCGGCCAGCGCATCCTCGATGCGCTGCGTGCGAGCGACGCGCTCGCTCCCGCGGCCGCGCCCCCACCGTCGTCGACCGAGGTGGTCGGCGACACGAATGCTGCACCTGGCACTCCCGCAGTCTCCACCCCCGCCCCTTCCGATCCGCAATCGTGAGCTCCTGGCACCTCGAATGTTCGGCCTGTGACGCGCGCCAGCCCGGCGACGCGTTGGCATCCGTCTGCCCCAAGTGCGGGCAGCCCTGGCTCGTGCGCTACGATTCACCGTGGCCGTCGCGCGACGCGATCGGCAGGCGATGGGACATGTGGCGCTACTCGGCGGTGCTGCCGCTGCGCGACGACGAGAAGCCCGTCTCGCTCGGCGAGGGGGCAACACCGATCCTCGACCTTCCGCTGCTGGCGCGCGAGCTCGGTGTGGGACAGCTGTGGGTGAAGGACGAAGGGCTCAATCCCACGGCGTCCTTCAAGGCGCGCGGCATGAGCGCCGCGGTCACGCGCGCCGCGGCGCTCGGCGTCGCCGGCCTGGTCGTTCCCACCGCCGGCAACGCGGGTGCGGCGCTCAGCGCATATGGCGCCGCGGCGGGACTGCCGGTGCGCGTCTTCGCGCCGGCCTCCACCCCGGCGCCGATCCTCGCGACGATCCGCTCGCTCGGCGCCCGCCTGGAGCTCGTCGAGGGACACATCGGCGACGCTGGAAAGCAGGCGCGCGCCTTCGCGGCGGAGCAGGGATACTTCGACGTGTCGACGCTGCGGGAGCCCTATCGCATCGAAGGGAAGAAGACGATGGGCATCGAGATCGCCGAACAGCTCGACTGGTCGCTGCCGACGCACATCGTGTATCCCACCGGCGGCGGCACGGGACTCATCGGCATGTGGAAGGTGTTCAACGAGATGCGCGACGGCGGCTGGCTGCGGCGCGACGTGGCGCTCCCGCACATGGTGAGCGCGCAGGCCGACGGGTGCGCGCCGATCGTGCGCGCCTTCCACGAGGGCGCCGACCGTGCCACCCCGTGGGAGAACCCGCAGACGCACGCCAGCGGCCTGCGCGTGCCGAGCGCGCTCGGCGACCGCTTGATCCTGCGTGCGCTGTACGAGAGCGAGGGCGACGCCGGCAGCGCGAGCGAGGCTGCCATCCGTGCCGGCACGGCGCGCCTGAGCCGCGCGTCGGGCGTGGACGTCGGGCCGGAAGGCGGCTGCGCGCTCGCCGTGCTGGAGACGCTGGTGCGCGAGGGGAGGATCCCCGCGTCGGCGCGCGTCCTCGTGTTCAACACGGGCAGCGGCGCCTCGTATCGGTTCTGACCGTTAGGTTCCACGAATGCGCACCGCCATCCTCGATCCGTTCAGCGGCATCGCCGGCGACATGACGCTCGGCGCGCTGCTCGGCGTGGGGCTCGACGCCGAGTGGCTCCGCGCACTGCCCGCCAGGCTGGCGTTGGCCGACGTCCGCGTCGAGATCCGCGAGGTGCTGCGTGGGGAGCTCGTCTGCTGGAAGGTGGACTTCGACATCCCGCCGCAGCCGCACGGGCGTCACATCGACGAGATCCGTGAACTCGTGGCGAAGAGCGGCGCGCCTCAGCGCGTGCGCGAGCGTGCGGATGCGGTGTTCCTGGCCATCGCCACCGCGGAGGGCGAGATCCACGGCATGCCGCCCGAGGAGGTGCACCTTCACGAGGTCGGTGCGGTGGATGCGATCCTCGACGTGGTCGGCGTGGTGTGGGGACTGGAGGAGCTTGGCGTGAAGGACGTCCGGTGTGGTCCGCTGCGCACGGGTGACGGGACCGTTCGAGCCGCGCACGGATTGCTGCCGGTGCCGGCGCCGGCCACTCTCAAGCTGCTCGAGGGGCACGTGATCCAGCCCGGA
>DASURL010000033.1:0-11199 GCA_036280075.1 Gemmatimonadaceae bacterium | reverse complement strand
GCGCACCGCGTGCCCCCCCGCCTGGGCCGGCCGGAACTTCGCCGACAGCAGCGCCGCGCGCACGGCGTCGGAGAACTGCTTGTGCGGCGAGGAGAGCACCTTGATCGATCCCGGCTCCACTCGGCCGTTCGTGCCCACGATGAACTGCATCATGACGGCGCCCTCGAGGTCGGCGCTCCTGAGCGCGTCGGGATACCGCGGCTCGGGGGCGCGTACCACCTCCACCGTCCGCTCGACCTCGTTTTCCGAGTAGGCGCGTGCCGCGCTGCCGCTGTTGAGGCCGCGCCCGCTCGACTCCTCCACCTCGCCGCCACTCTCGGCGGAGGTGCGACGCGAGCTGCCGCCGGTCGCGATGCGGTCGGGCGCCGGCGCCGCCACGATGTCGCCGATGTCCGGCGTCTTCAGGTCGATCGCCGGGATCGACACCGGCACCCTGGTCGGTGCTGCGATCGCGATCGCGGCCGGCGCCTTGGGCAGCGGCTGCGCCTGAGCCGGCTTCGGCCGCGGCGTCTCCACCCGCTTCACGGCCGGGACCGTCGCGGCCTTCGGCGCCTTCGCCGCGGGCGGCGGCGGCGCCACATGCACCGGCTCCGCTGCCGGCGGGGGTGGCGCGACGTACACGACCGGGTGTTCCTCGATCTTCTCGTACTTCGGCATCGAGGCTGCTGCCGCCGTCGCGGCGATCGCCGCCCCGATGAGCAGGCCGTGAAGTCCCACGCTCAGCGCCACCCCCTTCTTCGATCCGTAGGGCCGGGCCCCAGACTCGAGCAGCATCGTCATCATGAACCCTCCGCGAAAGATCGTCGGGGGTTCATAAAGCCAGACCCGTGCCGCACTTACGGGCTCTGCGGCGACGGATTTTCGCCCGTCGAGCCCGCCTGGAGTCAGCTCGCCTGGAGGGCGGTGCGGAGGCGCGGCAGGAGGGCGGCGATCTGCGCGAGCGACACCGCGCCCACGGAGAGCCGGAACCACCCCGTGTCCTCCACCACGCCGAACGCGTGGAAGGAAACGACGGCCATGCCGGCCGCGCGGAGCAGCCATGCGCGGACCGCCTCGTCGTCATCCAGGCGCGTGCCGTCGCCGAGGACGCGTCCGCGCAGCGCGAACTTCACGCTCAGATAGATGGCCCCCTCGGGGGCGATGACGTCCACCGGCAGCCCTTCGGCGCGCATGGCGGCGAGGCCGTCGTACAGCGCGTCGAGCCGCTCGCGCACGCCGGCCACCAGCTCCTCGCGGTCGGCCATCACCGTCCCCGGGTCCGAGAGGTAGCTGGCCACCGCCCCCTGCTCGGCCTTCGGCGCCCATGCCCCCACGTGGCCGAGCAGTCCGCTCATCGGCTTCGCGATGTCCGGCGGCGCCACGATCCACCCGACGCGCACGCCGGTGGCGGCGAGCGCCTTGGAGATCCCGTCCACGTAGACGGTGAACGGCGCCACGTCGGGGCAGACGCCGATCGGGTGCACGTGGCGCGTGTCACCGAAGGTCAGCGTCCAGTAGACCTGATCGTACATCAGGTAGAGGGGGCGCTCGCCGGCACCGCGGCGCGCGTTCTCCTCCACGACGAGCTCGCAGATGGCGCGCAGCTCGTCGGCGGTGAAGGCGGTGCCGGTGGGATTCTGCGGCGAGCAGAGGGCGATCAGCCGCGCCCCGCGCACCACACCCTCGAGCGAGGCGCGCGTCGGCAGGAAGCGCGACGACGGGTCGGTTTTCACCGCCACCCCTTCGGCGCCGATCAGGTGCACGTAGTGATTGTTGTTCCACGACGGCACCGGATACACCACGCGATCTCCCGGATCCACCAGCGAGCGGTAGGTGGCGTAGATGCCGGGACGCGAGCCGCCGGTAACGATCACCGATTCCATGGGCGGCGTGAAGCCGAGCTCGCGCATGTAGAGCGCGCGGATCGCCTCGCGCAGCGCAGGGATGCCGTCGGAGGGGGGATAGTTCGTCTCGCCGCGGTGCACCGCATCCACTATTGCCTGCCCGAGCGCAAACGGGATGCGGAACTCGGAGGCGGCGAAGTCGCCGACGGTGAGGTTGCAGATCTGCTGCCCGGCGGCGACGAGGGCGCGGACGTCGGCGGCAATCTTGAGGATCTCCGAGCCCACCAGCGACCCGGCGACGCGGGAGGAGCGCGCGCCGCGAACCGGCGCTGCGATATCGGGGGCGGGAGGCCCCTTGAGGTGGCTCGCCATGATTCCAAGATATGGCAACGGGTCGGGCTTTGCCCAAGTGCCCTTGCCGCGCCGCGATCCTGCGCCGCACATTCGCCGATCATGCATACCAGGCGCGAATTCCTCGCCACGCTCGCCCGCTCCACCGCCGGCCTGAGCCTGCTCGGCTGCCTCAGGCCATCCAGCCTCGGCGCGTCCGGCGGCGCGCCCCGCATCCCGATCGGGCTCCAGCTCTACACGGTGCGCTCCCTGATGGCGCGCGACTTCGACGGCACCCTCGCCCGCGTGGCCGACATCGGCTACCGGGAGGTGGAGTTCGCGGGCTACTTCGGGCGCACGCCGGCCCAGGTGCGCGAGGCGCTCGCGCGCCACGGACTCCGCGCGCCCTCCACCCACATCGCACTGCCCGCCGACGATGCGGCATGGGCGCGCACGCTGGAGGAGGCGAAGGCGATCGGGCACGACTGGGTGACGATCGCCTGGCTGGACGCGCCGCTGCGCAGCGCCCCCGCCGACTGGGCTCGCGTCGCCGACCGCTTCAACCACCTCGGCAGGCTGGCGACCGAGGCCGGCCTGCACTTCGCCTACCACAATCACGACTTCGAGTTCGCTCACGTGGCGGGCACCACCATGTTCGACACCCTGCTCGAGCGCACCGACCCGAAGCTCGTCGGCATCGAGATGGACGTGTACTGGGTGACGAAGGGGGGCTCGGATCCCTCGTGGTACCTGCGCCACTATCCCGGCCGCTTCCCGATGCTCCACCTCAAGGACGCCACCGCCGCGCCGGAGCGGCGCATGGTGGACGTGGGCGCCGGCACCATCGACTGGGCTGCGCTGCTCACGCTGGCGCGTGGCCAGGGCACGAGCCACGCCTTCGTCGAGCACGACCAGCCCGCCGACCCGCTCGCCTCCATCCGCGCGAGCTATTCCTATCTCTCACGGCTGACCTACTGATGGCACCAACCGAACAGCGCACGGACTACGACGTCTGCATCGTCGGCTCCGGCGCGGGGGGCGGCATGGCCGCCTACGCACTCACCCAGGCCGGCGCGCGCGTCGTCATGCTCGAGGCGGGGGGCGAGTGGTATGCGAGCAAGGACTCGAAGATGCTCCTCCCCGCGTGGGCCTCGCCGCGCCGCGGCGCCTCCACGCGCGAGCGCCCCTTCGGCGAGTTCGACGCCTGCGACGGCGGGTGGGACATCGAGGGGGAGCCGTACACCGTGGCCAGCGGCCAGAAGTTCAACTGGTGGCGCGGCCGCATGCTCGGCGGCCGAACGAATCATTGGGGCCGCATCTCACTGAGGTTCGGTCCGGACGACTTCAAGGGAAAGAGCAGGGACGGCCTCGGTGACGACTGGCCCATCTCGTACGACGACGTGGCGCCGTACTACGACCGCGTGGACGACCTCATCGGCGTGTTCGGCAGCCGCGAAGGTTTGCGCAACCATCCCGACGGCAACTTCCTCCCGCCACCGAAGCCGCGCTGCTACGAGCTGCTCGTGAAGAAGGCGAGCGACAAGCTCGGCGTGACGTGCATCCCGTCGCGGCTCTCGATCATCACGAAGCCGATCCACGGCCGGCAGGCCTGCCACTACTGCGGCCAGTGCAATCGCGGCTGCCAGGTGAAGGCGAACTTCTCCAGCCCCGACGTGCTCATCGCGCCGGCGCTCGCCACGGGGCGGCTCAAGCTCATCACCAACGCCATGGCGCGCGAGGTGACCGTCGGCAGGGACGGCCTCGCGACGGGCGTGTCGTACATCGACAAGAAGACGGGCAGCGACCGGCACGTGAAGGCGAAGGTCATCGTGCTCGCCGCGAGCGCGTGCGAGTCGGCGCGGCTGCTCCTCAACAGCCGCTCGTCGCAATTCCCGCACGGCCTGGCCAACTCGTCCGGCTGGGTGGGGAAGGGGCTCACGGACACCACCGGCACCGATGTCGCCGGGTTCATTCCCGCGATGACCGACCACGTGCCGCACAACGAGGACGGCGTGGGCGGCATGCACGTCTACATGCCCTGGTGGCTCGACAACGCGAAGCTCGACTTCCCGCGCGGCTACCACATCGAGGTGTGGGGCGGACTCGGCGCGCCGGGCTACGGCTTCATGGGCGGCATCCAGAACTATCCCGGCGGTGGCGGCTACGGGAAGTCGCTCAAGGACGACTACCGCAAGTACTACGGCGCGACGATCGGATTCAGCGGCCGTGGCGAGATGATCCCCAACGAGAACTCGTACATGGATCTCGACCCGACGGTCGTGGACATGTGGGGGATCCCCGTCGTGCGCTTCCACTGGCAGTGGACCGACCACGAGTACAACCAGGTGAAGCACATGCAGGAGACCTTCCGCGCATTGATTGCCGAGATGGGAGGCGAGGTCTTCTCGCCGATGCCGGGCAAGGAACAGAACTACGGCATCTCCAGCGGCGGCTCCATCATCCACGAGCTGGGCTGCGTGCAGATGGGAAGCGACCCGAGTCGTTCCGTGCTCAACGCGAACTGCCAGGCGCACGACGTGAAGAACCTCTTCGTCGCCGACGGCGGGCCCTTCGTGAGCCAGGCGGACAAGAATCCCACCTGGACGATCCTTGCGCTCTCTTGGCGCACGGCCGACTACATCACCCGGCAGCGCAAGGCGGGTGCACTATGACCGACGTATCCCGTCGCGACGCCCTGAAGCTCCTCGGCGCCGTCCCCGTGGTGGGTGCGCTCGACTGGAGCGCGCCGAGCGTGGAGCGCGCCACGCGGTTCGTGGCGCGGCTGCAGGAGGAGGTGGACCAGGCACCGTACAAGCCGAAGTTCTTCACCCCGCACGAATGGCGCACCGTGCGCCTGCTCGCCGACATCGTCATCCCGAAGGACGAGCGCTCCGGCAGCGCCACGGATGCGAAGGCGCCGGAGTTCGTGGACTTCATGCTGATGGACAAGGAGACGAGCGAGAATTCGCGCGTGCAGATGCGCGGCGGCCTCGCCTGGCTCGACAACGAGATGCGCTCGCGGTTCGGCGTCGATTTCCTCAATGCCTCCGGTGCGCAGCGGAAGGCGGTGCTCGACGACATCGCCTATCCGAAAAAAGCAAGGAAGGAGCTCGCCGCCGGCGTCGCCTTCTTCAGCCGCTTCCGCTCCTCCATCGGCGCCGCGTTCTTCTCCAGCAACATGGGCTGGCAGGACCTGCGCTACATGGGCAACGTGTTCAACCCCAACTGGAACGGCTGTCCCCCCGCCGCCACGCAGAAGCTCGGCGTGAGCTACGAGGAGTACGACGCGAGCCTGGCCCGGAGACGCAATTCATGAAGGATGGACGACTCGGCGTCGGCTTCATCGGCAGCGGGTTCAACGCGAAGTTCCACATGCTCGGCTGGCAGGGCGTCCGCGACGCGGACGTGCTCGGTGTCTGGAGCCCCAACGCGAAGAACGCCGCTGCCGCGGCGCGCTACGCGAACGAGATGGATGTCGGCGCCGCGAAGGCGTACAAGTCGATCGGCGACATGGTGGCCGATCCGGCGATCGATGCCATCTGGCTCACCGGCCCCAACCAGGCGCGCATCGAGAACGTGCAGGAGATCGTGGACGCGCTCGAGCGCGGCCGCGGCACGCTGAAGGGGATCGCCTGCGAGAAGCCCCTCGCCCGCAACGTGGCCGAGGCAAAGGAAGTCGCGCGGCTGGTGAAGAAGGCGGGACTGATGCACGGCTACCTGGAGAACCAGCTCTTCGCGCCGCAGGTGGAGGTCGGGCGCCACCTCATCTGGGCGCGCGGTGCGGCGACGACGGGCCGTCCCTACCTCGCGCGCGCCGCCGAAGAGCACAGCGGCCCGCACATGCCCTGGTTCTGGCAGGGGGCGCTGCAGGGTGGCGGCGTCCTCAACGACATGATGTGCCACTCGGCGCTCGTTGTCCGCCACCTCCTCACGAAGCCCGGCGCGCCGCTTGCCACCGTCACCCCCACCCGCATCACGGCGCACATCGCGTCGCTCAAGTGGACGCGGCCGGAGTACGCGAAGAAGCTGCAGAAGGCGCAGGGAAAGGACGTGGACTACGCGAGGCACCCGAGCGAGGACTTCGCCAGCACGACGATCGAGTTCCGCACCGACGACGGCTACACCGTGCTCGGCGAGGCGAGCACGTCGTGGAGCTTCGTCGGCGCGGGGCTGCGGCTCTCCGCCGAGCTGCTCGGTCCCGAGTACTCGATGAGCTGGAACACCCTCGATGCCGGCCTCAAGCTCTTCTTCAGCCGCGAGGTGAAGGGTCGCGCCGGCGAGGATCTGGTGGAGAAGCAGAACGCCGAGGTGGGACAGATGCCGGTGGTGGCGAACGAAGCGGTGGCGTACGGCTACGAAGCCGAGGACCGGCATTTCGTGCGCTGCTTCCTCGGCAAGGAGGCGCCGAGGCTGACCTTCGACGATGGCGTGGAAGTGGTGCAGATGCTGATGACCGCGTACCGGAGCGCGGAGGAGGGGCGCACCCTCGACTTCCCGCCGCGCGGGCTCGACAAGTTCGTCCCGGCCGTCGCGCGCGGCGAATGGTCGCCGCCGAAGCAGGGCAGGTGAGCGCGCGACGACGGGTGCTCGTGGAGGCCTGCGTCGACTCGATAGATGGGGCGATGCAGGCGGAGTGGGGCGGGGCCGATCGCATCGAGCTGAGCGGCGAGCTGCTCCAGGGGGGTGTCACGCCGAGCCACGGCCTGATCGAGGCGGTGTGGGACCAGCTCTCCATTCCATTGTTCGTGCTCATCCGGCCGCGGACGGGCGACTTCCTCTACACGGCCGACGAGCTGGACGTGATGGAGCGCGACATCCGCGTCATGCGCTCGCTGCACGTGGACGGCATCGTGGCCGGCGCGCTCACCACCGACGGCGACGTGGATGTGGGGGCGATGCGCTGCATCATCGACGCGGCGCGCCCGATGGAGGTGACCTTCCATCGCGCGTTCGACTTCGTGCGCGACCAGGACGCGGCGCTCGACGCACTCATCGAGCTCGGCGTGGAGCGCGTGCTGACCTCGGGCGGTGCGCCAAGTGCGCTGCAGGGCGCGGAGTGCCTCGCGCGACTCACGCTGCGCGCGGGAAGCGACCTGACGGTGATGGCGGGCGGCGGGATCACCGCGGCGAACGTGGCGGAGGTGATTCGCCGGAGCGGGGTGCGCGAGGTGCACCTGCGTGCGGCCGAGCGCGTGCCGAGCGCGATGAAGCACCGCCGGCGGGAGCGGCTCCTGTCGCGAAGGCAGCCACCGCCGGACGACGAGCGGGTGGTGACGAGGCAGGCGCTCGTGCGCGAGGTGAGGGAGGCGATTCAGGACAGCTGAACTGCAACTACGAGTACGCGGGTAAACTCGGTACCGCGTATCAGGATTGGCATACTGCCTTCAGGAATGCGCCGACGCTTTTCCGCGGTGACGGGGACTGACCGTCGCAGCGCGGGACGCGCGGCAATGGCGCACCCATTCGTCCGCAAGCAGCCACGAATTCCTGGGGCCAGTATGCCAGTCTTCGTACAGAGTACCGGGTTTGCTCGCGTACTCGCCGTTGCCGTTCATGGTGCACGTCGGTTGAATTTCCGGCACAAAACATGTATATTACATGTATTGCTCCACACCCATCGCGGGCCCGCCACGATCTGGCGCCGGCCCGCGTCTTCATCTCCTCGACCTGCCAACGCAGCCATCGAATCCAGATCACCCACAGCTCCCGGAGGTACCTGATGACCAGACAGGCCACGCCCATTGCCCGCCGACTCGGCAACCTGCCCACTCATCAGATCCTGCCCGGAGAGCCGGACATCCGCGGGTGGGTGGTGGTGGGCGCCGATGGCCGGCGTGTGGGGCGGGTGCACGACGTGCTGGTGGAGCTGCACTCACTCACCGCGCGGCACCTCGAGGTGAAGCTCGACCCCGGCGTCGCCACGCGCGCCGGCGCGATGACGATCGTCGTCCCGGTGGAGAGCCTGCAGGTGGCGCCCATCCGGTCCGAGATCCACCTGCGCGCCGTGACGACCCACGACCTCGAGGACGTGCCGAGCTTCGTCGCCAGCCCCGAGCCCGTGCACGAGGACACGGTCGAGCCGCTGCAGCGCTACTTCCGCTGCCACGAGCGTCCGGCCGACCCGGTGGACTTCTGGCGGCTCCGCCGGCGTGAGCGGGCGGCACAGCCGTACGTGGGCGAGGCGCGCGTGCGGCAGGCTTGAACGACAACTTCGAGTACGCGGGTAAACTCGGTACCGTGTACCCGGATTGGCATACTGCCTTCAGGAATGCTGCGACGCTTGCCTGCGAGGACTGCCCCTGACCTTCGCAGCGCGTGGCTGCTCGGCGGTGGCGCTATGATTCGTCCACACGCAGCTCCGAATTCCTGGGGCTGGTATGCCGGTCTTCGTACGAGGTACCGCGTTTACCCGCGTACTCGCCGTTGCTGTTGTCGTCGCGCGCTATCTGGCCTTCGCCTTCGTCGCCCATAGCCGCCCATTGGCAACATCCATCGTGATCACGTACCGACTCATGAACGGCTGCCCCAGGTTCCCGTCCATGATCATGTCGGCGATCATCACCGGGCTGTCCACGCTGATGCCCGGTGCGATGTCCACGCGCAGCTGCTGGCCCAGCTTCTTCGTCGAGTCGAGCCCGAACGCGTCGGCGTAGTCGCGCGCGATCAGCGACACGCCGCCGGCCGCCGAGTCGAGGATCAGCCACGTGCGTCCCTTCGGCGTCGGCACGGCCACGAACGCGTTGAGGCAGCGCGCCGAACAGTCGCGCACCAGGCGCATCGGCAGCTCCGTCATGTGCGCCACACGCTCGGCGAGGCTCGCCGGTGTCTCGATCGTCAGCGTCCCCGCCGCCTGGTCGATCGTGATCGCCTTGCCGTCGAAGGCGTCGAGCGAGAGGAGGCCGTCGGGCGCCCTGTCGCCGGGGAACTGGCCGGTGAAGTCCATCTGCCCCACGCTCACCGGCGTGAGCGCCGCGCCGCCCGCCACGAGCTGCACGCCGTCACAGTGCGCCCCGTCGCCGCGCTTGCCGAACATGTTGTAGCCCGTGTTGCGCCCCCAGTACGTGCACGCCACCTTCGGCGCGAAGTCCTTTGCCAGCAGCGTCACGCCACCCCCCGTGTCGAACAGGAAGTCGCCGGGCACGCCGTTCACGGTGAGGTGCACCTTCCAGAGCGCCTTGCGGAAGCGCTCGAGCTTCACGACCTGCGGCTTCTCCACCGGGACCTGCACGGAGGGAGCGCCGCCGACGACGAGGGACAGGGTGAGGAGTCCCGCACTCAATCTGGAAAACATCGAAGTCACGATGGTTGAAGTCCGATCAGGCACGACGACCGGGTCGCCGGCGCCAGATTCGACATGAACATTCCCGAATTGGTTGCGAGCCCCGCGCGGCGAGCATGAGCCGGAAACTTCCCGCCCGCCCCCGCCGTATCCCCCGGAATGCCACCCACGGCCGCCCCCCACCGCGGGATCGCCCGCGCCCTCCTCGCCGTCGCCGCGCTGCTCATCGTCTCCACCGGCTGCGCGCCCGGCAACGAAGTCGCCAGGAAGCTCCGCACCGCCTGCAACGACGGCGTCCCGAAGGCGTGCGCCGACTACGCCGCCCGGCTGCAGAAGGGCGAGTACGTCCTGCGCGACGTCCCCCGCGCCGCGGTCCTCTACGACACCGCCTGCGTCGGTGGCGTCGGCCAGGCCTGCACCAGCCTCGGCGCCCTCCTGCAGAAGCGCAGCATCGAGGGCGTGAAGACCGACTCCACCCGCGCCACCCGACTGCTCACCCGCGGCTGCGAGCTGCAGTCCATGGAAGGGTGTGCACGGCTCGGCATCCTCTACCAGGCGGGCGCCGGCGTGCCGAAGGATCCCGCCCGCGCGACAACGCTCTATCGGCAGGCCTGCGACGGCGCCGACATGCTCGGCTGCGCACACCTCGGCCTCCTCTACGCCGACAGCACCGCCCCCGCCCACGACTTCACGAAAGCGGCGGCGCTCTTCAAGCAGAGCTGCGACGCGAAGGTCGCCATCGGCTGCGTCGGGCTCGGGCGGCTGAACGCCGCTGGGACCGGGGTGCCAAGGAACGACTCCATCGCCGTCGCGCTGTTCAGGCAGTCGTGCCGCAGCCGCGACAACAGCGGCACTCGGACCGACGTCGGCTGCCTCGACCTCGCGATGACCTACGAGGCCGGCCGCGGGGTGCCACAGAACTTCATCCGCGCCCTCGACCTGTACCGCGCGAGCTGCGAGGACGGCGCCGCCGAAGGGTGCGCGCGCGCCGCGTCCATGTACGAGCGGGGCACGGGCGTGTACCGCGACACCACGAAGGCGAAGGACTACCGGAAGCGGGCCTGCCGCGCCGGCGACCAGCCATCGTGCCCGCCGCAGAAGCCGGGAGCGACCGCATGAGGCCCGCGCCCGGCACCCCGCTGCTCGCCATCGAGCACGTCACGAAGAAGTACCGGGACGTCGTCGCCCTCGACGACATCAGCTTCACCATCACCGACGGCATCACCGGCATCCTCGGCGAGAACGGCGCCGGCAAGAGCACGATCATCAAGATCCTGCTCGGCCTCGTCGCGCCCACCTCGGGCAGCGCGAAGGTGCTCGGCGAGCATGCGTCGAGCAGCGTGGCCACGCGCGCCCGCGTGGGCTACATGCCGGAGCACGACTGCCTGCCCAGCCAGGTGAGCGCCGCCGAGTTCCTGACGCACATGGCCGAGGCCAGCGGGCTCCCGCCGAAGATCGCGCGCACGCGCGCCGCCGATACGCTGCGCCATACGGGCCTGTTCGAGGAGCGCTATCGCGCGATCGGCGGCTACTCGACCGGCATGAAGCAGCGTGTGAAGCTCGGGCAGGCACTGGTGCACGACCCGGCGTTCGTCTTTCTCGACGAGCCGACGGCGGGGCTCGACCCGTTAGGCCGCGAGGAGATGCTCGCGCTGGTTCGCAAGACGCATCGCGAATTCGGAATCAGCGTGCTCTTCTCGTCGCATCTCATGGCCGACGTCGAGCGGACCTGCGACCGGATCATCGTCCTGCAGGGCGGGCGTCTCG
>DASURL010000032.1:0-6921 GCA_036280075.1 Gemmatimonadaceae bacterium | reverse complement strand
CGACGACTATCACGACATCATGGAATCGCGGCTGCGCGAGCTGCACGCGCGCCTCGAGCGCGATGCCGGACGCACGATCCTCGGCAAGCCGTACGTGGACACCGGTCCCCTGCTCGAGCGCGACCTCGCACGACGCGCGGGGCTGGGATGGTTCGGGAGGAACACGAACCTGATCAACCCGGCGCGCGGGTCCTTCTTCTTCATCGGCGCGCTGGTGCTCGATCTCGAGCTGGCGACGGATGCGCCCTTCGAGGCGGACCGTTGCGGCACCTGCACCCGCTGCCTCGATGCGTGCCCCACCGACGCCTTCGCCGGTCCGCGCCGGCTCGACGCGACGAAGTGCATCTCGTACCTCACGATCGAGCTGAAGGGCGCGATTCCGCCGGAATTCCACGAGGGAATCGGGGATCGGCTGTACGGGTGCGACGTGTGCCAGGAGGTGTGCCCGTGGAACCAGCGGTTCGCGCGCGAGCTGCCCGAGGGCTCGCCGTTCACGCCGCGTGAGTTCATCGCCGGCAAGGATGCACGCACCCTCGCGCACGACCTGCTGCAGCTCTCGCAGGAGGAGTTCAGCGATGCCTTCCGCAAGTCGCCGATGAAGCGCGCGAAGCTCGCGGGGCTGCAGCGCAACGCCGCCGTCGTGCTCGGCGACGTCCGCAGCGCCTAACGAGGCGGGAACCGCATCGCCCGCTCGATTCGCCGATAGCGCGGGTTCGAGCGCAGCGATGCGTACGACGGATCGGTGCGCATGAAGATGAGCCCCGGGTTCCGTTCGGCATACGCGCGCTCGAGCCAGGTGAGCGCCTGCGCCGTGTCGCCGGCGAGCGCGCTCAACGCCGCGACGCGCAGGGGGTCCATCGAGGGCCCGCTCTGCCGGCGGTCCATCGCCAGCCAGGCTCGCCAGAAGCCGTGGACCCCGCCAGTGCGGTACGCCGTGCGCAGCGCGTCGATCTCGTCGGCGCTCGCGCCGCGCAGCGCGGCCACGCGCAGCAGGTCCCGCACCCCGTCTGCCTCGCGTCCCTGCGCGAGGTAGACGCGGCCCGGCCCCACCGCCGCGTTGGCGCGGCCAAGCAGGATGGGGTGCAGCGGATCGAGCTGCGCGGCGCGCTGGAGCGCCGCGAGCGCGTCATCCCATCGTCCGCCGTAGAAGTACTCCTCGCCGAGCGCGGCGCGCAGCCGCGCGTTGAGTGGGTCGAGGGCAAGGCCGCGCAGGCGCGCGTCGGCAGCCAGGTCGAGCCGCCCCATCGCGCGGTAGTAGTTGCCGAGATGATGCCAGGCGTGTGCGTTGTTCGGGTCGAGCGCCACGGCGCGGCGCAGCGAGCGCTCAGCGCCCGCCCAGTCCCATTCCCAGAAGAGCTGCAGGATCCCCCGTGCGACGTGCGCTTCCCCATTGCGCGGATCCAGCGCAAAGGCGTGGTCGATCGCGGCACGCGTGGCGCTCAACCCCTCCTGCTGCGGGATCTGCCGGAAAAGGACGCGCGGCTCGAGCACGCTTGCCTTCGCGGCGTACGCGAGCGCGAAGTCGGGCTGCAGCTCGATCGCACGGTCGAGCAGGTCGGTGGCCCGCTGCAGCCCGTCGGCGCTCAGGTCGGTGCGCAGCTGCAGCGCACGCAGGTACAGGTCGTACGCCTCCGGATTCGTCGTCGAACGGACGCGCGGCGTCCCCTCGTGCACGCGCAGGCGGAGCTCGAGCGCATCGGCGATCGCGCCCGCAATCTCGTCCTGGACCGTCAGGACGTCGGCGTCCTCCCGGTCGTAGGCGCCCGCCCAGATGCGCATCCCTGAATGCGCATCCACGAGCTGCGTCGTCACGCGCAACCGGTGACCGGCGCGCCGCACGCTCCCCTCGAGCACCGCATCGACGCCGAGCGTGTCACCGATCTGCCGCACGTCGAGCGCGCGGTCGCGCAGCGCGAAGGCGGAGGTGCGCGCGGCGACCCGCAGCCCCTCGATCCGGCCGAGCGCGGTGGTGATCTCCTCACTCAGCCCGTCGCCGAAGTAGCGATCCGCTGACGCGCCACTGAGATCGATGAACGGCAGCACGGCCAGCGACCGCGAAGGCGTCGGAACGGTCGCGGCGGTCAGCGCCGCTGCGCGAGGCTGCGAAGAGCGGCCGGACCTGGCCACCGCGGCGGCGGTGAGCGCGATCGCGGAGACGGCGAGTGCAACGAGCAGCGCGCGCCGCGGCCGCGTGACAGGTGGCCGCGCCGATGGTGTCCCCGCGCCGAGCGCCAGGAGATCGTGCTCGAGCGCCGCCGTCGACTGTTGGCGCGCGGCGGGGTCCCTCGAGAGCGCGACGTCGACGATGCTCGCGAGGGCCGGCGGCACGTCGGGGCGCTGCTCGGCCAGCGGGACGTATCGCGCATGCTGGATGGCGTCGAGCACCACGGCCGCGGCGTCGCCGGTGAACGGGCGCCGGCCGGCGAGCATCTCGTAGAGCACGACGCCGAGCGACCAGAGGTCGGTGCGGGCGTCGACCGCCTCGCCGCGCGCCTGCTCGGGGCTCATGTACGCGACCGTGCCGATCGGCCCCTCTCCGCCGGTGGCGGTGAGCGCCGCGTCGGCCAGCTTCGCGATGCCGAAGTCGAGCAGCTTCACCACGCCGTCGGTGGTGATGAAGACGTTCGACGGCTTCACGTCGCGATGCACGACGCCTGCCGCGTGCGCCTTCGCCAGGCCGCGCGCGATCTGTACCGCGATCTGCACCGCCTCCTCGACGGCCAGCGGCCCGCGCTCGATGCGCTGGTCGAGCGTCTCACCGTCGTAGAGCGGCATCGCGATGTACAGGCGCCCGTCTGCGGTCTCGCCGATCTCGTGCACGGTGCAGATGTTGGGATGCTCGAGCGCAGCCACCGTGCGCGCCTCGCGGCGGAAGCGCCTGGCAGCCGAGTCGTCCGCGTGGTAGCGCGCCTGCAGGAATTTCAGGGCGACGGTGCGCCCGAGCGATTCATCCACCGCGTGATAGACCACACCCATGCCGCCGTCCGACACCCGCCCGCCGATCCGGAAGCGGCCGACGCGCTCGGGTGCGTCCTGCGTCGTGTCCTGCCCGCGCACACGTCCGAACAGCGGCGCCACCTCGGCGGCAAGCTGGTCGAGCGGGCCGGGCCGGTCGTGTGCCGCCAGCAGCGACGCGGCCTCGCGGCGCAGTTCCGGATCACCCGCGCATGCCGCGTCCAGCCAGGCGGCGCGGTCCGACGGGTCGCGCTCGAGCGCCTCGCTCACCACTTCCTCGACGCGCCGCCAGCGGTCCGGCGTTTCGTCCGCTGTCTCGTCCGACGTCATGCCGTCAGCTCGCGATTCAGGTAGGCCCGGGCGAAGGCCCACTTCCGCTTGACCGTCGCCGGTGAGGTGCCGAGTGCCTCCGCCGTCTCCTCGATGCTCATGCCGCCGTAGAAGCGACACTCGACCACGCGGGCGTGGAGCTGGTCGTGCCGCTCCAGGCGGCAGAGTGCCTCCTCGACGGCGAGGAGTGCCTCGGGGCGTGGGTCGCCCGGCTCGCCCCGCGCGAGCACCGACTCCTCGACCGCGCCGAGCGAGACTTGCATGCGCGCGCCCCCGCGCTTGGCGGCGTGCTGGCGCTTGGCGTAGTCGAGCAGCACTTGGCGCATGGCGCGCGACGCGACGGCGAGGAAGTGCGGGTGGCTCGACCACCGCGGTGCCGTCTGGTCGACGAGCCGCAGGTATGCCTCGTGGATCAACGCGGTAGTGTCGAGCGTCTCGTTGCCACGCCAGCGGCGGCGCTGGCGGCGGGCGAGCGCGCGCAGCTCGTCGTAGACGTGCGGAACCAAATCATCCAGCGCCTCGCGCCTCCCGGCGCCGACCTCCTCGAGGAGCCGGGCGACGGTACGCTGGCGCGACGTGGCGTCGCTCGCGGATCCGGATTCGGGCTGGGGCATTGCCACGCTGAGGCTGCGGGCGGCAGAGGAACCGTTGCTGCTGGGACCCAAGATGGCCTCGCTGACCGCCTCGGCAAGGGGACAGGTCCCGGGAAGCCTTTCCCCTCACCGCCCCCGGACCGCCGTGAGCCGATCCGCGTGGCGTTTGTCGTACAAGCCCGTGAGGGGACGTCGAACGGTCGAGGAGGCACTGACGTCCCGGACACTTCACGAGGAGAGGGCAGATGACGACGCACGGGAAGGGACTTCATTGGTCGCGGCGGCTGGCGCTCGCGGCGATCGCCACTGCGGCGCTCGGGTGCACCACGCACGATGCGGTGGCGCCGCGGCCACTATCGGCCGAGGCCGGAGTGAGGGCGCAGCTCGGCCCCTTCGCGCCGTGGACGCCGGCAGTGCGGATCGAGAACGCGTGGCCAGGGGCACACCCCAACTTCAACTCGGCGTTCACCGACGGCTGCCCGTCCACGTCGCGCGACGGCAGGACGTTCTTCATGGCGTCCACACGGCCAGGGAGCCGGGGGATCGACATCTGGGTGTCGCGGCGCGAGAGCGTCGACGAGCCGTGGGGGGAGCCGGCCAACGTGGGGGAGCCGATCAACTCGGCGTACAACGACTTCTGCCCGATGCTGGCCCGCGACGGGCACGAGTTCTTCTTCGTCAGCAACCGGCCCGGCGGCTGCGGCGGCGACGACATCTACGTCACGCGCTTCCGCGACGATGGCACGATCGACGAGCCGGAAAATCTCGGGTGCGACGTCAACAGCGCGGGCAACGAGGCGGGGCCGGTGCCGATCACCGAGCCGGGTCGCGGCCCGGTGCTCTACTTCTCCAGCACGCGCGCCGGTGGCTTCTCCCCGGAGCCGCCCGGCGCGACGAGCGGCGATGCGGACCTGTACTCGAGCGAATGGAGGGGCGGGCACTACCAGCCTCCCACGCTCGTGCCGGGAGTGAACAGTGCGCAGGAGGACGGACAGCCCTACATCCAGCGCGATGCCCTCGAGCTGTACTTCTTCAGCACTCGTCCTGGCGGCAAGGGCGCGCAGGACATCTGGATGGCGAGCCGCGCGACGGCCCACGACGCGTGGTCGGCGCCCGTGAACCTGGGCGATGCCGTCAACAGCCCGTCCGCCGAGACGCGTCCATCGCTGTCGTGGGACGGCACGACGCTGTACTTCGGCTCGACGCGGTCGACGGGGGAGGCGAACATCTACGTGAGCTCACGCGACCAGCTGACGGGGCGCCGCTGAGCGCACCCCCTCGGAGTCAGGCGCGATCGCATGCCCGGCACATCACCGTCGCCGACGCCGGGCATGCACCGCGGAACTCGGCCGTCTCGCGGAGGTCATCCGGCACGTCGTCGCGGCTGATCGTGTGGAAGCCGAAGCTCGGGAAGTAGCGCTCAGCCGTGGTCGTGAGGAGATACAGCGCGCGGAGGCCCCGCGCCTCCGCGTCGGAGATCACGCGCGTGACGAGCGCGCGCCCGAGCCCGTGCGAGCGCCAGTCGGGGTGTACGGCGACAGAGCGAAGGAGCGCGTTGTCGCAGCAGACCTCGAGGCCGGCGACGCCGACGATGTCGCCCTTCGCTTCGGCGACGACGAAGCTGCCGAACGCCTCGCGCACCCCGTCGAGCGGAAGGCTGCTCGCCGTGAGCAGCCGCTCGACGGCGGCGAGATCAGTCTGCGCCGCCGGACGGAGCGTCGGCGTACCACGGCTGGCGGTCGGCCTTGCGGCACTCGTGAAGGAAGTCGACATGATCGTCACGCCCATTCAGCGGCAGCAGCCGTCGTCGCAGCCGCAGTCGCGCGACGCTGATGGCGTGGCGCCGAGCGCGGCGAGCGTGCGAACGGGCTTGTTCGTCGAGGCGGATCGCCCCGGCTTCGTCGCGCGCACGAAGCCGCTCATGATCTTGCCCTGCACCTCGTCGGCGAGCGACTCGTCGAGGCCCGTGCCGGTGAGCAGTGACGCCGCGTCGTCGCGGGTGTAGACGCGGGTGGGCTCGATGCTCGGGTTCTCGAAGCCGACGTCCGCCAGCAGCGACAGGAACTCCTGCTCCTCGAGCGCGCCGGCCACGCAGCCGGTCCACATCCCCATGTGCTCCTTCACCGCTGCGGGCAGTCCCTCCCGCACGACGACGTCGCTCACGGCGAAGCGACCGCCCGGCTTGAGGACGCGGAACGCCTCCTTCAGCACCTGGCGTTTGTCGCCGGAGAGGTTGATCACGCAGTTGGAGATGATCACGTCCACCGTGTTCGACGGGAGCGGGATCGCCTCGATGTGGCCCTTGAGGAACTCGACGTTCGTCGCGCCGGCCTTCGCCTTGTTCTCGAGGGCGAGGTCGAGCATCTCGTCGGTCATGTCGAGGCCGTACGCCTTGCCGGTGGGTCCGACACGCTTTGCCGAGAGGAGCACGTCGATGCCGCCGCCGGAGCCGAGATCGAGCACGACTTCGCCTTCGTGCAGCTCGGCGAGCGCGGTGGGGTTGCCGCAGCCGAGCGATGCAAGGAGCGCCTCGGCGGGAAGGCCGGCCGTCTCGCCGGCGTCATAGAGGTCGGCGGTAATCGGGTCCCACGTTCCGCTCTTCGCGCCACAGCAGCCGCTCGAGTCACCCTCGCCGGGGAGGCAGCACCCCGCGCCATCCCGCGCGTCGGCGACGGCCTGTGCCGTCGCGCCGTAGCGCGCCTGCACCGTCGCGCGAATCTCGTCGAGCGTGGTGGGGACCTTCGTCGCGGTTGCAGAGGACTGCGTCGCCTTCGTCTCGGTGCTCATGGTCGCCTCGGGGAGACTATCAAGAAAAGTTGATGTATAGGGGATAAAAAAAGTTCGGTTCGGCCGGTCACCCGCAGCATTTCGCACGACGGATCGGCAGCACACCCTTCCGCGGCTGCATCGCGACGGCGAGGTCGTGCACCTCGGCGAGCGCGCCGGGCACGATGCTGTAGTACGACCACCGTCCCTCCTTCCGGTCCGACACGAGGCCCGCCTCGCGAAGCACCTTCAGATGAAAGGACAGGCGCGACTGCGC
>DASURL010000031.1:0-2315 GCA_036280075.1 Gemmatimonadaceae bacterium | reverse complement strand
CATCGCAGGGAGCGGGCCGCGAAAACCGGACGGCGGTCGAGTGGACCTCGACGGCGGTTGTGCCGTCCGGTGAGCCGCGATCATCACCTCACTCCAGCAGCGGCATGACCTCCTCCGCAAACCGCTCCATCTCCTCCAGCTGCGGGCTGCACTGCAGGAGCAGCAACCCCACCCCGGCATCCTGGTACGCGCGGATCCGCTCCGCGACCTGCTCCGCGGTGCCCACGAGCCCGGCGCGGAGCCCGCGGTTGGACACCGAGTAGTCCTCGAGCGACACGCGCGACTCGAGCTGCGTGTTCGCCACCCAATCCTGGTAGTTGTGGTAGCCGGGCGAGCCTTCGCTCACGTTGGTGATGCGCTCGAGCTCGCGCTTCGCCGCGGTCTCCGACTCGCGCACGATGACGTAGGCGGCCATGCCATATGCCATCGGGCTGACCTCCGCGCCGCCGGCCCGATCTCCCGCGACCCGCTCCCGCCGCGCGCGCATGTCGGCGATCTTCGGCGCGATGTGCTCCACCGGGTCGCCGTGCATCACGTACGCGTCGCACTTCGCGGCAATGAGGTTCTTCGCCGTCTCGGACTCGCCACCAGCGTAGATGGTGGGGCGCGGCTGGCGCGCCGGCTTGGGCTCGACGATGAGGTCGTCCACCGTGTAGTACGTGCCCTTGTGGGTGAGCCGCGGCTCGCGCCACGCCCCGCTCACCACGTCCAGCCACTCCGCCGTGCGCGCATAGCGGTCGTCGTGCCGGTCGAAGTGCACCCCGTAGCGGCGCGCCTCGTCCGCCCACCAGGCGCTCACCACGTTGAGCGCGAGGCGCCCGCTGGAGATCTGGTCGATGTTCGCCGCCTGCTTGGCGAGCAGTGCCGGCGGATGGAACTGGGGACGCACCGCCACCATCAGCTCCAGCCGCTCGGTGACCGCGGCGAGCGCCGCCGCCGTGCTCCAGGCATCCAGCGCCGGCGCATCGGCGCCCTTGATGTCGTTCAGGAACAGCTCGGCGATCAGCGTCAGGTCGAACCCGATCTCCTCGCTCCGCTGCGCCAGCTTGCGCGTATACGACCAGCTCGCCTCCATCCGCTCGTCGTCCACGTTGCGCAGCCAGCCGCCGAACACGGGCAGCCAGTAGCCGAAGCGGATCTTCTTCGCCGCGCCGTTGCTCTCGGAGCGCTCCGCGGCACTCTCCGGTATCAGCGTCGCGCTCATGCCGTCACCTCGGCCGGCTCGCCGGCGATGCGTGCCTCGAGGTAGTCGACGAGGTTCGTCCACGGATCGAAGCCGATCACGTTCGACGCATCGGCCACGAAGTTGGAGAGCGCGTTGACGTCGTAGAAGTAGTGCCTGCCGTCGCGGTCGTCCACGAGGTACTCGATGCCGCCCACGTCGAGGCTCGTAACCCGCGCGATGCGCTCCACCTGCTCGATGATCTCCGCCGGAGGGGTGAATCCCTCGACGCGCAGGCCGCTCTTCACCGCGTCCACCGCGCACGCCGCCCCGACCAGCTCCACGCCGCTCGTCGTCTGGCAGGCATCGGCCGGGCAGAGGTCGAACGAGCCGGTGGCCGGATAGACGTTGATGGCGTAGAGGTACTTCCCGTTCAGCGTCTCGACACGGGTGATGTGGCCGTCGCGCAGTGGCGCGGCTTCCTGCACGAGCGCCACGCCATCCACGCCGAGGTTCACCTGTCCGGCCGTGACGGCACCCTGGAGCGCGGCGGCGCTCTCGTACTTCGTGATGCCGGCGCCGCTTCCGCCGATGTTCGCCTTCACCAGCACGGGATAGCGCAGGTCCGCCGCCGCGTCCACCGCCTGGGAGGGATCATTGATGACGCGCGTGCGCGGGAAGGGGAGCCCGAGCTCGACGAGCGCATCGAGCTGGCTGGCCTTGGACAGCTCGTACGCGTACGTCGTGCTGCCGTTCACGACGGGGACGCCAAGGCGCTCCAGGTGCCGGAGCCAGTGCAGGGTGTGGAAGGTGGACTGGCCGTGGCCACGCAGGTACGCCGATGGGCTCGCGCGATTGAAGACGAGCGAATAGGGGACGCTGCGCTCGGAGGGATCGTAGCGGTGGGACGCGGCATCGAGCCGCACGTGCGGCAGGCCGCGGCGCTCGAGCTCGGCGAAGAGCGGCTTGAACCAGTCGGGATGTTCGTGGTAGACGGCGATCGGGTGCATCGGAGACCTGTCGTGGATGAGGTGAAAGCGATCCTGCGTCGCTCTCGCTCCTCGACCCGCGCGAACCGGTGCCCCTGAATGCAGAGCGCCCCGATCCGCGTGGGATCGGGGCGCGCCAGCGACGTCAATTCCTACGTCGCGAG
>DASURL010000030.1:0-3352 GCA_036280075.1 Gemmatimonadaceae bacterium | reverse complement strand
GCGCGGCACGAACATGCTCTGCGTGTACGGCACGAAGGAGGACGAGTCCCTCTGCCGCGAGGTGGATCCCGCCCTCGTGTACCGCGTTTCGCGCGAGGGCGGGCATCACTTCGACGGGGATTATCGGTCGCTGACGGAGCTGATCCTGGCGAGGGCGGGGATGGCGGCACGGTGAACGTCCGCCATCCGAGGCAAGGAACCGGCGACTCAGGCACGCACGCGAAACGGACGGCTGCTACCGCCGCGCGCTGGTCGACTCCACCCGTGTCGCCAGTCGCAGCGCCTCCGCCTGGGCGAGCGCCTCGTCAGCCGACAGGGTGACGTCGAAGCGGACCCGGCCCGCATCATCCACCACGTAGTAGTACGGCGTGCCCCATTGGTTGAAGGCACGGCTCGCCTCGTGCCAGCTGTCCAGGTAGACGGGCACCGTCACCTGCTTGTCCTTCAGGAAGGCCTTCAGCGCTGGCGATGTCGTCGGCTCGTCGACGATGCTCACCACCGGGATGCCGTCGCGCGCCAACCGTGCGGCGACCTCGTTCAGGTGTGGGAGCTCCTGGATGGCCGGCCCGCAGAAGCGTGACCAGAAGACGACCACGCTCACGCGGCCCTGCGTGAGGCCAGCGATCGACTCCGTCCGTCCACCGAGGCCGCGCACGCGCACCTTGCGAGCCAGCGTACGAGCGGACGCTCCGGCGAGCATTCTCTCGACGAACAGCGCTCGCGCCGAGTCGAGCTCGCGTTGCCACGCAGCCTCGCCAAGGTGACGTACAGCGACCGGATGCACCGACGCCGCGAATGCAGCAGGCGTCCGGGGATCCGCGATCATGCGCGCCGCCATGGTCAACGCGCTGCTGGTGTCGCCAGCGAGAAGGCTGGCCGAGCGCACGGTCGTGAACACGCCGAGGTTCCACCCGATCGACGTCGCCTCCTCGAGCACGGTGCGAGCCTCGGCAGGCCGTCCATCCGCGACCAGCGCCTGGCCGAGCGTGGCCATCGTCTGCCGGCGCAGCCGGTCATGGCGCGCGCGCTGATCGGCGAGCGTCTCGTCCAGGGCGCGGTCCTCCGGCGCGAGCTTCACGAGGCTGTCGATCTCGGCCCGCAGGCGCGCGATACCCTCGCCGCGGAGCGATGCGAGCCGCGTGAAGTTGAGCGCCGTCCGTCGCGCGCTGGCTCTCGCGTCGTCCTCGCTCTGCGAGAGGCGGGTGGTCCATCGCCTGATGAGCGTCATGTCTCCCGACTCGAACGCCAGGCCGGTGCCCGCTTCGGCGACCTGGGCACGGCGCTCCCTGGGCGCCTGTGCCCACAGGGCGTCCACCTGCCGACGCGCCCGCACCGTGTCGTGGCTGGTGCGGAGCGAGTCGAATACCGACAGCAGGCGCCACTGCACGGCAAAGGAGTTGGTCGGCGCCTCCCGGATGAGTCGCGCACGCCACCTCGCTGCGATGCTCGAGTCGGTCCCCTGTGCGTACCACGCGAGCAACCCCTCCTCGTCGGTAGTAGGCGGTGTTGTCGAGAATTCCGCATCGAACGCGGCGAGCCGCGTCCGATGCAGCGTCCGGATGGAGTCGTCATCCGACCGACCGAGCCAACTGTGGAAGGCACGAAGCCAGATCCATCCGCGCAGGGTGTCCGGGTAGAGCGCCACCATCCGCTGCACGGTCGCGTAGCCCTCTTCCCAGTTGCGCCCCATCATGTCGCTGGCGCGCTGATCGAGGGCGGCAAAGGCCGGGCGGCCGGAGCTGTCGGACACCAGGAGCTCCCACGCACGACTGCCGTTGTCGTCGATCACGCTGGCGCTGCTGTCCTCGACGGCAAAGGCGCCGTAGACGACGCTGTCCGGAAGCGCGAACGCACCCGTGAAGGTCCCGCCGTCGCCAGGACGAAGCGTGGCGACGGTGATGACCGGCACGCCACTGTTGTACGACTTGCCTCCTGGCGCGCGCAGCCGGGCGCGCAGCGTCAGTCGGGGCTGGCCGGAAAGCAGCGCCGATGGCCGATAGCTCACCGTGACGCGCTGCCCGGGCTGCGGCATGGCCGGAGCGAAGACCAGGGTGCCACTCGTCGTGCCCGCTTCGATCTCGCGCGGCCGCCGAACGACGAACGTGCCGGCGACGAGGCCGACCAGTACGGCGGCAACCGCCGGTGAAAGCCAGCGAGGCGCACGGCGGCTGGCGTCGTGAACCGGAAGAATGGTACGCGCTCCACTGGTCCGGCTCGCGAGCACCCGGGCGCGAAGCGCTGACGATGGACCATCGGCGGGTAGCCCGCTCGCCGCCGTCGTGACCTCGCGCAGGAACCGCAGGGACTCGCGGCACTCCGCGCACCGTTCCAGGTGTGCGGAGATCCGCGACCGCGAGTTACCCGCCTCTCCGGCGAGGAAGTCACTGAGCTGATCGGGCCCGGGATGACGCAGCGAGGACAGCATGTCGTTCACCAGATGATGTTGGCTCAGCCCAGCGAGCGGCGGAGCAGTCGGATGGCACGGGCAAGCCTGACGCGGGATGCCCCGGTGCTGATGCCGAGCATGCCGGCGACTTCTTCGTGCGAGAATCCCTCGACCTGCTTGAGGGTGAACACGAGCCGCAGGCCGGCGGGAAGTGCCTGGACCGCCGCGTTCACTTCGGCGTGCTCGAGGCGCGCGTCGGTCCGGCCGGCGCTCGCGACGTTTTCCACCTCGGCCATCGACGCGAGCCGACGCCGGCTCTTCGATCGCGCCCGCATGAGCGCGAGGCGCACGACGACGCGAGTCAGCCAGGCGCCGAGGTTCCCACGCTCCTCATAGCGCTTCAGCGCTTCGGGCAGGCCGACGAACAGGTCATGCACGATGTCCTCGGCGTCGTGCCGGCTGCCGCTGACCCGATACGCCGTACGGTACAGCGCGTCGGCATGCCGGTCATACAGCTCGGCGATTCCGTCGGGATCGCCCGCGCGGACACGCCGGAGGATCTCGTCAGGCGACAGCGTGCTGTGGATGAGAGGCGGACTATGCATCGTGGCTCGAGGACGGACATCTGGTAATGTCGGCCGATGGCCAAACGTTACGTCCCTCGATGGCCGCTGCCAGAATCTCCCTGCCATCGGCCCGATGCGTCGATTCTCCTGCGCCAGCCACTTGCTCCAGGCCGTCCCGCGGACATAATCGATCCGGAATGCGACGGCTCCTTCATCGCTCCAGCCTCCCGGTCGCGCTCGTGGGCGCCGCCTGCATCGCCGCCTGCCAGCGCGCCGAGCCCTCGACCGGCCGCGCGGCGATGGACGCCTCCATCCGCCGCGGCCATGCGCTCCTCATCGCCACGCGCGACAGCCTTCCCGGCCACGTCGGCAACAACCTCCGCTGCACCAGCTGCCATCT
>DASURL010000029.1:0-6309 GCA_036280075.1 Gemmatimonadaceae bacterium | reverse complement strand
GGCCGAGGTGCCCGAGCTGCGGCGGTGGCAGGTGAAGGAGCTCGCGCCGGCGTTCGTGGAAGCACTGAGACATCATAGCTAGTCGGGGCGGCCCGCGTGGAACGCGGGCCTGTCCGGGCGCCGGGCTCGCTGCGCTCGCCTTTGCTTTCGGGGCGCGCGCTGCGCGCGCTTTCAGGGAAGGGCACACCAATCCGGCAACGCCCCTCCAATCCGGCAAAACGCCCCACTCAAACGCCGTCCCCGACAGGCGGCGCCCCCGCGCCGCCGCCCCGAGAGCACAGGCCCGGCGCGAAGCGACGGGCCAGCGCCCGGAAAGGGGGGCGTTCCACGCCCCCCGCCCCGACTCGCTGTCCGTCAGAGCCCCATGTACGCCCGCACCCTCGGCTCGATCCGGTCCGGGGTCCAGAAGGGTGACCACACGAGGTTGATCGTCACGGTCCCCACGCCGGGCATCGCCTTCAGCGCGCGCTCGGCGTCGCCCATGATCTCGGGACCGCTCGGGCAGCCGGGCGACGTGAGCGACATGTCCACGTCCACGTCGGTGCCGCTCACGCGGACGTCGTAGACGAGGCCGAGGTCGATGATGTTCAGGTTGAGCTCCGGGTCCTTCACCTTGCGAAGGGCGAGCCGGGCCTGGTCGACGCTGACGTCGGAGAAGGCAGCGCCGCTGCCGGGCGTGACGGACGGTTCGTCGGACATCTGATGCAGCTCCGTGAAAGTCCTGTCGGAGTATCATCAGCGCCCGCGCGAACCGCTACCCCGCGTGGGCCTTCTTCGAGTGGCTGGCCGTCTTCTTCGCGCTCGACTTCTTCGCCGACGGCTTCGACGACTTCGACTTGCCGGCCGAGGCGTGCGAGGAGCGGCTCGAGCTGCTCCGGTGCGAGGCTGCCTTGGCGCGTGCCTTGGCGCGAGCGGCGGCACGTGCACGGCTCGCCCGCGAGCGCGAGACCTTCCGCTCCGGATTGTTCCATCCCACCGCGCGGTCGGCGCGGAAGGACTTCGGCATGTCGAGCATGCCGCCCTCCAGATCGGTGACCGCGAGCTCCGCGGCGTCGGCGAGGTCGGCGCGCACGTCGCTGATCACCTTGGCCGGCCGGCGCGCCGTGGCGGCGTGCACGCGGTTGGTGAGCAGGATGACGAACATCCGGTTGTCGGGATCGATCCAGAGCGACGTGCCCGTGTACCCGGTGTGTCCGTACGACTGCTCGTCCATGTACTTGCCGCAGCCGTACTCCCCGTCGCAGGTGTCCCAGCCGAGGGCCCGCGTGCCGGCGCCCTTCGCGCGCGTGGTGAACAGCCTGATCGTGCTGTCGGCGACGATGCGCGTGCCGTTGAACTCCCCGCCGTTGAGCATCATCTGCGCAAAGATGGCGAGGTCGCTCGCGGTGCTGAACAGTCCCGCGTGGCCGGCCACGCCGCCGAGCGCGTAGGCATTCTCGTCGTGCACCTCGCCGCGCAGCGGATAGCCGCGGGGCGGGTTGATCTCGGTGGGTGCGATGCGGCCGCGAAGCGACGCGTCGGGCCTGAAGCGCGTGTCCTTCATGCCCAGCGGGCCGAAGACGCGCGCGGCGAGGAACTGGTCGAGCGTCTGGCCGCTGATCTTCTCCACCACGAAGCCGAGCATGTCGGCGCCGAGGTCGGAATACTCGTAGCGGGTGCCGGGCGCCGCCTCCAGGTTGGTGGCGATGACGGCGGCGCGCGCCTCCTCGGGCGAGTGTGCGATGCGCCAGAGGTCGCGGCCGGCGGGCAGGCCGGACCGATGCTCGAGGAGCTGGCGGATGGTGACGGCGTCCTTGCCGCCGCCGGTGAAGTCGGGAATGAACTTCACGACCGAGTCGTCGAGGTGGAGCTTCCCCTCGTCGAACAGGATCATGACGGCGGTCGTGGTGCCGACGACCTTGGTGAGGGAGGCGAGGTCGTAGATGCTGCTGTCGGCGGTCACGCTCGCGGCGTCCTTCGTCCAGCCGAGGTGCCCGAAACCCTTCTGCCAGACGACGGCGCCCTTCCGGCCGACCACCACCGACGCGCCGGGGTAGCCCCCGGCCTTGATCCCGCGTTCGACGACGCGGTTGATGGTGGCGAGGCGCCTGGCGGACATGCCGACGGCGCTCGGCGCCTTGTTCGGCACACCGTCGCCCGGGATGCGGGCGGGGGGGAGGGGATGCGAGGCCGTGACGACGGCGAACAGCAGGTTCAGCAACTCAAGTTACCTCGGTACCTACCAAGCGATGACGGGCTCTGCTGGCCTAGAAGCAGAACGCGTGCTATCGAAATCGGTGGGTGTGTCGGTGCCTTACTCTAAGGAAGGGCCCGGCACGAAGAGCAATACCGCGCGGCCACCTGGAGTGTTCCGGGCGGCTGGTGCGGCGGGCGGCAATTATGACCTTCGGTCCTTCGACGAGCAAGGGGGGAACGGGTAACGGGAGGACCGAATGACCGAAGGACCGGAGGACCGATCGGTCCATCGGTCCTTCGGTCATTCGGTCCATCGGTCCCTCGCGCTGAAGCACGCGACCAGCTCTCTCCGTAGAGACGGGAAACCCTTTCCCCCTCCACCGTGACAGATTCATCGGACGTCATGGAGAACGAACAGCTCACCGTACAGCGCGCCATCAACGGCGATGAGGCGGCGATGAGGGCGCTCTGGACGCGCCACGCGCCGCATCTGGACGTGGTCGTACGGCGGCTGGTGGGACGGGATCCGGATCTCGCGGCGGACATCGCGCAGGAAGTCTGGATCCAGATTTTCCGGGCGCTGCCGAGCTTTCGCGGCGACGCGCAGTTCGGGACGTGGGCGCACCGCATCGCGGTGAACCGGACGCTCAACGCGCTGCGACGCACGCGACGCCTGGCGGCCGTGGAGGTGGACGTGGAAGACGACAGCGCATCGGTGGAACCGGAGGCGGAGCGCGCCATCCTCGCGGCCTCGATCGAGGACGCGGCGGCGAAGCTCTCGCCTGGCGCGCGCACGGTCTTCCTCCTCCACGACGTGGAGGGATACACTCACGAGGAGATCGCGGCGCAGCTCGGGATCACCGCCGGCGGCTCCAAGTCGCAACTGTTCAAGGCGCGGGCGAAGCTCCGGACGCTGCTCGCCCATCTCATCGACGCGCCCTCATCGGCGCTGCGAACCTCGAATACGGAACATGCAGCACCTCTCTACTGATCGACTCGCCGCGCTCGGCGACGAGCAGCCGTCCCCGGACGAGGCAACGCACCTGGCCACCTGCGCCACCTGCGCGCGCGAGCATGCGGCGTATCGCTCGCTCGTGGCGATGGCGCATGCGGAGCAGGGCGCGATCGGCCTGCCACTCACCCGGTGGGACGACCTCGCGAGCGTGTACCGCGCCGAGGTGCCGGCGCGGGCAGCCGAGGCCGCGCGGTCGTCGGCCCACGCCATCGGCGTCGCCTCGCCGCGACGCATGACGCGATGGCCGATGCAGGCGGCCGCCGGGCTGCTGCTCCTCGCCGGCGGCGCGATGCTGGGCCGCGCCTCCACAGGCGCGTCGTTCCTTCCCGCGTCCGGCAGCAGCGAAACGGTGGCGACGACCGGCGCGACGACCGGCACGCCCGACGTGCTGCCGGCGAGCGACTCGATCTTCACCTCCGTGGCCGACGCGCGTGCCGCGCAGCAGCGCTACGAGCTCCTCTACCAGCAGGCGGCCGCCTTCCTCGCCCAGCACGACAGCGCCGCGCTCGGCCAGGGGAACCCGGTGGCGTATCGCTCGCGCCTCGCCGCGCTCGATCGCGTGATCTCCACCACGCGCGATGCCATGCGCGACGCGCCGCACGACCCGGTGATCAACGGCTACTACCTCACGACCCTCGGCCAGCGTGAAGCCACACTCCGGCAGTTGAACACGGCGTTGCCCGTGAGCCTCCGGCTCGACAGCTACTGATGATGCTGCACCCCATGCGTCCCTCCCTCCTCGTCTCACTCGGTGTCACGCTCGCGGCGGGCGCGCTCCCCCTCGGCGCGCAGCAGCGTGTGGATGTCACCACGCGTCGCGCGACGCGGAGCGCGGCGGCGGCGAGCGCGGCCGAGCAGCAGCTGCGCACGCTCGAGCGACGCGCCGATTCGCTCGCGTGGCTCTACAACGAGGCGGACGAGCTGAGCGTGGCCGAACGACGGCGCGTCGGCGAGATGCTCGATCGCACGGTGGAGCAGATCGAGACGCTGTCGGCGCGCCTGGCGACGATGGACGGCGTCGACGCGGCCGGCGGCGTACGCGTGCGCCTGGCGCCGATGACGGGCAGCCAGGCGCAGACGTTCATGCGCAAGGCACTCGCGGAATCGAAGGCGGTGATGCCGCGCGGGTGGATCGGAATCGTCGTGTCCGGGCCGGCGCGCGAGCCGCGGGTGGAGAACGGCGAGCTGATCGTCCGCTACCTCGCCCATCCGGCGATCGTGTCGGTGGAGCCGAGCTCACCGGCGGAGCGCGCCGGGCTCCTGCCGACCGACACCCTCGTGGCGTACGACGGCAAGGACGTCCGCGACAGTGACATCGCGATCACGCGACTGCTCGAGCCGAACAAGCGCGTGATGGTGCGCATCCGCCGCGACGGACGTACGCTGGACGTCCCCGTGCAGATCGCCGATGCGCCGAACCGGATCGCGTGGCGGCGCGAGATGACGGTCGAAGTGGCGCCGCCGTCGGTACCGCTTCCCTCCGTGACGTTCCCGCGATCGCCGACGGCAGCGGTGGCGCCGATGCCCCCGGCGCTGGTTCCCGCACCGGCCCTCGCACCGCCGGCGGCGGCGGCGCCGATGCCGCGCGTCCTGTTCGGCTTCGGCAGCGTGTCGGGGGTGGCCGGTGCGCAGCTCGTTCCAGTCACCGAGGGGCTCGGCCGCACCCTGGGCGTGCGCAACGGTGTCCTCGTGACGAACGCGCCGGTGGGTTCACCGGCCCACCAGTCGGGCCTGCGAGACGGCGACGTGATCATCCGCGCATCGGGCACGCTGATTCGCACCGTGGCCGACCTGCGCGGGCGCGTGGCCGCCGCCGCGAACAACGGCGAGCATGCGGTGGCGGTGGAGTTCGTGCGCGGGAGAAAGACGAGGAAGGGAAGCCTGCGCTGGTAGGGAAGGGGGGAAGGGGAGAAGGGGAGAAGGGGGACGGGAATGGTCTGATGGCTGATGGTCCATGGACCATGGTCTGGAGTCGATGGTCCACACCGGTGGACCGTCAGACCTTCCGACCTTCCGACCTTCCGACCTTCCGACCTTCCGACCCTCAGCTCGTCCCGAGTTCCAGCTTCTCCAGCCTCCGCTCCATCGGCACCAGCGACTTGTGGATCGCCAGCGCGGCGATGGCGCCGTCGGCGGCGGCGGCGATGGCGAGTTGCGGGCCGGGAATGATGTCGCCGGCGGCGAAGCAGTCGCGCACGCTCGTGTGATACGCGTCGTCCACGACGATGTGGCCATCCTTGTCGCGTTCGCAGCCGAGCTGCGCGCCCAGGTCGTCGGCGGGATACTGGCCGATGGCGAAGAAGATCTTGTCGGTGTCGAGGGCGAGGCCGTCCTCGAAGTCGAGTGAGGTCACGCGCTCGCCGCTGTGGCGCACGCAGGTGATGCGCGACTCGAGCACCGGGATGTTGAGGGCGTCGAGCTTCGTGCAGTACTCGGGCAGGTCGAGCGCCGCCGGCACTCCGTTCGTGCAGATGATGATGTCGCGCGTCCAGGTGGTGAGGTCGAGCGCCAGGCCCACGGCCTTTCGCCCGCTGCCGATGACGACGACCTTCTTTTCGGCGCATTCACGTCCGTCGCAGTCGGGACAGACGTGCGCGTTGGCGCCGTAGACCTGCTCGAGCCCCGGGATGTCGGGCCACACGTCCTTGAGGCCGATGGCGAGCAGCAGTCGCCGCGCCAGCAGCGCCTGTCCGCCCGCCAGCACGAGCTCGAAGATGCCGTCGTCCCGACGACGCACGGTGTCGCACAGGCCGTCCACCAGCGTCGCGCCGGCCGCGCGTGCTTCGTCGCGTCCGCGCCCGCGCAGCTCGGCGGGACGGATCCCCGGCAGGCCGAGGAAGCCGTTGACGCCGCGCGTCTCCCAGTTGCGCGGGTCGCCGGAGTCGACGACCACGACGCTGTGGAGATAGCGCGCCAGCCAGATGCTCGCCGAGAGTCCGGCGGGCCCGCCGCCGACGATGAGGACATCCGAGGTGGTCATTCGAGTCGAGGGTCGAGGGTCAGGTGTCGCCAGTCGCCAGTCGCGAGTCACGAGTCACGAGTCACGAGTCACAAGTCACAAGTCACAAGTCACAAGTCACGAGATCCTCTGGCGCCTCGCGTCTCGCGACTCGCGACTC
>DASURL010000028.1:0-6915 GCA_036280075.1 Gemmatimonadaceae bacterium | reverse complement strand
CGATCGCGTCCACCGCGACCGCGACGCCCCCGACGTCCGCGGCCACCTTCGCGCTTGGCCTCGCCCTGTTCCGCGCGCGGCTGCTCCTCGACAGGTGCCGCAGCGGGCTTCGGTTCGGCGGCACGTGGCTCGCCGGCACCGCCGGCGGGAAGCCCGATCTCGAGCTGGCCGTTCTCGAGCTTCGTGGCGGAGATGAGGCCGCGGTGCACGGCGTCCTGGACGAAGCGGGAGAACTTCGCCATGCCGAGATCCTTCTCGTCGAACGAGCTGTCGATCTCCTGCATGACCTGCTTCAGGCGATCCGAGCGCATGACGTCGCCATTGCGCTTCATGCGGGTGACCGCCTCGGTGACGAGCTCCCAGGGGTCCCACTTCCGTGCGGGCTCCTCGTCGGAGTTCTTCACGAGGCCGGCGAGGGCGTTGTAGCTGTAGTACTCGTCGCAGTTCATGACGAGCAGGTCGCTCGACGACTCGCGGATGCCGACGCCGATGACGTACTTGCCGTACTCCTTGAGCTTCGTGACGAGCGAGGCGAAGTCGCTGTCGCCGGAGAGCAGGATGTAGGTGCCGATCTCGGGGCGCGTGAAGACGAGCTCCATCGCGTCCACGGCGAGGCGGATGTCGGTGGCGTTCTTCTTGGACGAGCCGTACGCCGGCGCCATGATCATGTCGATCGAGGACTCGGCGAGGGGGACGATGTACTGCGGGTAGCGGCGCCAGTCGGCGTAGGCGCGCTGGACGGCGACCTTGCCCTTGATGATGTCGGAGCCAAGGAGGGTCCGGAGCTCGTTGCCGAGGTCGGACCGGATCCCCATCGTCACGTTGTCGAAGTCGATGAGGAGGGCCGCGTTCGGGGCGTGCATCGGGGGCACGTAGTTGGTCGAAGCGGCGGCGTGCGAGGCGCTGAGCGCCTGGGGTCCGCGGTGGATGAGCGCGGCGCCGGAGCGCGACGGGCCATTCCGCGAAGAGCGTGGATTCATGCGATCCCTTGCGTCACCAGACGCAGGTGTGTGAGCGGGCCCGCGGAGCGGTGCCCGTGCCCTCACGATGCGGTCGGAGCCGATGCAGTGTCGCTCGGCGAGCGCGGCCGCGTGAGAGGCAGTGCGCGGTGCGTACGTCCACCGGCTCGCCCCGCCGCGCCGAGCGCGGTTCAGAGGGCGGCACCGATCACGCCGACACCGATGTTGACCTGGTCACCCCTGTCGCCGCGGGCATGCGCTCGCGCCTCCGGAGATGGCCAGAGCTGTAATCTATGGCGGGCCAAGGGGTTGCGTAACCCTCGGACGGGAAGACGGGTCCCGGCGGGGCTTCGCCCGGCGGGATGCCCCGACCGGCGCTGCGCGCCTGCGGGGTGATAGTCCTTACATGCCGAGGGCCTTGAAGATCACGCGCTTGGGGCGCTGGCCATCCCACTCGCCGTAGAAGATGCGCTGCCAGGGGCCGAGATCGAGACGGCCGGCGGTGATGGGGACGATCACTTCGTGACCGACGGTGAGGGAGCGCAGGTGCGCGGCGGCGTTGTCCTCGCCGGTGCCGCGGTTGTGCCGGTAGCTGTCGGGCGACCAGGGCGCGATGCGCTCCTCGAGCCACTGCTGGATGTCCTGCCAGAGGCCAGGTTCGTGATCGTTCACGAACACCGAGGCGGAGATGTGCATGGCGGAGACGAGGATCATCCCCTCGGTGATGTCGGCTTCGGCGCGACAGGCCTCGACGTCGTCGGTGATGTCGATGATCTCCTGGCGCTTCGCCGTCTCGAAGATCCGGTAGGTGGTGTGAGTACGCATGGCAACGCGCGGTCGAGGGTGGTCGCAGGTTGAGGCTACCTGTATGTTATCGCGAACCCTCCCTCCCGCGCGCCCATACGGAGCTCCCGTGAAGCAGGTCGGCTTTCGCGCCCGTCTCTTCCTCATCCTGCTCGGCTTCGCACTCGTGCCGACCATCGTGCTGACGGCGGCGTGGGAGGTGACGGTCGTGCGCGCACTCCCGCTGCTCGGGACGGCGCCGGCGATGGAGCGCATCGCGGAAACCGGCTCGCGAGCGATCGCCGCGACGCGCTCGGCGCCGCTCACCGATGCGCAGCGAGCGCTGCTGGACGAACATCGCCGCGCCCTCGACGAGGGATTGCTGCGCGGGCGGCAGATGGAGTTCCTGATGACGCGGCGGGCGCCGGTGCTCGCGGCGCTGCTCGCACTGGCGGCCACGCTGTTCATGGGGCTCGTGGCGTCGCGCGTGGCGGGACACCTGAGCCGGAACCTGAGCCGGCCGCTGAGCGAGCTGGTCGGATGGACGGCAATGATCGGGCGGGGCGAATCGCTGCCGGAAGGACCACCGCGCAAGGGGGCGCCGGAATTCGTGGTGCTTCGGAACCGGATGCGTGAGATGGCCGACGAGCTGCACCTGGGCCGCACGCGCGCGCTCGAGGCGGAGCGCGCGACGGCGCTGCGCGAGGCCGCTCGGCAGGTGGCGCACGAGATCAAGAATCCGCTCACCCCGATCCGCTTCGCGATCGCGCGGCTGCGGCGCGAGGCGCCCGACGCGCTGCGCGACACGATCGACGTGCTGGAGACGGAGTCGCAGCGACTCGACGAGATGGCGCGCAGCTTCGCGCAGTTCGGGCGCCTGCCGGAGGGACCGCAGGCACCAGTGGACCTCGGCGAGCTCGTACGCGCCTGCACGCGCAGCACGATACCGGAGGGAACGCCGGTGGCGATCGTGATGGACGAGGACGTGCCGATGGTGCCAGGACATGCCGAGGCGCTGGGACGTGCGCTGACCAACGTGCTGCTCAACGCGGTGGAAGCGGGACCGCCGGGCTCCCCGATCACCGTGACGGTCCGGCGCGCACAGGCATCGAGCAGCCCGGGAGGGATGGTGGAGATCGTGGTGCGTGACCGAGGAGCGGGCATCGCGGCATCGAAGCTGGCACGCATCTGGGAGCCGTACGTGACCCACAAGGCGGGGGGCACGGGACTCGGCCTGGCGATCGTGCGCCAGACGCTGCATGCGCACGGCGGGTCCGCGTCGGCCGCCAGCACGCCGGGCGAGGGAACGACGATCACGCTCGCGCTGCCGATGGATGGAACGGACAGCGGTGCGGCGCGGTCCACCACGGAGAGTGACCGCTGATGTCGAGCGTCCTGATCATCGATGACGAGCCGAACATCCGGCGCATGGTGGGCGCGCTGCTGTCGAGCGAGGGCTACGAGGTGCGCGACGCCGCCGAGGGGGCGCAGGGGCTGGCACGGGTCGCGGAGAGCTGCCCCGACGTGGTGCTGCTGGATCTCATGATGCCGGGGGAGCTCGACGGGCTGGCCACGCTGGCGCGGCTGCGCGAGCAGGTACCCGACGTGCCCGTGATCATGATGAGCGGCAAGGCCGGGCTCAGCGACGCCGTGAAGGCGACGAAGCTGGGGGCGTTCAACTTCCTGGAGAAGCCGCTGACCCCGGAGGGAGTGCTGCTGGCGCTCGCGTCCGCGCTGGAGCTGCGGCGGGTGCGTCGCGAGGCGCGCGCCCTGCGCGAGGACCTCGGGCTGGCGGGTGAGATGATCGGCGCGAGCCCGGCGATGGAGCGCGTGCGGGAGATGATCGCACGCGTGGCCCCGACGGATGCGCGGGTGCTGATCACGGGAGAGTCGGGCACGGGCAAGGAGCTGGTGGCGTCGGCGATCCACTTCGGCAGCGCACGGAAGGACCGGCCGTTCGTGCGCGTGAACTGCGCGGCGATTCCGCGCGACCTCGTGGAGAGCGAGATGTTCGGCCACGAGAAGGGATCATTCACGGGTGCGACGGAACGTCGCATCGGACGATTCGAGCTGGCGCACACGGGAACGCTGTTCCTGGACGAGGTGGGCGACCTCGGGCTCGAGGCACAGGCGAAGCTGCTGCGCGCCATCGAGGCGCGGGAGATCGAGCGCGTGGGCGGCGGCAAGCCGATCCGCGTGGACGTGCGCATCGTGAGCGCGACGAACCGCGACCTCGCGCGCGCGGTGGCCGAGGGCACGTTCCGCGAGGACCTGCTGTTCCGCCTGAACGTGATTCCGCTGCCGGTGCCGCCGCTGCGCGAGCGGCCGGACGACATCCCGGCGCTGGTACAGCACTTCTCGCGGCTGCACCAGGCGCGCACCGGACGGCGACCGCCACAGTGGACGGCGGGGGCGCTGTCGCTGCTGGCGCGCTATCGCTGGCCTGGCAACGTGCGCGAGCTGGCGAACATCGTGGAGCGGCTGGCGATCCTGCACGCGGGCGCCGAGGTGAGCGAGCACGACGTGCAGGCGGTGCTGCCGATCGACGAAGCACGACCGGCTGCCGCCTCCCTGCCCGACCCCGCGCAACTGGATGGCTCGCTGAGCGACACGCTGGACGGCCACGAGCGGATGCTGATCGTGCGGGCGCTGTCGGCGGCGGGTGGGAACGTGACGGATGCGGCGCGCCGGCTGCGCACCGATCGCGCGAACCTGTACCGGCGCATGCGACGGCTCGGCATTCCGGTGGGAGACGAATGATGTGGCGCATCACGGCGGCGGCTCGCGCGGCGCGGCTGGTCATCGCACTGGGCGCGATCATGCCGGCGGCCGCGGCGGCGCAGCAGGACACCGTGGCGACGAACCAGCTGCCGCGCGACGTGGCGCGCGAAGTGGTGGCGCTGTACAACGCGACCGCGGGGCTGCGCGCGGCGGACGAGGTGGAGATCCCGGCCGACAGCGTGGTGCGTGGTGACGTCGCCGTGCTCGACGGGCCGGTGATCGTGGCGGGACGGATCACCGGTCGCCTGCTCGCGATCAATGCCGACGTGCTGCTGCGGAAGGGCGCGCGCATCGATGGCGACCTGCTGGTGGTGGGGGGCGAGGTGGAAGGTAGCGAGGGCGCGACGATCGGTGGCGAGCTCCGCGTCTACCATCCGCCGCTGCGCTACACGCGTGAGGGGGATCAGCTCGTGGCGATCGCCGAGGGTCCGCACCTCGGTGAGCAGTGGTGGCGGCGGTTCGAGCTGGGAGGAACGCCGAACTCCAACCGCCTCGAGATCGCCTCCGCGGGCGCGTACAACCGGACCGAAGGGCTCCCGGTGAAGGTGGGGCCGGTGCTGTACCGCGATCAGGGGTGGGGCTACCTCCGCCTCAATGCCGACGCCATCGTGCGCACGGGGAGCAGCTTCTCGTCCGCCACGGCGGACGTCGGGCACCTGGTGCGCGGCGAGGTGCGGGTCGGGCGTCGCTTCGGCGTGACGGTCGCCGGGGAGCTCTATGACGTCGCCACCAGCGTCGAGGACTGGCACCTGAGCGACATGGAAGCGGGACTCGCGGCGTTCGTCTTCCGGCGCGACTACCGTGATTACTATGGTCGGCATGGCGGCCGGATCCTGGCGGCACTGCGCGCCACGGAGAGCGCCGACCTTACGCTGTCGTACGGCGATGAGCGTTGGCGCGCGCGTCCGACGCGCAACCCGCCGACGCTGTTCAACGGGGAGAAGTCCTGGCGCGCCAATCCCCTGCTCGACGCCGGCCGGTTTCACCGACTGGAGGCGCGCCTGCGCCTGGACACGCGCAACGACACCTTCAATCCATGGGCGGGCTGGTACGTGCTGGCGGAGTACGAGCACAGCATCGGCGCGATCACCGAGCCGGGGCTGACATCGCCCGGCGTGCGCACGGTACCATCAGGAGACACGCGCTACCAGCGCGGATTCCTCGACATCCGGCGATACAACCGACTCGCGCCGGACGCCGCTCTGAACGTGCGTGGGGTGCTCGGTGGGTGGCTGGGCGGCTCTCCGCTGCCGCTCGAGCGCCGGTTTTCCATCGATGGTCCGGGCACGGTGCCGGGATTCGACTTCCGCGCGGGGGAGCCCCCCGACGTGGGCACGTGCACCTCGGACGCCGCGGCACCCGGGCGGCCGGCGCAGTGCGAGCGCGTTGCGCTGGCGCAGCTCGAGTATCGAAAGGACCTGCGAGTGTCGGTCGGAAACGGCCAGGGTGGCGCGCGCGGCATGCGCTTCCGCGCGGACGGCGCGTGGCTGTTCTTCGCCGACGCGGGACGCGGATGGCTGGTGACCGCGCCGGGTCACCCACTCGACATCGGGCGGCAGGCGTTGCCGCCGCTCTCGACGTATCGCACGGACATCGGCGGAGGCCTGGACTTCACCTACTTCGGCCTGTACGTGGCCAAGGCCCTCTCGGCGCCGAAGGAGCCGATGAACGTGTTCATCCGCCTCCGACACCGCTTCTAGGTCGTGCGCCGCGCCACTCGACTCATCGTTGGGGCGCTCGCGCTGGCGATCACCGGCGCGGCGCCGCTGAGCGCGCAGCGACGCGTGACACTCGGCGTCACGCCGCCCGCGAATGCGGCGAGCGGTCCCGTGGTGACGTCGGCGAACCTGTTCGCCGATCCGGACATGCGCGACCTGGTGCGCAGCGGCTTCCCGGCGTCGCTGCGCTTCCGGCTGGAGCTGTGGCGGGTGGGCGGCCTGTTCAACGACCTGGAGGGACAGCAGGAGTGGGAGCTGATCATCCAGTACGATCCATCCGGGCAGCGCTATCGCGTGGTGCAGCGCCAGGGCGGCCGCGTGGAAGACGTGGGGAGCTTCGCGACGCTGGCAACGGCGCAGGCCGTGCTCGAGCGGCCGCTGCGCGCGCAGCTCATGCCGGACCGCGCGGGAGCGCGCTACTACTACAGCATCACGCTCGACATCGAGGCGCTCTCGGTGAGCGACATGGACCAGCTGGAGCGCTGGCTGCGCGGGGCGCGCTCGGGAGGCACGGCGGCGTCAGCGCTGGGCAGCGGTGTACGGACGCTGATGCTGCGCATGCTGGGCGGCGAGCGCCAGCACTACACGGGGCGCAGCGGGACGTTCAGGGCGCCGGGGTGAGACGGAAGGTCGGAAGGTCGGAAGGTCGGAAGGTCGGAAGGTCGGAAGGTCGG
>DASURL010000027.1:0-7348 GCA_036280075.1 Gemmatimonadaceae bacterium | reverse complement strand
CGAGGTCGTGGTCACGCGCCCTGACGTGCTGCGCGAGGTTTCGGCCGGCGAGCTCGTTGCACGGCTGACTGGCGCCTCGATGCTGCGCAGCTGGCGCCGTGCGAAGCTCATCGTCCTCGAGCTGGATACGGGGGACAGCGTTGTCGTCCAGCCGCGCTTCACCGGGGCCCTGCTCCTGTCGCGCGGCCCGCTCCCGGCCGAGGAGGCGCCGTACTCGACCCTCCACCTGACGCTCGACGACGGCCGCGATCTCCACTACCGCGACATCCGCCGCCTCGGCACCGTGGCGCTCATGTCGGCCGAGCGGTTCGAGCGCTACGCCGGCGCACTCGGCGTCGAGCCCCTTGACCCGGCGTTCACGACGGCGCATCTATCGGGAATTCTTCGGGGTTCTCGTCAGGCAGTGAAGAAGGTGCTCATGGACCAGCGGCTGGTCGTCGGGATCGGTAACATCTACGCGAACGAGGCCTGCTGGCGCGCCGGCGTGGATCCGTCGCGTGCCGCGAACACGCTGAGCGCCGACGAGAGCGAGCGCCTGCATCACGGCATCGTGACCGTGCTGCAGGATTCCATCACCGCGCGAGGCACCTCATTCCGCGACTACCGTGACGCCTCCGGCGGCAAGGGCGACTTCGTGCGCTCGCTCGCCGCCTACGGCCGCGGTGGCAAGCCGTGCCCGCGCTGCGGCGCGCGCCTCGTCGAGACCCATGCCGTGGACGGACGGTCCACCGTGCTGTGCGCTCGCTGTCAAAGGTAGAGCTCCTTCGTCCCCCCACCTCGGACGCGCAGCTCGGCGAGATGCGCGCGCACGTGCGCGCGCATGCCCAGGATCGTCCCGGCGTGTACCGCATGCTGTCCCCCGACGGCGAAGTGGTGTACGTCGGGAAGTCGAAGCGCATCCGCACGCGGCTGCTCAGCTACTTCCGCTGCTCCTTCCCCGAGGAGAAGGGGGCACGCATCGTGCGCGAGGCCGATCGCATCGAGTGGGACTACACGCCGAGCGAGTTCGCCGCGCTGCTCGAGGAGCTGCGGCTGATCAAGCGCTTCCGCCCCCGGCTCAACGTGGCGATGAAGCGCGACGCACGGCACTTCGCGTTCATCAAGCTCACCCGCGGCCCGGCGCCCAAGATGCTCGTCGTCCGCGGTGCCGGCGCCGACGACGCGCAGGTCTACTATGGTCCCTTCCACGGGGCGCAGCGCGTGAGCGAGGCGGTGCGCGAGCTGAACGACGCCCTCGGCCTTCGCGACTGCCGGCTCGACCAGCCGATGCACTTCGCCGACCAGCCGGAGCTGTTCCAGATCTTCCCGCGCACGCCGGGGTGCATCCGCTTCGAGATCAAGAAGTGCCTCGGCCCCTGCGTGGGTGGCTGCTCGGCGCACCAGTACGACGAGCGGGTGCGGCTCGCCCGCGCCTTCCTCGACGGCGCCGACGACGGTCCGATGGATTCCCTTCGCGTCGAGATGCAGGCGGCCAGCGACCAGCTCGAGTTCGAGCGCGCCGGCATGCTGCGCGACAAGCTGCAGCGTCTCGAGGCGTTGCGCGAGCAGTTCATCCGCTTCCGCTTCGCCGTGGAGACGCTCTCGTTCGTGTACCCGGTGCCCGGGCACGATGGCGACGATCGGCTCTATCTCATCCGCCGCGGACGCGTTCGTGGCGAGACCACGATGCCGCGCAGTGAGCACGAGCGCGTGCGCCTGCTCGAGATGGTGGAGGACGTCTTCAGTCCCGTGGAGCGCGACTCGGCGCAGGTGCCGTCGCACGAGGTGGACGAGCTGCTGCTGCTCTCGTCGTGGTTCCGGCGCTTCCCGGACGAGCTCGCACGTTCGCGGCAGGCCGCCGACTTCGTGGCTGCGCCACCGCCGCTGGCCTACGACCCGGCGACCGATCCCCTGTTCGGCGACGTGGCGGCACCATCGGCCGCGTAGGAACGCTCCTTCCGCCGGCCGCCGGCAGGTGGCGAGGCTCTTGCAACTCTGTCCCGCGCCACCCGATGCACGGGTGGCAGAGCCGGGGATGAGATGGCGACCTCGTGGCAACCGACGACTCTCGTGCAGTGCATCAGCGTGAAGCCGTGGCTGACCTATCCCGGATGTGACGAGCCGGGCGGGTGCCATGATCTCACCCTCGGCCGCATCTACGAGATGCTGGGCGTCGAGGGCAATGGCAGCTTCTATCGCATCCTCGACGACTCCGGCGACGACTTCCTGTATCCGGCGTCACACTTCCGGCAGGTCTAGCTCATTTCAGCTCGACGAGCTCCACGGCGACGCGATCGCCCTCGAGCCGGAGCAGCGCCACGCTCGGCTCGAGGTTGAACCGTCGCGCTCCCGCGGCGCCGGGGTTGACCACCAGCCGTCCCTCGGCGTGCGAGACGAGCTGGCGATGGGTATGTCCGTACACGATCACCTGCGCCGGATAGCGCGCGAGCAGCTTCTCGGGTGTCGGGCTGCCCACTTCGTGGCCGTGGCTCACGTGGATGGAGACGTCGTCGAACGTCTGGTCGATGGAGGCCGCGAGCCGCGGATCACCCGGCATGTCGGTGTTGCCGTATACGGCGAGCACCGGTGCGATCAGGGCCAGCTCGTCGAGCACGGCGTCGCCGCCCACGTCACCGGCGTGCAGGATCATCTCCACGCCGGCGAGCGCGGTGTGCACCTGCGGTCGCACGAGCCCGTGGGTGTCGGAGATCAGCCCGATCAGCATGTCGCGTCTCCCTTCGTGCCCAAGTGCACGGCCGCGACGCCGAAGGTGAGTGATTCCCAGTGTACGTTCGCGAAGCCCGCCGCCGACATTCGCCGGGCCAGCTCGACCGCCGCGGGGAAGTGGGCCACGGACCGCGGCAGGTAGCGATACGCCGACCGGTGTCCGCTGACGATCCCGCCGATGAATGGCAGCACGTGGTGAAAGTAGAGGTGATAGCTCCAGCGCACGGGCGCCCAGCGCGGCGTGGAGAACTCGAGGATCACGAACCGAGCGCCGGGATGCAGCACCCGATGCACCTCACGCAGCGTCGCATCGAGCGAGGCCACGTTGCGGATCCCGAAGGCAACGATCGCACCGTCCAGGGCATCGTCGGGCAGCGGCAGCTGCTGGGCGTCGGCCGCCAGCGGCGCGACCACCGTGCGCGGCGCCTTCCCCGTTCCGGCGCGCAGCATCGCTTCCGCGAAGTCCGCGCCGACGATGAACCCGGCGAAGCCACGCTGGGCGGCGAGCAGGGCGCCCACGTCCAGCGTGCCGGCGCACAGGTCCAGGTAGCGGCCATGCGGCGCGCGCGCCCAGTCCAGCGCGCGCAGCGCGTGCCGGCGCCACCGACGATCGATGTTGAAGCTGAGGAGGTGATTGAGCAGGTCGTATCGCGGTGCAATCTGCTCGAACGTCGCACGGACGAACTCGCGCTTCACCGCCCCGCCTTCGGCCGCCGCCTCGACGCGTTGCTCCTCCAGGGTCCCGGGCATCCGCGAAAGGTCACCAGCATGAAAGCGCGAGACAAGCGCACAACTGGATTGCGCCGCTGGCGACGCGTATTTTTCCGCTGCCGCGCACCTCGGGCCCATTGCGCGCGGCTCCTTCCACGCCGCCGTGCCTCGAGCCCTCGATCTCGCGAACCTTCCCGATGCCGACGTCGTCGCCCTCGCCCTGGAGGGGCGCGAGGCCGCGCATCGGGAGCTGATCAAGCGCTACGAACGGCCGGTCTTCTCGCTGATCTATCGCATGGTGCGGGATCGCGAGCTGGCGGAAGACCTCGCCCAGGACACCTTCGTCAAGGTGCTGTCGCACCTCGACCGCTATCGTTCCGACTTCAAGTTCTCGTCGTGGCTGTTCAAGATCGCCAACAACGTGGCGATCGATCACCTGCGGCGGCGGCAGCTCGACACGGTGAGCATGCATGGCTCCCCGCATGCCGTCACCGCCGAGGCGCAGGAGTCCACCCGGCTCGAGGTGGCGGACGACGCCGAGAACGCCCTCGAGGAGATGGAGGCGAAGGAGCTCGGCTCGGCCATCGAGCAGGCCATCGCCCGCCTGCGCCCCGAGTACCGATCCTGCATCATGCTGCGGCACGTCGAGGGGCGGTCGTACGAGGAGATCGCATCCACCCTCGACCTGCCGCTGGGCACCGTGAAGACCTACATCCACCGCGCCAGGCACGAGCTCCGCCGTGCGCTGGAGCACACTCGCGAATGACCATTTGCCGCCGCCGGCCGTCCGGCCGGAGCGCTGAAACCCGGCCCGGCCGGGACCCGTACGAGGGTCAGAGATCATGAACCACAGACACCTGCTCCCCAACGAGATCGACCTTCTGGTCGACGGCGAGGCCGGATTCGGCGTCGCTCCGCTGCGCGCGCACGTCCAGGAATGTGCCGAGTGCCGCGAGCGGCTCGAGGACGCCCGCATCGTGGTGGAGGCGCTGGAATCGCTTCCGCACTTCGCCCCCGACGCCAGGCTGGCCGATCGGGTAATGGCGCAGGTGCCGGTGTTCGTTCCCGCGCACGTGGCGGCGCGCGACACCGTTCGCCGGTGGATGCCGCAGTCGGTCGCCGCGCGGGTCGCGGCGGTGGCGGTGGCCGGCTCGGTGGCCTTCACCCTCAGCATCGGCATGATCTGGCTGGCGCTGCAGGGCGACGCGGTGATGTTCGTGACCGGCCTCCTCGGCGACCGCGTCCGTACCGCCGTGGTGAGTGCCGCCCGCGACCTCGCCGTCACCCTGCTGGGCGATGCGGCGCTCTCCGCACTGCAGGGGCTCGGCGCGGTGGGTGCCTCACTCCTCTTCCTCGCCTTCCTCATCGCTGGAGCCGGCACCATCGTCGGCATCCGCCGCCTCGCCGTCGCCGGCCGGCGCGCCTGACATGCGGCGGATCATCGCGGGACTCTGCGCGTTCGGGGTACTGGCCTCGAGCGCCGCTGGCGCGCAGCAGGACGGCCAGCGCACCCCCTCGGATCTCGAGCGGCTGCAGAAGGGTGAGAACGTCAGCAACCTGCCAGCGGCGGACAGCGTCGCACCCGGGGCGCGCACCATCGCGGCCGGCACGACGGTCAATGGCACCGTCGTCGCGCGCGGGCCGATCGTCGTCGCGGGCACGGTGAACGGCTCCGTGGTCAGCCTCGCCGGCACCGTGACCGTGCCGCGTGGCGGCGTGGTGACTGGCGACGCGCTCGCCGTGGGTGGACCGGTGGTCGCCGAAGGCGTGGTCCAGGGCGAGATGCGCAGCATGAGCTCCCTCCCCACGCTCCTGGCCGCCGCCGGCCCGGCGCTCGTCGCGCGGACACCCTTCCAGCGCACCATGGACAGCGCGCGGATGGTGACCGCCACGTTCGGCGTGCTGCTCATCGTCGCCATCGGCGTGCTGCTGTTCGCCGGCCCCAACCTGGACGAGGTGGTGAGCACCCTCGAGCTGCGCTTCGCGCGCGCATTCTGGGTCGGCCTCCTCGGGCAGATGCTGCTCCTTCCGGGGCTCGTCGTGCTCATCGTGGCGCTGGCCCTCACGCTCCTCGGGATCCTGCTCATTCCCTTCGCCATCGTCGCCTATGCCATCGCGGTGGCCGGGCTGCTCACGCTCGGCTTCCTCGGCGTGGCGCGACTCGTCGGCGGCTCGGTGAAGCGTGAGGGCGACGCCACGCCCCGCGCGCGTGCCCTCACCGCCCTCGCGCTCGGCGTGGCGGTGTTCTTCGTCCTGTGGATGGTTGCCGCCCTGCTCACCTGGTCGCCGCTGGCCGCCACGGTGGTGCGTGCGGCGGCGCTCGCCATGACCTGGGTGGCGGTCACGCTCGGTTTCGGCGCGGCGCTGCTCTCGCGCGCCGGCACTCATCGACGCGTTGCCACCGGCGCACCGCCAGTGGAGCTCGCGTCGTGGCAGACCCCCACGCCGCTCACGGGCGTCGTCGCCGCGCGGCGGCCCAGGGTCACGGAGGCGTCATGATCCGATCCCTCGGCGTCCTCGCCACCGCGGCACTGCTCCTCGCGCCACACGGCGCCCAGGCGCAGGACTCCCCGCTCTGGCGCACGGTGGACATCGCCCGCCAGCTCCACGACAGCGAGCCGCAGCGCATCCGCGTGCAGTACGGCGCGGGTCGCGTGGACGTGCGCGGGTCGGCCGATCCACTGCTGTACAACATGCACCTGCGCTACGACGAGCGTCGCGCCGCGCCCGTGCATCGCTACGACGCCGCGGCGCGCAGCGCGGTGCTCGGGCTCGAGACGCGCGACGGTGCACAGCGGTTCGGCGATCGCGACGACAGCGGCGAGCTCCGGCTCGTCCTTCCCACGAGCGCGCCGCTCGACCTCGACCTGCAGCTCGGTGGCACCGAGAGCCGGCTCGAGCTCGGCGGGCTCACCCTGCGCTCGCTCCGCCTCGAGTGTGGCGCGACGGACGCCAGCGTGGCGTTCTCGCAGCCGAATCGCACGCAGATGAGCGACCTCACGATCGACGTCGGCGTCGCCGACCTGCTCGCGGTGAACCTCGCCGACGCGAACGCCGACCAGATCCGCGTCAACGGCGGCGTGGGTGTCGTGGACCTCGACTTCGGTGGCCGCTGGACGCGCGACCTCACCCTCGACACCCGTCTCACGGTGGGCAAGCTGATCCTGCGCGTTCCGGCTGACGTGGGCATCCGGCTCGACCTGGACCGCCTGCTCGCCGGCTTCGATCACGAGGGCATGGTGAAGCGCGACGGCGCGTGGTACTCGACGAACTACGACGCCGCGCCGCACAAGCTGCAGGTGCGCGCCGCGACCTTCTTCGGCCAGGTCGAGCTGCGACGCACGAGCCGCTGAGAACGCCGCGGCACCCCTGACTGGCCCATGCCTTGCCCCGGTGCCTGGTGAACGACCCACCAGGCACCAGTCGCATTCATGGTCATCAAGGGCTTCAACGTCGTCCAGCTGCTGAAGAAGACCGGCCACGAGATCGCCGAGGACCGCATCACCTCGCTCGCGGCGCAGACGGCGTACTACTTCTTCTTCTCTCTCTTTCCGCTGCTGCTCTTCCTCACCCCGATGCTCGGGCTGTTCGGGAACGGGCAGCAGCTGATGGACGCGATGCTGTCGCGCCTCTCGACTACGCTGCCGGCGGACTCGTTGTCACTCATCCGCCGCATCGTCAGCCAGGTGATCACGGCCCGGGGCGGCGCCGGGGTGATGTCGCTCGGCCTGCTGCTCGCCGCCTGGTCCGGCTCGAACATCTTCGGCGCGCTCATGGACGCGCTCAACATCGCGTACGACGTGCAGGAAACGAGGCCGTGGTGGCAGCGCCAGCTGCTGCGGCTCGGCTCGCTCGTCATCTCGGCGGTCATCGTCCTCCTCGCCACCGCCATCTTCCTCGACGGCGATCGGTTCGCGCAGTGGGTCGGCAG
>DASURL010000026.1:0-7110 GCA_036280075.1 Gemmatimonadaceae bacterium | reverse complement strand
AGCTCGTCACCCAGGAAGTGCGTCGCCGCAACGAGGGTGAGGGCGAGGACGCAGACGGCGCCAAGGACGGTGAGCCACTGCTGCCGTGCCGTCATCGGGCGGCACCCCGCATCACGCCCGCTCGGCGCACTGGGCGCGCAGCGCGCCGATCTCGGCGCGCGGATCGTCGGCGCTGAAGACCGCGTTGCCCGCGACGAAGGTGTCGGCACCGGCCCGCCAGCACTGGTAGATCGTCTCGCGACTGATGCCGCCGTCCACCTCGAGCGCCGCGCGACTGCCGGCGGCGTCGAGCATGCGCCGCGCGCGGCCGATCTTCTCCAGCGAATGGGCAATGAACTGCTGGCCGCCGAAGCCCGGGTTCACCGTCATCACCAGCAGGAGGTCCATGTCGTCGAGCACGTTCTCCACTGCCGTCAGCGACGTGGACGGGTTGAGCGCCACTCCGGCCGCCGCGCCGAGCTCGCGGATGCGCGCGAGCTGCCGCTGCAGGTGCGGCGAGACTTCCGCATGAATGGTGAGGCCCGTGGCGCCCGCGTCCACGAAGTCCTCGAAGTAGCGCTCCGGCTCGACGACCATGAGGTGCACGTCCATCGGCATCTCGGTGAGCCGGCGGACCGTCTCGATCACCTTGTAGCCGTAGGTGATGTTCGGCACGAAGCGGCCATCCATCACGTCCACGTGCACCCAGTCGGCGCCTCCTGCTTCGAGCATCGCGATCTCGTCGGCGAGGTGCGCGAAGTCGGCGCTGAGGATGGACGGCGCGATGCGGACGACGCTCACGGCGTCCCTCCGGGAGCCTGGCCAGGCGGCGTGCCGGCCACGCGAAGATGGATGGTGGCGCCCGGCAGCACCGTCGCGCCGGCGACCGGCGTCTGGCTCACGATGCTTCCCTGCGGGCTGGTCGCGAAGGGATCGTACGTCACGTCGATGTCGGGGAGGCCGAGCTGGCCGAGCACGAGCCGCGCCGATGCCACGTCCCGTCCCGTGAGGTCCGGCATCTGCAGCGTCGCGGCGGCCGGTCCGCGGCTCAGCACCAGCGACACGGTGCTCGGCACGCTCACCTGGGCGCCCGCCTGCGGCCGCGTGCTCACCACGGTGCCCTCGGGCTGGTCGCTGTTCGTCTGCCCCACGTCGCCCACGTCGAACCCGTCCTTCTCGAGCAGCACCTGCGCCTCGATGCGCGTCATGCCGGTGACGGAGGGAACGGTGACGATCCGCTGCCCCGCGCTCACGACGAGCGTGACGGTGCTGCCCACGCCCTCGCGCGCGCCGGGCTCGGGCGACTGGTCGATCACGGTGAGCTTCGGCGCCGAGTTGTCGTACCGCTGCTCTCCCTGCTCGGCCTTGAACCCGGACTGGGCGAGGCGCTGCGCGGCCTCCTCGTAGGTGAGCCCGTTCACGTTCGGCACCTTCACGTCGCGTGGTACCACGCCAGTGGGAAACACGACGAAGGCCACGATCAGCCACGCGAGGGAGAAGCCGGCGACCAGCGCCACGAGGTAGACGAGCGAGGCGCGCATCTTCGAGCGCCAGCTCATGCCGCCACCCCCGAGACGCCGCGCCGCGGACGACGGAAGCGCGCCGCGAAGGCGCCGTCGGTGCCGTGGCGCTGCGGCAGCACGCGGAGCAGCCCGTCGTCGAGCACGCTCTCCGGCACCACGCCGCTGGGCGGCGGCTCGAGGTGCCAGTCGGGATGCTCGGCGAGGAAGGTAGTCACCTGCTGGTCGTTCTCCTCCTGCTCCAGGGAGCAGGTGCTGTAGATCAGCAGCCCGCCCGGCTTCACCGCCGACGCACTGGCGCGCAGGATCTCGCGCTGCAGCGTGGGCATCACGGCAAGGTCGCTCGCCTTGAGGCGCCAGCGGGCGTCGGGATGCCGGCGGAAGGTGCCGGTGCCGGTGCAGGGCGCGTCCACCAGCACCGCGTCCATGTCGCGCAGCGGCGGCTGCATGGCGTCCGCCACGTACGGAAACACGTTGCGGGTGTCGAGCCGGCGGACGTTCTCGCGCACCCGCGCGATGCGCGTACGGGAAGCATCTCCCGAAAGCACCACGCCGGCCGTTCGCGCCAGCTCGAGCGACTTGCCTCCCGGTGCGGCACACACGTCGGCCACGCTCGCGCCCGTCGGGACCGACGCGTAGCGCGTCACGAGCGTGCTCGCCGGGTCCTGCAGGTGGAAGAGTCCCTTCCGGAACGCCCCGAGCTCGGTCATCGCACCCACGCCGCCGGCGAGCACGATGCTGTCGGAGACGAGCGGCGCATCGGCGGTCTCCACCCCCGCGGCCTCGAGCATCGCCTCGAGTTGCTCGCGCACCACGTGGTAGGGGCGCGCGACCAGCGGGGCTTCCTCGTTGTTCGCCGCGAGCAGGCGCCGCGTATCGGCTTCGCCCCACCGCGCGAGCCACCGCGCGACGATCCAGCGCGGGTGCGAGAATTCCTGCGCCAGTGCGTCCGCCGCGTCGTCGAGCGCGGGGAGGGCGAGCGCATTGCGCTCGCGGTCGAGCCGGCGCAGGACGGCGTTCGCCAGCTTGCTCGCACCGATGCCGTGCCGCCGCTTCACGAGCTCCACCGTCTGTCCGATGGCTGCGTAGGCCGGCACGCTCCCCATCGAGAGCAGCTGGTAGGCGCCAAGCCGCAGCAGGTCGATCACGTCGGCGTCGAGCCGCGCGAGGCCACCACTCACCCGCTCGGCGAGCAGCGCGTCGAGCCGGCTGCGGTGCCGCAGCATCCCGTAGACGAGCTCGCGCGTCCAGCGGCGATCGCGCGGGTCCAGGCGCGCCGTCCGGCGGTCGAAGCTGCTGTCCAGCAGCTCGCCACTGCGGAGGTCGGCGCAGGTCTCCGCTGCGGCGAGCCGCGAGTCGGTTACGCCGCCACGCGCGGGGGATGAGTGCTCATGAAGCACTGGCCTCGTCATGACAGGAAAGATAGTCGGCGGCGGCACGTTCGGCATTCGGCGCGTCCCAGATGCCGCGGATCACCGCGACGCCATGCGCGCCCGCCATCCGCAGCGCCCGACAGTGCTGCGGCCGCACGCCGCCGATCGCGACGAGCGGCGCGCTGGTGCGGGCCACCAGCCGCTCGATGAGCATCGTGCCGCCATCCGCCAGCTCCCCCGCCGCGGGGGCGAAGGGATGGGAGACGACGAGCCAGTCCGCGCCTGCCTGCGCCGCCTCGAGGCCCTCCGCCACCGTGTGCACGCTCGCGCCGAGCGCGAGCGACGGCGCGGCGTGGCGCGCGTCGGCGGTGAGCAGCGAGCGACTGGTGAGCTGTGCCCCCCGCGCCTGCACGGCGAGCGCGACGTCCAGGCGATCGTTCACCACCAGCCACGCGCCGGTGATGCGCTGCGCGGCGGCGAGTGCCTCCGCCAGCTCGTACAGCCGTGCGGCGCCGAGGCGCGATGCCCGCAGGTGCAGTGCGCCGCGCGCGCCGAGCACGCCCATGACGCCGCAGGCCACGTCCATGAAGTCCGGGCGCGCGACGATCTCGTCGCTGGTCACGGCGTGCACCACGGGCACGCGAACGATCGGGGAGGCGGAAACGGCGGAGGGGGCGCTGTTCACGCTCTCCCTACGCAGGAGGGGCAGCGGTAGTGTCGAACCGGTCCCCGACGGCGACCCCGCGGCCGTGCGCCCATTCGAGCGGCGACAGTCGCCGCTTGCCCGCCGGCTGCACGGCCAGCACGCGCACGGCGCCCGAGCCGCACGCCACCACCATCCCCTCCCCGTCCACGGCGAGCACGGCGCCCGGCACGTCGGCACTCGCGCGCGGGGTGGCCCGGGCGCCGAACAGCTTCACCTCGGTGCCGCGCACGCGTCCCCACGCGCCGGGGCGTGGATCGTAGGCCCGGATGTGCCGCCCGACCTCCAGCGCCGGCCGCGCGAAATCCACCGCTGCCGTCTCGCGCGTCAGCTTTGGCGCATACGTGGCGGCCGACTCGTCCTGCGGCTCGGGCTGCGCGTGTCCCAGCTCGAGCAGCGCGAGCGCCTCCACCAGCGCCTGCGCACCCATCTCGCTCAGGCGCAGCGCCAGCTCCCCGGCCGTCTCGTCGGGCAGGATCGGCGTGCGCGCGGCGAGGATCACCGGGCCCGCATCGAGCGCCGGCACCATCTGCATGATGCTCACGCCCGTCTCGTCGAATCCCTCGCGGATCGCGGCCTGGATGGGTGCCGCTCCGCGCAGCTTCGGCAACAGCGACGCATGGATGTTGAGCGTGCCGAGCCGTGGCGCGTCGATCACCGCCCTCGGCAGGATGTGCCCGTAGGCGACGACGACACTGACGTCGGGTGCGAGCTCGTGCAGGCCGGCGAGGAACGCGTCGCCACGGGGCTTATCGGGCTGCTGCACCGGGATTCCCTCGGCGAGCGCCACCTCCTTCACCGGCGACGGCATCAGTCGCGAGCGCGAGCGACCGACCGCACGGTCCGGCTGCGTGACGACGCCGACCACGTCGAACCCTTCGCCGATCAGTGCGCGCAGCGGGGCGGTGGCAAAGTCAGGGGTCCCCCAGAAGAGGACCCTCACCTACAGCTCCTCGTCCGGGTGGTCGTGCTCCTCGCGGTCCTCCGGCGTCTCGAGCGACACGCGGCGGATGTACCCCGGGTACTTGTCCTGCTGGAGCTTCCACTTGGCGAGCGCCGCCGTCCGTTTCAGCACGCTCAGGTAGTCGATGAACAGCTTGCCATCCAGGTGATCGATCTCGTGCTGCAGGCAGCGCGCGAGGAGGTCGGTCGCCTCGATCTCGAACGTCGTTCCCTCGAGGTCCTGCGCGCGCACGGTCACGCTCTTCGGGCGCTCCACGTCGCCATAGATGTCGGGGATGGAAAGACACCCTTCCTCGCCCTTGGCGCGCCCCGTGGCGCCCAGCACCTGTGGATTCACCAGCACCAGCGGCTGCTCGTCCACGTCGATCACCGTGATGCGCTCGGTGCGTCCCACCTGCGGCGCGGCGAGCCCGATGCCGCGCGCGTGGTACATGGTGGCGAACATGTCCTTCACGAGCTGGCGCAGCTCGTCCGTCACCGTCTCCACCGGCGTGGTGGCCTGACGGAGGATCGGGTCGCCGAGGACGCGGATGTCGAGGATGCTCACGGGCCGACGATCACTCCTTCGTGGCGGCGGCCGTGCCGCTGATGATCTTCGCGATCCGGCCCCGCTCCACGATGAAGCGCGACTCGGCGGACTTGATCGTCACCTGGTCCTCCATCGGACGCGCCGTGGTGCCGTCGGCATTCACGGTCTCGCGCACGTGCACCACCTCGCCAATGATGCCGCCGGTGGTGACGATCTGGTCGCCCCGCTTGATGTTGCGCAGCGCCTCCTCGTGCTGGCGCTTCTGCTTCTGCTGCGGACGGATGAGCAGGAAGTAGAAGATGCCGAAGATGGCCGCGATCTGGATGATGAACGGAGTCATCGATCCGACGCCGCCTGCCTGGAGGGCGAGAAGGGCGGGTTGGAAGCCGGGTGGGATCATGCGGGTGCCGTCGTGGTGCGAAAGTGATAGCGCCGGAGCCAGGAGTCGCTCCAGGCGCCGAACGTGCCGCCGAGCAGGGCCTCGCGCGCCTGCCGCATCAGCGACACGAGGAAATGTACATTGTGCAGCGACAGGAGGCGCAGGCCGAGGATCTCGTCGGCCAGGAACAGGTGCCGGATGTAGGCGCGCGAGAAGCGCGTGCAGGCGGCACAGTCGCACTCCGGATCCAGCGGCCGCCGGTCGAGCCGGAACTCGGCGCGCTTGATGTTGAGCCGCCCGTCGGCCGTGAACACGGCGCCATTGCGCCCCATGCGCGTGGGCGCCACGCAGTCGAACAGGTCCACGCCGCGGCGCACCCCCTCAACCAGGTCCTCGGGGAAGCCGACGCCCATGAGGTAGCGCGGTCGGTCGGCCGGCAGCTCCTCGTGCACGTCCTCCAGGATGCGGTACATGTCCGGCTTCGGCTCGCCCACCGACAGCCCACCGATGCCGAACCCCTTCCAGTCGCCCATCCCGCGGATGGCGCGCGCGGCCTCGCGGCGCAGGTCGGCGTGAATGCCACCCTGCACGATGGGAAAGAGCGCCTGCTCGCTGCGCCCCGGGATGACGTCCACCTCGTTGAGCCGATCGAACTCCGCGCGGCAGCGGGCGAGCCAGCGCAGGCTCCGCTCGCTCGCGTCGCGCGCGATGGCGTGCTCGCTCTGTCCGGGGATCACATGGTCGAACTGCATGATCACGTCCGCGCCGAGGTTGCGCTCGATGCGCATCACGCTCTCGGGGGTGAAGCGACGCTTCGAGCCGTCGAGGTGGCTGCGGAAGTCGACGCCCTCTTCGTCCACCGTGCGCAGCCCCTCGAGGCTGAACACCTGGAACCCACCCGAGTCGGTGAGGGTCGGGCCATCCCACCGCATGAACTCGTGCAGGCCGCCGAGCTCGCGAATCGTCTCGTCGCCCGGACGGAGGTGCAGGTGGTACGCGTTGGCGAGGATCATCTGCGCGCCCATGTCGCGCAGGTCCGTCGGGTCGAGCGCCTTCACCGTCGCCAGGGTGCCGACGGCCATGAACGCCGGCGAGTGCACCACCCCGTGCGGCGTGGCGAAGCGCGCGGCGCGCGCGGCGCCGGTGGTGGTCTCGAGCGTGAAGTCGAACGAGGTCATCGATCCCTGGCGCGATGCGATCAGACGATCGCCATCGCGTCGCCGTACGAGTAGAAGCGATAGCGCTCGGCGATCGCCGCGTGATAGGCGCGCATGGTCAGCTCGTATCCGAGGAAGGATGCGACGAGCATGATGAGCGTGGAGCGGGGCAGGTGAAAGTTGGTGATCAGCGCATCCACCACGCGCGGGCGCGCCGGTGGCCGGATGAAGATACGTGTCTCGCCGGTGCCGGGGCGCACGGTGCCGCTCTCGTCTGCCGCCGCTTCCAGCGTGCGCACGGAGGTGGTGCCGACGGCCCACACCCGGTGGCCAGCGGCCTTCGCGTCGGTTACTGCGCGCGCGGTATCTTCCGGGATCCGGTAGCGCTCCTCGTGCATCGTGTGGAAGGCGGGATCGTCCGTCTCCACGGGCTTGAAGGTGCCAGCGCCCACATGCAGCACCACGTCGGCGCGACGCACTCCGCGCCGGTCGAGCTCCTCCAGCAGT
>DASURL010000025.1:0-3639 GCA_036280075.1 Gemmatimonadaceae bacterium | reverse complement strand
TTCGTGCGCGGGGACTTCAACGCGGCGGCGGACGCCTTCCGTCGCGCGCAGCCGCTGGCGCCGGACGCGGGCGAGCTCGCCGGCAGCACCGACTGGCTCTGGATGTCGCTCATGCGCGCCGGACGCACGAGCGAGGCGGCGGCAATGCTGGCTCGTCGCCCGGATTCACTCCCGACGACGGCGGCCTACGCGCGTCGGCTCAAGATGTACCGCGGTGAGATCACGCCGGAGCAGCTCATCACCCCCGCCGACACGGGTGACATCGACGTCGCCACCCTCGAATACGGGCTCGGCAACTGGTACATGGTCCACGGCGACACGACAAAGGCACGCGCGGCGTTCCAGCGCTCGGTGAAGTCGGGCGGGTGGCCGGCGTTCGGGTTCATCGCGTCGGAGGCGGAGCTGCGGCGGCTCGACCGCCTCACTCCACCTTCACCTCACGGACGACCGTGATCAGCGACCCGTCCGGCTGGCCGCGGCCGTAGACCCGAACCACGGCGACGCCGGGCTGTGCGAATGTAAGCTCCACCTGCCGCTTGTTGACGCGCAGTTCCATCGTGCACCCCTCGTTCTGCCGCGGCTGGTACCACCGCTGGAAGGGTACGATGTCCGCGGCGTGGGCCTCGGACGAGACGACGGTGGTGTCCTCGCTGATGCAGCCGCCGCTGTAAGTAGTCACGGTCACCCGGAGCGGCTGACCGGCGAGCGCGATGGACGGAATGACGACACCGTCCCCACCCCCGAAGTTCGCGACGCGGCGCGCCGACTGGCCGGGAGCGGGCATCGGCTGTTCGAGGCTGAGCGCCGGCGTATCGAGAGGAAGGAGGCTGGCCGTCGGGTGGCTGCACGCCAGTTGCCAGGCCGCCATCACGGCGACCGCGACGGGCGCGTACCGGCGCCGCTCACGACGAGCAGAGGTCTGGATCACGGGTGCTCACTCCGGCTGGTGGAATTCCGCCATCGCTGCCTGAGAGTCAGACTCGACCTTGGCATGCACGGTCACGTCCGTGCAGACGCGCCGCGCCGAGGCCGGCCAGGCCAAGGTCTGGCGTCCGCGCGGGAGCCGCTCCATGATGGAGGCTCAAGAGAAATCTCTCAGCAACCGTCGTCGAGCCGGACACCCTCATCCCGAGTTCATCCTCCATGAAATCACACTACGTTCGCGCGCAGGCTGCCCGCGCGCTGCGGACGCTCGTCGGCGTCGCGGCTGCCGCGACGTTGGCCGCCCCGGCCGCACGCGCACAGCAGACCTCCACCACCAACGACCCTCGCGTCGGCCTCAAGGCGGGGCTGTACGATGCCGGCACCGCCGCCAAGGGGATGGAGCTCGTGGCGCACCGCAACAAGCCGGACATGTTCCACCCGAACGAGCCGGGCGGGCTCACCTACGCGAACTCCGACATGGCGTTCGGCGGGAAGTACCTCTACCAGGGGAACTTCAGCGGCTTCCAGGTCTGGGACATCTCCAACCCGTCCGCACCGTCGCTCACCAATGCGACCGCGTGCTTCACCGAGCAGGGTGACCCGTCGGTCTACCGCAACCTGCTCTTCCTCTCGAGCGAGGATCGCGGCGGCCGGGTGGACTGCGGCCCGCAGGGCGTGAAGGAGACGGTGAGCAAGGACCGCATGCTCGGCATCCGCATCTACGACATCTCCAATCCGGCGCACCCGCGCTTCGTGACGAACGTGCAGACCTGCCGAGGGTCGCACACGCACACCATCTATCCCGACCCGAAGGACCCGGGGATCGTCTACATCTACGTCTCCGGGCTCGCGCCCGTTCGCTCGGCGGAGGAGATGGCGGGCTGTGAGGAAGCGGGCGGCGTGACCGACCCGAAGAGCGCGCTGTTCCGGGTGGAGGTCATCCGCGTGCCCGTCGCGCATCCGGAGCAGGCGAAGATCGTGAGCTCGGCGCGCATCTTCGGCGACCTCGTCGCACCGGCGACGCACGGCGTCGCACCGGCCGACACGGCGAACGGCGCGGGACTCCGCTCCGCACGTGAAATGCTCCCGCGGCTCAACCTGCCGGCCTCCACCACCGCGGCCGACTCCGCGCGTGCTGCGCAGGTCGTGATGGCGCTCATGTACGAGGTGCAGCCGAGGGACACGGCACGCCTGCGCTCGCTCGTGGACTCGCTGCACGCGCTCGGCTCGCCGATCCAGATCCCGATCGGCAACGCGATGAGCGGCCCGTCGCAGTGCCACGACATCACCGTCTATCCGTACCAGGGGCTCGCGGCGGGTGCCTGCTCCGGCTACGGCATCCTGCTGGACAGCAAGGATCCGGTGCATCCGGTGCGCATCACGGCGGCGTCGGATTCCAACTTCGCCTTCTGGCACTCGGCGACGTTCACGAACGACGCGTCGAAGCTCCTCTTCACCGACGAGTGGGGCGGGGGAACGCAGCCCAAGTGCCGCGCGACCGATCCCATCACGTGGGGCGCCGACGCGATCCTCGTGCGCGACGGCAACACGCTGCGCCACGCCGGCTACTTCAAGATGCCCGCCGCGCAGACGCCGCAGGAGAACTGCGTGGCGCACAACGGCATGCTGATCCCGGTGCCGGGGCGCGACATCATGGTGCAGGGGTGGTATCAGGGCGGACTGTCGGTGTTCGACTTCACCGACGCCGCGCACCCGAAGGAGATCGCGTACTTCGACCGCGGCCCGATCGACGCGAACAAGATGGTGATCGGCGGCTACTGGGCCGGCTACTGGTACAACGGCCACATCTACGGCTCGGAGATCGCGCGCGGGCTCGACGTGTTCAAGCTGACGCCGACGGCCGACCTCTCGCAGAACGAGATCGACGCGGCGAACCTGGTCCGCTTCGACCAGCTCAACCCGCAGAGCCAGCCGCACATCACCTGGCCGGCGGCATTCGTCGTGGCGCGGGCGTACGTGGACCAGCTCACCCGTGGCAATGCGCTGACGGGTTCGCGCTTGTCAGCGATCTCGTCGGCGCTGAAGAGCGCCGAGTCGGCGAGCGGGTCGGCGAGGGCGAGTGCGCTGCGCACGCTGGCGTCGCAGCTCGACACCGATGCCGCGGGTTCGAGCGACGCGACGCGGGTGAAGGCGCTGGCGGATGTCGTGCGGCGGATCAGGTAGTCGGGCTGTTCGGGCTGACTTCTCCGACGCAGGGTATAGGCATCAGACGGATAGGGGCACGGATGAGACGAATCTCTCCGTGCCCCTCGTCTTTTCACGCCCCAGCAGACGTGCCGAGGCCGCTCCAAAAGGCAAATCTTCAGGGGGTGGGGTGAGCATCGGTGCGCGGAGCCGGACGGACATCCGTCTCATCGGCGCAGTCATCCGTCCGATGCGTATCCCCTTCGGCTGAGTGCCCAGCCACGCTCACTCCGCCCGCAGCGCGATGTTGGGATCCACACGTGACGCCCGCAGCGCCGGCGCGAGGCTCGCCACCAGTGCGACGGCCATCAGTACGAGGACCACGAACAGGTAGGTGACCGGGTCTCTGCCGGATACATGGTAGAGCATCGGCGTCACCCGGTTCGCGAGCGCCAGGGCGACGAGGGCGCCGAGCCCGAGGCCGAGCGCCACGACGCGCACACCGTCGGCGAGCACGAGGCGAATCACCTTCCCCGCGCTCGCGCCCAGCGCCACGCGCACGCCGAGCTC
>DASURL010000024.1:0-5154 GCA_036280075.1 Gemmatimonadaceae bacterium | reverse complement strand
AGCGCGGCGACGGACGCGATGGGCCGCGTGAAGATGACGATACCGACGGCGATGGCGAGGAGCCCGCGAACGACGTGGGCCCACCTGCCGTCGTGATAGGCTGCATGCTGGTCTGCGGTGAGCATCTCGACCTCCCTGCGGGCGGAGCCCGCGCTGGGGTTGGCGTCGGGAATATCGCCTCGCTTCTCTCGGTGTCTGTCGGGCGGCGGCGGACAGCGCTGCCGGGTCAGCTCTTCCGGGGGCGTCGCTGCTGCACGATCTCCGCGACCGCCTGATCGTGCGGCGCCTCCGAGTATCCGAGCCCACGGACGACGCCGTCGATGTCGGCCTCAGGGCGGTTCTGGCTCATCTTCCACTTGCCCTCCAGTCGGTCGATGCGGAGCTCGAAGCCGATGATGGCTTTCGTGAGCTGCTCGACGTAGTCGTCGGGCGCATCGGTCACCTGCCATGGACGCGGACGGCCGCGTTCGTGCTGGTTCGTGAGCGCGTCGAGGTGCGCGCGCAGGAACTCGGCATCGTCGCGCAGGCGCAGCACGCCGTACGCGTGCACGGCCACGTAGTTCCACGTCGGCACGACGCGTCCCGTTTCCTGCTTGGTCGCGTACCACGCCGGCGTGATGTAGGCCTCGGGTCCGGTGAAGATCACCAGCGACTCGGCTTCTCCGCCGGTGATGCCACGAGAATGGGGATTGGCGCGTGCGAGATGGCCGACGAGGGTGCCCAGCGGTCCCGCGCTCCGATCGAGGACGAGGGGAAGATGCGTCGCGAGGAGCCCCTCGGTCGTGTTCGTCACGAGCGCGCCGAGCGGATGCGACTCGATGAAGGCGACGAGCGTCGGGAGGTCACGCTCCGCGAATGAGCTGGGGATGTACATGGCGACGGAAATCTTGGCGGCGTCCTGGGTCGCCGCCAGACTCCGCTACCGCTTCGGCACGTACCGCAGCGCCACCGTCCCCGTGCCGAGGTCCGTGCGGCTCACCGGCTGCAGGTCGATGTACTTCGACAGGCCGTGGAGCAGCGTCGGCCCGTGCCCCGCGACGCGTGGATGCACGACGAATTCGTACTCGTCGATCAGCCCGAGCTCCGCCAGCGCCAGCGGGAGAGTCACCCCGCCGGTGAGGATTCCCCGCCCCGGCTGCGACTTGAGCTGCATGACGGCGGTCGCGAGGTCGCCGTTCACACGCTCCGAGTTCCAGTCCACCCGCTCGATGGTGCTCGACACCACGTACTTCTTCGCCGCGTGGATGGTGCGGGCGAAGGGCTGCATCCACTCGGGCCACATGTCAGCCGCCGCCGGCATCCGCCAGGCGTCCTCCATCATCTGGTAGGTCACCCGCCCGAAGAGGAGCGCATCGGCCTCGGCGATGTTGGTCATCGCGTGATGGTGCAGCGCCTCGTCGGGAATGCCGGCGCGATGGTCGACGCAACCGTCGAGGGTGATGTTGATGGAGTAGCGGAGGGGACGCATGGCGCGGCGCGGTGGAGGTGGGACGCGCATCGCTGCGCTGCACAACGGTACACGCCGCCGGATCCCGTCGCCATCCTCACGCTGGCCTGGAAGCCCCCATGGCTCGCATGAAGATTGCCCTCCTGCGGGCGATGATTCGCTCCCTTCGTGCGGGCAGCTTCGTCGTCCTGCTCGCCCTGCTTCACGGCCATGTGTCGAGTGCCCAGGGCGCCGACTCCGCGGCATTGTCACCTGCGGTTCTTCCCCCGGCGGTGTTCTCCATCGGCCAGCCGCCGCTCTGGCAGCAGCAGCTTTCCGCGCAGGGCACGGCCGTCACGCGGAGCGGCCGCTCCGGCGCGACCTTCAGCTACGGCGTCTTCCGCGCCTTCAGCAAGCCGCCGATCGCGGCATTCAATCCCCTGCTCGGCCTCATAGGCGGCACCGTGGAAGCCTACGCCAGCGCGGGCGGCGCCGAGGACGCGGGACTCCGCGCGATGGCGACGTCGCGCATGTTCGCGACGAGCGTCGGCGCCGACTGGGACGTCCGCCACGGCCGCGTCAACACGATCGTGAGCTGGCAGAGCGCCATCCGCCGCGGCGGGATCCTCGGCCATGGCTCGATGGTGCGCGTCGACTGGCTTCCGGGACGCGGGCAGACGGTGCGCCTCGGCATCGCGGCACCCCTGTTCCAGCCGCTCGCCGGGCGCACGCGCCCGCGCGAGACGACGGTCGCCATTCCGTACCTGTCGGAGGTCCCGGCAGCACCGGCTGCGCCGCACGACGCCGCCACGCAGCAGCTCGTGCGCGACATCGTCGAGGCGTCGGAGGTCATCGCCGCGTACAACGACCTGTACACGGGCAATGCACTCCGTGTCTCGCGCGCGAGCGGCTATCGCGCGGCGATGGACCGCTCGCGCACCGCGCTCGAGGCGCTGTTCGGCGCGGCGGTGGGCGATGTGGACCGCGTGCGTGCTGCGCAGCGCGCGCGGATCGCCATGCTCGACCGCGTGATCATTCCCGTGGACTCGCTCTTCGGGCGCGCGAAGGCGGTGGACGTGATGCGCCTGGCAGCGGGCGCGACCGCGGACTTCAATGGATGGCTGCGCGACTCGTCGGGGATCGCACCCGACCGGCGGATGCTCGCTGAGTCGGCGTTCGCGGCGTGGATCGACGCCGTCACGCCGGTGATGCGCCAGGTCGTCGAGCGCCACCGGCATGACTCACGGCTCGTGTGGCTGCCGATGGATCTCGCGCTCACCCTCGACCAGTACGACGACCAGATAGAGGTGGACTCGCTGATCGGCCGCGTGGTGGGACATCCGTTCACCGACGGCAACGCGCTGACGTACATGCGAAGCACCGACCTGCCGCTCGAGGTCGCGCGCTCCATCCTCGCCGCGCGCCAGTACCACGTGATGTGGACGCACGAGTTCATGGGGCGGAACTGGTACACGCGCGCCATCGACGACATCGGCTACACGATGGTGGCGGACGCGTACCTCCCCGCGCTGACGGCGGCGGTCCAGCGGTACGACAGCACTGGCGTGATCCCGACGTACATGATCCTCCACGACCAGTACTTCTACGAGGTCTCGGACGGCCGCCTCTGGCTGACGATCCTCGAGGATCCGCTGGACGCGTCGATGCACCTGGACGGAGACGACGGCACGCGTGAGCGCCACCTTCGCGCGCGCCAGGCGGAGCTGCGCGCCGCGGTGGCTGCGTCGCGCCGGCTGCAGGCGGATGCGCGAGCGTCTGGCGACGCGGAGCGCTGGCTGCGCAGCACGATCAGGGTGCACGTCAACGTCGGCAACCCGTCCGACTTCTCCTTCCGCAGCAGCCACGTCATCCCCGGCATCCCGTTCACGCCGGACAACGTGATGCGCGATCACCGCAAGCTGGTGCTCTACGACGTGAACGAGCTGGACCCGTATCGCGGCGCGGTGTACGTGATGGGCATCGGCATCGGCGAGGCGTACTCGAACGCGTCGTGGGAGGACCGCGGCTTCCGCCTCCGCGGGCCGGCCACGCTGGAGGCTCGCGCCGCCCTGCGGCAGGCGCTGCGCTCCACCGGCTTCACCGAGGACGAGATCCCGGCGCCGCTGCGTGCCGTGGCCAGCAAGGCGGCACAGGAGCATCGCGCGAACCTCGGCGAGTTCGTCGGCCGGGCGCTCCAGGTGCACAACGAGGTCGGCTTCGGCGACAAGAAGTCGTCCGTCGCCCGCGCGATGCTCTACAACCTCGCGCAGCCGGGCGCGGTGATCATCGTGCCGGACCAGCTCTGGTTCAGCGAGACGTGGGCAGGCATGCTCGCCGGCGCGGCGGCGCGTGGGGCGCGCGTGCAGGTCATCGCGCCGGCGCTCGCCAACGCGCCGATCCCCGATGCGCCGGCGATGGCGCGGGCGCACGACGTGCTCACCCACCTGCTCGAGCTGCGCGACAGCCTCGCGCCCACGCTGCGCGCCAGCGGCGGCGAGCTCCACATCGGCCTCTTCGCCGCGCATGCGCAGGCTGACGACGCAGCCGGCCGGCTGCGCGAGGTGCGCGCCGGGCTGCAGCGCTATCCCTGGATCCGCGAGGTGATCCCCTTCGACGACCGGACCCTCGCCGTGCTCGATCGGGTGGAGCACGACATCTCCAACAAGCCCGACGCCACCAGCATCACGAGCGACGAGAAGCCGCGTCCGCCGCAGCCGCACCGCAAGACGCAGGTGATCGCGCGCGCCGGTGCGATCGCCGCCCTGCTGCGGCAGCCGGGCTGGGACGAGATCCTCGCCGACGCGATGCGGGTGCAGGCGCGCCAGACGGCGACCTTCGCCGAGCAGCTCGGCGGCTCGCGGCCCGCCGTGGACACCGCCGACACGCGGCGCACCGACGAGATCATGCGGAGCTACGAGGCGAGCATCCCCGACGCCGAGCGGAAGCAGGTGAGCTTCTACTTCGCCGAAGGCTCGCACAACATGGATGACCGCGGGCTGATGTCGGACGGCGAGGCGACGCTGATCGTCTCCGGCCCGCAGGCGGCGGCGGGGCTGGCGGACCTCTTCTACATGATGGCGCGCACCACCTGGGTGGACCGGCCGGCGGAGCTGGAGGCGCTGCTGCCGCGTCCGTCGTCGCTCATGCGCCGGTTCGCGTACTGGATCCGGGCGGCGCTGTGAGGCGGGCGGCGGTGAACGACAACTACGAGTACGCGGGTAAACGCGGTACGTCGTACGAGGACTGGCATACCGACCCCAGGAATTCGGGGCTGTTGGTGGACGAATCGCTGCGTCACCGCCGAGCGTCAGTGCGCTGCGACGGTCAGGAGCAGCCGCGGCGGAGAGCTATCGGTACATTCCTGAAGGCAGTATGCCAATCCGGGTACACGGTACCTGGGTTACCCGCGTACTCGCAGTTGCAGTTCGCCATCGTCAGGAATCGCGCATGCCCGCTGAGCCTCCCGCCTATGCCATCCGCCCCGCCACGTCGTCGGACGCGTCGAGGATCGTCCGCCTCATCCACCTGAACGTCCCCAGCGGCGAGCTCCTTCCCCGCAGCGAGGAGTTCGTGGCATCGCACGCCTCGCACTTCCTCGTCGCCAGCGAGGCGGGCCGCCTGCTCGGCTGCGTCCACCTGGACGAGTACGCGCCGAGCCTGGCGGAGATCCGCTCGCTGGCGGTGATACCGGATGTGCAGGGGCGCGGGGTGGGCGTGGCGCTGGTCGC
>DASURL010000023.1:0-9299 GCA_036280075.1 Gemmatimonadaceae bacterium | reverse complement strand
CTCGACGGCTCGCCGGAGTAGAACCATGGGTACGGGTTCACCTCGCGCGACGTGCCGAGGCGACGGTTGAACTTGTCGAGGTAGCTGCCGTTGTTGGCGCCGGAGTAGAACAGGTCGGGATCGCGCGGGTCGGGCGCGATGTATCCCGGCTCCCCGCCCCCCACCACGTACGCCTGCTCCATCCCGCCCTGGGTGGGATCGCTCGGCCCGCTGTCACCACCCCCACGCCGGCCGCCGCGGCCGGCGTTCCAGTCGAAGGGGATGCACAGCGTGCTGTTGTCCTGCTGCGCGCCGCAGACGTGATACGGGATGTGCGTCGTCGCCGCGATGTGGTAGAACTGCTCGGTGGGGTAATCCTCCTCCGTCCACTTGCCGCCGGTGTTCATGGACACCGCGCCGCCGCCGTCGTTGCCGACCACCAGGTGCGTTGCATCGTCGGGATCGATCCACAGGTCGTGGAAATCGCCGTGGGTGCCGTTGCTGATGGACTTCGTCGTCTTCCCGCCGTCGGTGGAGCGAAACAGCGTCGTGTTCTCCAGGTACACGACGTCCGCGTTCTTCGGGTCGGCGAAGACGTGGGTGTAGTAGAAGGCGCGCTGGCGGATGGCGCGGTTGTCGTTGACGAGCTTCCAGGTGGCGCCGGCGTCGTCGCTGCTGAACAGGCCGCCGTTGTCGTTCTCGACGAGCGCGTACACGCGCTTGCCATCGGGACCCGCGGCCACGCCGATGCGCCCGATGACGCCGGACGGCATCCCCGGGTTGCGCGTGATCTCCGTCCACGTCTCGCCGCCGTCGGTGCTCTTGAACAGGCCGCTCCCCGGCCCGCCGCTCGACATGTGGTACTCGTTGCGGTACGCCTCCCAGAGCGCGGCGTACATCACCTGCGGGTTGGTCTTGTCGATCGTGATGTCGATCGCACCGGTCCTGTCATCGCGGAAGAGCACGCGCTTCCACGTCTTCCCGCCGTCGCTGCTCTTGTAGACGCCGCGCTCGGAGCTCGGCACGCTGTACTTCCCGAACACGGCGGCGAAGACGACGTTGGGGTTCGTCGGGTGGATGCGGATCTTCGAGATCGCGTCCACGTTCGTGAAGCCCACGTGCGTCCACGTCTTGCCGGCGTCGGTGCTCCTGTAGATGCCGTCGCCGGGCATGATGTTGCCGCGGATGCAGCTCTCGCCCATGCCGATGTAGACGACGTTCGGGTCGCTCTCGCTCACTGCCACCGCGCCCACCGACGCGCTGCTGATCTGGCCGTCGGTGACGGGCTTCCAGGTATCGCCGCCGTCGGTCGTCTTCCACAGGCCACCGCCCACGGCGCCGAAGTAGGCCTCCTTCGGATGGCCCTTCACGCCGCTCACGGCGATGGAGCGCCCGCCGCGGTCGGGGCCGATGTTGCGCCACTTGTAGTTGGCGAGGAAGGCGGAGTCGGGGCCGGCGGACGCGACGTCCCGAGCCTGCAGCCGCCGTGCGGACGTGACGCCGGCGGACAGGACGAGGGTCGTTGCCGAGAGGGACAGCAGCGCGCGGGAGAGCAGCATGATGTCTGGATGGGCAGGGTGGAGGCCGGCGACCTGGAGTCCGGCTCACCCCATTTTATGCGTCGGACGGCGGCGCGCTACCGCGGCTCGCTGAACATTTCCAGCATCTCCGCGTGCGAGGGTGGCGAGAGGACGTGTCGCGCGGCGAAGGATTCAGCCTGCGGGTAGCCGGTTGCCCGCACGACGGCGGCGGCCTCATCGAGGTCGTACGACGTTCGTGTCAGCTGGACGTCGGGACCGAGACGCAGCCAGTGCGCGCCTGGCGGACCATACGGCATGCCCACGCTGCCCGCGTTGACGACACGAACTCCGCGCACTCGGCGATCGAACTGCATGTGCGTGTGCCCGCACACCACGACCGGTGCCGTCACGCCCGCGAACATCGGCGCGACTCGTTCATCGGTCGTCTGCACCGTGAACAGCTCGTCGTCGCTGCGCGGCGTGGCGTGGCAGAAGAGGACCTCACCGATGCCTTCCACGTGCCGTGTCGCCGACATCGGCAGTGCGCCAAGGAACACGCGCTCTTCGGCGCTCAGTTGCGCCGCCGTCCACCGCACCACGTCGCGAACGGCCGGCGGCAGCCGTTGCGCTGTTTCAGCGTTCGGGTCGGCGACCAGCCGATCGCAGTTCCCGCGAATCATGATGGCGCCTGCACCGAGCCCACGAACACGTGCCAGCGTTTCGCGTGGCAGTGGGCCGAGCACGACGTCACCGCCGATCACGACCCGATCGATGTCCTGGTGCGCCAGTTCGGCAAGCACCGCGTCCAGCGCGGGAAGGTTGCCGTGGATGTCGTAGAGTGCGGCGACCGATCGAAGATGGGCCATCGTCACGCGTTCCGCCGTCGCATCGTTCTCCTCCCGTCGAAGCGTGGGAGCGCTGTGCCGCTACGGTGCTGCCCGGACATGTTCCCGCGCCAGGTACGGCAGCACGTCCCGCGAATAGTACGGCTCCTCGGTCGACCAGAACACGTAGCGCACGCCAAGCTTCCATCGCGCGAAGTCGATCAGCTCGGCAATCGAGGGACGTCGGCCGGTGCAGGGATCAACCCGCTCGTAATTGCCCTCCTGCACGGCGATTCCCGTCACGCCAGCGCGTGCGTGCTCGTGGAGCAGCGGGTACGCATGGAGCATGTGCCCACGCTGGTGCGGCAGCAGATCGGGGCCGCCCATGGCGGCACCCAGTCGAGCGGCAGCAGCATACACGGACTTCAGGTGACCGTGGTCGTCCGCCGGCAGCCACTCGCCCGGCATGAAGTTGCCGTACTGCATTGTCACCGAGCGCGGAAAGGCGTGCTTCAACGCCGCCATGTTCTCGATGACGGCGTTCCGGTAGCGCTGGGGGGAGAAGCCCGCCGGCCAGCGAGCCGTGTCCGGCGTGACGTCGATTGAAGTTTCCGGGAGGACTATCCCTTCGATCTTTCCGTCGAACGCCCTGCCGAGGGTGTCGACCAGGCGTCGCCAGCGCGCCTGCACGGCGGGATCCCATCGTCGCGCCATCCAGCCCCCGGCATGGACGATCGAATCGCTTCCCACCGCGAGCTGGCGCGCGATGCCACCGTGATAGACAGAGTCGCGCTGGAGATAGTCGGGTGTGTTCACGATCTGCGCGTCGAACGACACGTCCTGGAGCTGGATGAACAGCCGCTTCCCGTGTGCGTTGAGGTATTCCAGGTCGTGCTGGATGGCACTCAGGTCGTAGCGATCCTGCTCCGGCTCGAGCTCGCGCCAGGTGTACTTGACCTGGGCGCCCTCGAGGGCCGCGGTGCGGAGGAATGCGCTGTCGGCGATCCGCTGGCGGTCGCGATTGAGGAACACGTAATGGCGCGGCCGGACGCTGGCGCCTCGAGTGGCGATGCCATCCGTGCAGCGGCTCGCCCGCCCCTGCGCGACGCTCCATTGCGGCGTGATCGCGAAGGCCATGGCGAGCAGCACGAACGGGAGCCCCTCCCCGCGCCTCCGTGGAGGATGTCGCTCGTCGCTATCCATCCGTCCGCAATGCCCTCGCCGGGTCCACTCGCACCGCTCGCACCGCCGGTGCGAGGCTGCCTGCGATCGTCATTACCAGGCACAGCACCGCCACCGCCCCGAACGTCTCGACATCCGCCGGCTGGACGCCGACGAGCAGTCCCTGCATCGCTCGGCCGGCGACGTAGGCGAGAACGACACCGGGCAGTATCCCCGCCACGGCAAGCACGGCTGCCTGGCGCAGCACCATCCGCACCACCGATGTCGGCTGCGCGCCGAGCGCCATCCGGACGCCGATCTCCCGGCTGCGCGACGACACCGAGTACGACAGCACGCCGTGGATGCCGACGGCGGCAAGCAGGAAGGCGACGAACGCGAACGCGCCGAGCACGCGTACCTGTGTCGCGCGGGCGGCGGTCACGTCGGACACGATGTCGTCCATCGTGCGCACGTTCGACACCGGCTGGTCCGGGTCCACGCGGTGCACGATGCGCCGGACCGCGGCCGTCAGCGCGGCCGGCGGCGTGGAGGACCGGATCACCAGCTCCTTCGGATGGAAGAACGCGGCGGCGCCCGTGTCGGGCACCTGTCGATAGGAAAGGTAGGCCTGCGGCTCGTTCGCGCGCTCGAGGCCACGTACATGCACGTCACCCACGACGCCGACCACGGTACGCACGTCGTTGAGGTACTTGAATCGCTTGCCGATCGGGTCCTCGTTCGGCCAGTAGCGCCTGACGAACGATTCGCTCACCACGGCCACCCATGGCCGGCTGCCGATGTCGGCGTCGGTCACGTCGCGTCCGCGCACCAGTGGAATGCCGAGCGTGCGGAAATAGCCCGGGCTCACATAGCGGCTGATGGCGGATGCGGGACGAGTCGTCGGGTCCTCCTGCCCCTCCGGCACCACGGGCCATACCGCGCCGCCGGATGCCAGTGGCAGCCCCGAGATGTACGCCGCGCTCGACACGCCCGGCAGCGCGCGCACGTCCTGCAGCACGTCCTCATAGAAGCGCGCCCGGCGCGTGACGGAGTCGTACTTCGGCACCGGCAGCGCCGTCCGCGCGGCGAGCACCTGCGCGGGCTGGAAGCCGGGATCGGTCCTCTGGATGTGAACCAGCGCGCGGAGCAGCAGGCCCGTCGATACCAACAGCACCACCGACGCCGTCACTTCCACCGTGACCAGTGCCGCCCGGGCCCGCTCACGCTGGCCGCCGCCGGAGCGCGTTCCCTCGCGCAGCTCGCTCATGTCGCGTGCATTCGACGCGCGCCAGGCGGGAAGCGCGCCGAACACGACGCCGGTGACCGTGGACAGCAGCGCCGCGAACAGCACGATCCGCCCGTCGATGCTCGGCGACTTCGCGATCGGCAGCGTGGCGGGAATCAGCCGCGTCAGCAGCGGCACCGAGACGATGGCGAGCACCACGCCCAGCGCACCGCCGAGCACGGCGATGACGAGGCTCTCCGTGATGCACTGCCGGATCAGCCGCTCGCGTCCCGCGCCGAGCGCGGCGCGCACGAGGAACTCCCGCTTCCGCCGCAGGTAGCGCGCGAGGAGCAGGCTGGCGAGGTTCGCGCAGGCGATGAGCAGCACGCACGCCGCCGCGCCGCACAGCGCGAGGAGCATCGTGCGCGACTGGCTGGAGAGCTCGTCCCGCAGGCGCACGACGGAGCTCCCGATGCCGTCGAGCTCCTTCGGGAACTGCGCACGCAGCCGCTGGCTCACGACATCCATCTCCGTGCGCGCGCGCTCGATGCTCACGCCGGGGCGCAGCCGCCCGAGCACCTCCCAGTACGTGTTCGTGATCTCCTCATCGCGGAGCTGGGCGAGCGGCATCGGCGTCCAGAACGCCACGTCCCGATTCGGGAAGCGGAATTCCCGCGGCATCACGCCGATCACCTCGCGCGGCGTGCCGTCGGTGAGCAGCCGGCGGCCGATGACATCCTCTGCGCCCCCGAACTGCGACTGCCACAATCCGTAGCTCAGGATGATCGTGCCGCCGTCGTGCTCGTCGGTGTCGGTGAACAGTCGCCCGCGCACCGGCGGCACGCCGAGCGTGGGAAGGAGGCTCGCGGTGACGACGGCTTCGTCGAGCCGCTGCGGCTCCCCTTCGCCCACGAGGTTCACGCCGGTCGTGTAGTAGGCGCCCATGTCGCTGAACGACCGGCTCTCGCTTCGCCAGTGCTGGTAGAGCGCCGGCGAGACCTGGTTGGTCCCGCCGCCGGTCCCCTCCATCAGCTTCACGAGGCGATCGGGGTGCGCATAGGACAGCGGTCGGACGAGCACGAAGTCCGCCACCGAGAATGCCGCCGTGTTGGCGCCGATGCCGAGCGCGGTGACGAGGATGGCGGTGGCGAAGAAGCCCGGCGTCCGGGCGAGTGCGCGCGTGGCGTAGCGCAGGTCCTGCCGCAGCGCATCCCAGTGCACGACGATGGCGTTGCGCACGATGTCCTCCGTGGTGGTGGCCCACAGCCAGAGCGTGGGGAGCGCGCCCGTGGTCCGCCGCGCGCGCAGGCGGAAGATCGCGCTCATCTCGTCGCCGTATTCCTCGCGGAACGCGGTGGGAAAGAGCCGGAGCAGCGCGCGGTAAAGGCGCATCAGGTGGTGCCGAGCACGAGCCCCTGCGCGCGCGCCATCCGCACCAGTTCGGCCATGCGCCGCGCCTCGGCGCGGGCGACGGCTTCGCCGAGGGGCGTGATGCGATAGTAGCGTCGCCGCTCGTCGTCGAGCTCCGGGGCGGGGCGTTTCCGCGTCTCCCGGATCAGCCCCTGCTCGAGCATGCGCTGGATGGAGCGATAGAGCGTGCCCGCGCTGAGGCGGAGGGCGCCCTCGGTCCGCTCCTCCACCTCCTGCATCACGGCGTAGCCGTGGCGGTCCTCCTTCGCGAGGGCGATGAGGATGTGGAAGGTGGCCGGCGGCAGGGGCAGGAAGCGGTCGGTGTCGGCGGACGGGGTCATGACGCTATTATAGCCACACTGGCTATAACGTCAATGGGCATAGCAGACCCGACCGGGGCCGGTCAGGACCGGGCGCGGCGCAGCCGTGCCTCGAGGTGCCGCTTCACGTCCGGCCACTCGTGGCGCAGGATGCTGTACATCACGCTGTCGCGCACCGTGCCATCGCGGCGCGCCTGATGGTGACGCAGCACGCCATCCCGGTGTGCGCCCAGCGCCTCGATGGCGCGCTGTGAGCGGGCATTGAACCAGTCGGTGCGAAGGCCGACGACCTGGCACCCGAGCGTCTCGAAGGCGTGGGTGAGCAGGAGCAGCTTGGCCGTCGGGTTCACGTGCGTGCCCTGCGCGCGGGCAGCGTACCAGGTCCAGCCGATCTCCACACGGTCGAGCGCCGGTACGATGTCGTGGTAGCGCGTGGTCCCGACGATGGTGTCCGTGGCGAGATCCCGGACCACCCACGGCAGCATGTGGCCGGCCGCCTGCCCCTCGAGCGCGGCGGCGATGTATCGTTCCACCTCGCCGGGCTCCGGCACGCTGGTGTACCAGAGCTCCCAGAGCCTTCCGTCCCAGGCTGCGTTCGCGAGCGGTTCGGCATGCACCCGCGTAAGCGGCTCGAGACGGATGCCGTGGCCTTCGAGGGTGACAGGGGAGAGTGTGATCATGGTCCGAGGGCGGGATGACGCCTGAAGATACCGTCGTGAGCGTGGCCGGCCTCTGCGCCACCTGCGTCCACTGCCGGGTGGTCCGCACGCGGCGCTCGGCCTTCTACCTGTGCCAGCGCTCCTTCACCGACGCGCGTTTTCCGAAGTACCCTCGGCTGCCGGTGCTCCGGTGCATCGGCTACACACCGGGCGAGCCCGCTGAATCAGACTGACGTCGTCTCCTCGGCGGTCGGGTAATCCGTGTACCCGTCGGCGAAGCCGTTGGGGCCGGGCGCATAGAACGTCGCGCGGTCCGGCTCGGCCAGCGGCAGGCCGAGTCGCAGGCGCTCCACGAGATCCGGATTGGCGATGAACGGACGCGCCATCGCCACGAGCGCCGGACGCGGATCGGCGAGCGCCGCCTCGATCGCCTGGAGCGTGGTGTAGTTGCCGGCGTGGATCAGCGTGTTCGCGAACGTGTCGCGCACGATCTTCGCCGTGGCCGACGCCGAGTCGAGCGCGGAGAGGCGCGAGTGATCCACGAGGTGCAGGTACACGACGCCGATCTTCTGCAGCTCCTCGGCGAGATAGCCGTAGGTCTCGTCGATTTCGGGATAGTGCGTGAGGTCGTTGGCCATGCTCCACGGCGAGAGTCGGATGCCGGTGCGGTCGGCGCCGATGGCGTCGGCGACGGCGCGCGTCACCCCGAGCACGAACCGCGCGCGGTTCTGCACGCTCCCGCCGTACGCGTCGGTGCGCTGGTTGCTCTGCGGGTGGAGGAACTGCTCCAGGAGGTAGCCATTCGCGCCGTGCAGCTCCACGCCGTCGAAGCCGGCCTCGATTCCAAGCAGGGCGCTGCGCACGAACTGGTCGCGCACCGTCGCGAGCTCGTCGGTGGAGAGTGCCCTCGGCGTTCCCATGGACTGGAGCTGCTGCTGGTCGGTCCACATCTGGCCCGCCGCGGCAATGGCAGACGGTGCGACACCCTGCGTGCCGGCGGGAAGGTTCAGCTCGTGGAAGACGCGGCCGGCGTGCATGAGCTGGACGAACACGTGGCTGCCGGCGTCGTGGATGGCGTCGGTGACGAGGCGCCAGCCACGCACCTGCTCGTCGTTGAACAACCCGGGAATGCGCGCATAGCCGAGCCCCTCCGGCGCGGGGGCGGTGCCCTCCGTGACGATGAGGCCGGCCGAGGCGCGCTGGCGGTAGTACTCGGCCATGAGCTCGTTCGGCACGTTGCCGGGCGCGCGACTCCGGGTCATCGGCGCCATGACGAGGTGGTTCGAGAGGGTGATGCGGCCCAGTGGTGCGGGCGTGAATGCCTTTCCGGTCATCGGGTCTGCGGGTGCGTCGGGTGGCTGCTTGAGGTGCATGGTCGTGCAGGGAATGCCATGAGCATGCCGGGAGTTCCCGCAGCTGCATTCCAACCATTTGGCGGCGGCGACAATCCAAGAGACGTCGCAGGCCGACGTCCCTCTCCACCGCCCATGCCGCCCGTTTCGCTGAAGCACCTCGCGCGACGCGTCGTCGCCCTGTCGGCGCTCGCATGTCCCCTCGCCGCACAGGCGCCAGCCGACTCCGGGAACGCCGTTCCCGCCGCGACCGCCACGCGGCGCGCCGGCCCCATCACGATCGACGGCAGGCTCGACGAGGCCGCCTGGGCCGCCGCCACGCCGATCACGAAGTTCCGGCAGTCGCAGCCCGACGAGGGCGCCGACGCCTCGCTCGCCACGGAGGTCCGCATCCTCTACGACGGCGACGCGCTCTATGTCGGCGCCCGCATGAGCGAGCCGATGGGCGCCGCCGGCATCCGCGCCCCGCTCGCGCGGCGCGACCAGCTCCTCGCCGCCGACGGCAACAACGGCTCCTTCAACTCGCTCACCACCGACAAGTTCGCCATCGCGCTCGACCCCTACCACAACCGCCTGGACGAGGTGTGGTTCGAGATCAATCCCGCCGGCGTGCGTGGCGACCAGTTCAACGGCGACCCGTCGTGGGACCCGGTCTGGGAAGGCGCCGCGCGCGTGACGGCGGAGGGGTGGACGGCCGAGATGCGGATTCCGTACTCGCAGCTTCGCTTCTCGAGCGGGCACGTCCAGACGTGGGGCATGCAGCTCTGGCGCTACGTTGACCGCCTCAACGAGCAGGACGAATGGTCCTTTCGTCGACGCAACGAGAGCTCGGGACCCGCCTACTTCGGC
>DASURL010000022.1:0-23647 GCA_036280075.1 Gemmatimonadaceae bacterium | reverse complement strand
CCGGTCCTCCGGTCCTCCGGTCCTCCGGTCCTCCGGTCCTCCGGTCCTCCGGTCCTCCGGTCCTCCGGTCCTCCGGTCCTCCGGTCCTCCGGTCCTCCCTCACGGCAGCTCCGCCCGCCCTGTCGCCGGATCGAAGGTGCTGCCGTCGGGCAACACGTGCATCACCACGTTCGTCGCGCCGAGGGTCCTGCCGGCCGGGGTGATCTGCGCGTGGCGCGCGTCGTAGACGAGGGCCACGCTCTCTCCCATCACGCGCCAGCGGCCGTCGGGTGAGACGATGAGGGCCGTCGACTCGTCGATGCCGACGCCGAGGTGCTCGGGCTGCTCGAGCACCACGCTCACCAGCCGGTTGCTGCGCTTGCGTCGCACGAAGTGCTGGTCCACGATCGCGTTGGTGAGCAGGCCGAATCCCCGCGTGAGGATCATGTTGTCGCGCGCGATCGTCATGTACGACGCGCTGTCCGTCACCGGGCGCACGCCGCCGGGATGTCGCTCGTCGCCGGTGATCATGGTGGCCGACATCACCGCCGCTCCCGCCGACGTCCCGCCCACCACGGCGCCGGCGCGATAGCGGGCGTGGATCGCCGCCTCGGTCTTCGTGCCGGCGAGCGCCGTCGTGAGTCGCGCCTGGTCGCCTCCCCCGAACCAGATCCCGGTCGCGCCGTCGAGCAGGTGCGCGATGGAATCCGTGTTGGCCTCCGCGTGCGTCACCCACACGTTGCGCGCATCGGCGCCGAGCTTGCGCAGGTCATCGGCCTTCTCGTCGCCGCTCGCCTGGCCGTCCTCGCTCGCCATGGCGAAGACGATGATCTTCGCGTGGCCCGCACCGCCGGCCAGCCGCACGAACTCCTGCACGAGGGCGGGCGGCTGCGGGCCGCCGCCGACGATGAACAGCGTGCCGCGTGGCGCCGACGCAGCGGACGGCGCGACGGAGGGCCTGACGCCGCAGGACGAGAGCATCGCCGCGGCGGCGAGCATCCCGCCGCCGCGCGCGACGAACCGGCTCGTTGAGGATCGCATCATGATCGGGTGAGAGGGTGGCTCTTGACCACGGGTGTCCCGTGGCCGAAGATAGCCCCGACATGAAACAGCGTTCCACGACCGTGCGCAATGGCGCCACCGCGGGCACGCGGGCCGTCGAACGTGCGCTCGACGTCCTGCGCACGATCGGTGAAGCACGCACCGAGCCCGGGCTGTCCGACATCGCCGACGACCTCGGCCTGCACAAGACGACGGTCTTCCGGCTGCTCGGCGCGCTCGAGCGCGCCGAGTTCGTGGTGCGCGACGAGGAGCGGCAGCGCTACCAGCTCGGGCCCGCGCTGTTTCGCCTCGCCTCGCAGGCACGCCGCGCGTCGGGGCTGCACGAGGCCGCGCGGGCCGAGCTCGAGGCGCTCGCGCACGACGTCGGCGAGACGGCCACGCTCGAGGTGCTCGTCGGCCGCGAGGTGCTGATCCTCGACGAGGTGCATGGACGGTTCCTCGTCGGCGGCGCACCCGAGGTGGGGATGCGCTGGCCGGCGCACGCCACCTCCACGGGGAAGGTGCTCCTCGCCGCGGCGGAGGTGGAAGGCGCGACACCGGGCGCGCGCCGCCGGAGCGCGCCGGGCCGGCTCGCGCGACTGGGGCCGCACACCATCACCTCGCGCGCGCAACTCGAACGAGAGCTCGCCAAGGTGCGTAGAGATGGATATGCCGTGGGGATGGAGGAGCTGGAACCGGGATTCGTCGCCATCGGCGCACCGGTGCGGAATGCACACGGGCGCACGGTGGCGGCGGTGAGCGTCGGGGGGCCGAAGGCACGGCTGAGTGGGGCGCGGGTGCGCACGGTCGCGGCGCGCGTGCGCCGCGCGGCCGACCGCATCTCGCGCCGCCTCGGTGATCCCACGCTGCTGCACGACGCATGATGAGCTGTTCCTGACGTACCGACCGACAACTGAATCGTACGACCACCACCAGGAGGAAGGCGCATGCAGTTTCTCCCTCGTAGGCCGTTCGTCGCGCTGGCGGCGCTGCTCGTGGCGCTCGCCGCGCCGGCGGGCATCGCCCGCGCGCAGGCGACCGGCACGATACGCGGCACCGTCACCGATTCGGCGAGCCGTCGTGGCGTGCCGGGCGTGCAGGTCACCATCGCCGGCACCACGCGCGGCGCCGTGACGAACGACGACGGTGTCTACACCCTCGGCTCGGTGCCGGTGGGCCTGACCACCGTGCGCGCGCAGCGACTCGGCTATTCGACGCAGTCGCGCAGCGTCACCGTGGGCGCGGGCGAGATCGCCACGGCGGACTTCGCGCTGCACCCGGTGGCCACCGTGCTGTCGGCGGTCGTGTCGGTGGGGTACGGCACGGCGAGCCGGCAGGACGTGTCGAGCGCCATCGCGTCGGTGGATTCCACCGCCTTCGCCAACACGCCGGTGGCCTCGGTGGACAACGCGCTGCAGGGGCGCATCCCCGGCGTGCAGGTCATGCAGAACTCCGGCGAGCCGGGGAGCGGCATCTCCATGCGCGTGCGCGGCCCGGCGTCGCTCAACGCGGGGAACCAGCCGCTCTACGTGGTGGACGGCGTGCCGATGATCCAGGGCTCGCTGAGCCAGATCGCGCTGAGTGGCCAGGACGTGACGGCCATCTCGGGGCTCAACCCGGACGAGATCGCGAGCATCGACGTGCTCAAGGACGCGGCCGCGGCGGCCATCTACGGGTCGCGCGGGTCGAACGGCGTGGTGATCATCACCACGAAGCGCGGTGCGGCGGGAAAGACCAAGTTCTCGCTGAACAGCTACGTCGGGACGCAGAAGGTCGAGAAGACGATCGGGCTGCTCAACGCGCAGCAGTACGTGGAGCTGTACAACGAGAGCGCGGCGAACGACGGCTACGATCCGGCTGACTATCCCTTCGTGCCTGGCGTGGACGACGCGAACACCTACGACTGGCAGGGAGCCGTCTTCCGTCGCTCGCCGGTGAGTGACGTCAACCTGTCGATGAGCGGTGGGGGCGAGCGGCTGAAGTTCTATCTCTCCGGCTCCAACTTCGACCAGCGCGGCATCGTGATCGGATCGGGCTACCGCCGCCAGGCGGCACGCCTGAACATGGACCTCAACGCCACCGACAAGCTCTTCGTCTCCTCTTCCGTCGGGCTGACGCGCGAGGACAACGACCGCATCCCGGGCGACCAGAGCCTCGATGGCGTCGTCACCAACGCCATCGGCATGCAGCCCTTCGTGCCGATCTACGGCAGCAACTACGGCTACGGTGGCCGCGCGGACGGCGCGCGATACTCGAATCCGGTCGCCATCGCCGCGTTCAACTTCGACAACTACCGCACCCTGCGGGCGTTGGGCAACCTGGACGCGAAGTATTCCTTCTCGGACAGGCTCTGGCTCAGCGGTCGTGTCGGCGCGGACGTGTACGGCATCAACGAGCTGACCTGGGGCGACCCGCGCATCGATCGCACCTACGCCCAGAGCGCGAACGGCGTGGGACGCACGGCGAGCAACACGAACACCAAGTACGTGGCCGAGAGCTTCCTCACGGTCGAGCCGCTGAACCAGGCGGACAACCGGCTGAGCGTGATCGGCGGCGCGAGCGTGGAGTACAACCACCGCGACCTGAGCTTCGCTCGCGGTGAAGGCTTCCCGGCGGGCTTCAGCACGTATGTCGCGAACGCCGCGACGATCACGTCGTGGGACGGCAGCGCGACGGACAACAACCTCGTGTCCTTCTTCACCCGCGCGAACTGGTCATACCGGGAGCGCTACCTCCTCTCGGCGAGCCTTCGCGCCGACGGCTCGTCACGCTTCGGCGCCGACAACCGGTACGGCATCTTCCCCGCCGTCTCGCTCGGCTGGAACGTGACCGACGAGAGCTTCGCACAGGGGCTGGCGAACCTCGCCACGCTCAAGCTGCGCGCGAGCTACGGCGTGACAGGCAACCAGGGCATCGGTGACTTCGCCAGCCGCAGCCTCGCGAGCGGGACGCCCTACAGCGCCGAGGCCGGCGTGTCGGCGACGCAGCTCGGCAACCCGGGCCTCAAGTGGGAGACCACGAAGGAAGTCGACCTCGGCGCCGACGTTTCCGTGCTCGACGGGCGCGCGAGCCTGATCGTGGACTGGTACAACCGCAACACTGACGACCTTCTCGTGCGGCGTCCGATTCCGGCGACCAGCGGCTACACTAGCATCTGGTCGAACATCGGCAGCATCCGCAACCGCGGCGTCGACATGGGGCTGCACACCGTCAACCTCGACGGCGGCACGCGCGGACTCGGCTGGACGTCCGACCTCAACGTGACGTGGAACCGCAACGTGGTCACCGCCCTCTACGGCGGACAGCTCGCCACGTTCAACGTCAGCAGCCGGATCACGTCGGTGGCGGCTGTCGGACAGCCGCTGGGTGAGTTCTATCTCTACAAGTTCCTCCGGGTGGACCCCGCGACCGGCAATGCGGTGTTCGCCAACGCGGACGGCACCGAGACCGACTCTCCGACCGACCGCATGTTCGTCGGCAGCCCGCAGCCCAAGTACTACGGCGGGTTCACGAACACCTTCACCTTCCGGAACTTCGACCTGCGCGGCTTTCTCCAGTTCAGCCAGGGGAACAAGGTGTTCAACATGATGCGCATCTTCACCGATGACGGCGGCTGCACGTGGGACAACCTGTCCACGATCGCCCTCACGCGCTGGCAGAAGCCGGGTGACATCACGAACGAGCCGCGCGTGAGCTATGACTGCACGTCGGGCGCGGACGTCATCAGCAGCCGCTTCATCGAGGACGGCTCCTTCGTGCGCCTCGGAGAGGTCACCCTCGGCTACAAGCTGCCCGACCGCCTGGCGGCAGCGGCGCGGATGACCAACGCGCGCCTCTACCTCTCCGGCCGCAACCTGCACACGTGGACCAACTACTCAGGCTACAACCCCGACGTGAACAGCGCCGGCATCGGGTCGAACGTGGTGATGGGTGTCGACTACTACGCCTATCCGCTCGCCCGTACCTTCACCCTCGGCGTCAGCGCCGCCTGGTGAGCGGGGCCTCCGCGAGCCACTCATCTCACATGAGGCAACAGCGATTCATGCGACTCACCAGAGCTCTTCCCGCTGCCGCCCTGGCGCTTCTCGTCGTCGGCTGCGACAACGTCCTCACTACCACGCCGGGGAGCAACATCCCCGCCGACCAGATCATCGTCGATTCCAAGTCGGCACAGGGCGCGCTGACCGGCGCGTACGATGGCCTGCAGAGCCTCAGTTATTACGGCCTGGACATCCAGCTGCTGGGAGACCTGCCGGCCGACAACAGCACCTGGGTCGGCACCTACCAGTTCCTCGGCGACATCGAGAACAACCAGATTGCGGCGGACAACCCGGAAGTCACCGACATGTGGACGGCGATCTACCGGCAGATCGACCGGGACAACGTGATCCTCTCGCGTGTCCCGGACGTCGCCGCCATCGATGACGCCACGAAGAAGGAGGTGATGGGCGAAGCGTACTTCCTGCGCGCGCTCGGCTATTCCAACCTCGTGAAGTTCTGGGGCGCCGTGCCGATGCCGCTGGCGCCGGTGCAGTCGGCTGACGATGCGGCGAACTACACCCGGACGCCGGTGCTCGACGTCTACGCGCAGATCCTGAGCGACCTGGACAAGGCGGCGCCGATGATCGGCAACACGACCGACACCCGCCGCGCCACGCCGATGGCGGTGGAGGCGATCCGCGCGCGCGTGCTGTTCTATCGTGCCAGCGTTCCGGGGGCGAATGCCCAGGCGGACTACCAGGCGGCGCTGGACGCGGCGAACGTCGTGCTCGCCGGTCGCGACACGCTGACGGTGCCCTTCGGCAATCTCTTCACCGCCACCGGCTCGAACACGGCGGAGGACATCTTCCGCGTCAGCTTCACGCCGGCGGAATACAACGAACTCGGGTACTATTGGCTCTATGCCGGGCGCACGGAAGTGCGGCCGACGAAGGAGCTGGCATCCACCTTCGCGGCGAACGACCTGCGGAAGCCGTACACCTTCGGCCCCCGCACGTCCGGAAGCAGCCAGCTCCAGGCCACCAAGTGGCCCACGACGATCGGCGCGGAGCACCCGCACGTGATCCGGCTCGCGGAGGTGGTGCTGATCAAGGCCGAAGCGCTGGCCCGGCTCGGTCGGCTCGCCGAAGCGGTGGACGAATACAACAAGGTCCGCATCCGCGCCGGCCTGCCCAAGCACGTGCTCGGCGTGGACGTCACGACCCAGGCCGACGTGCTCGCGGCGATCATGCTCGAGCGGCGGCACGAGTTCGCCTTCGAGGGTGACCGCTGGCCCGATCTGGTTCGCGCCGGCCTGGCTGGAACGGTCAAGGATCTCGCGAAGCCCGGCTACGTTCTCTTCCCGATCCCGGCTCGCGAGGTCACCACGACGAACGGCAACGTGACCCAGAATCCGGACTATTGATCGATCGGAACCAGCAACGAGGCCCCGCCGGCATGCCGGCGGGGCGTCGTCACACCACGTCACGTCGGTCCCGATCCTGCGACAACGCCCGGCATGCCCATCAGCCCCCGCGCCGGCACCCTGCCGGATCAGTCGCTACTCGTCGACGTCCCGCTCCTCGTCTCCGAGTACTACACCCGCCTCCCCGACCCAAAGGAGCGCGCCGAGCGCGTTGCCTTCGGCACCTCCGGCCACCGCGGCTCGTCGCTCGATGGCGCGTTCAACGAGCGCCACATCCTCGCCATCACCCAGGCGATCGTCGAGTACCGGCGCTCGCAGGGGATCGACGGGCCGCTCTTCCTCGGTATCGACACTCACGCTCTCTCGCGCTCAGCATTCGGTAGCGCGCTCGAGGTGCTCGCCGCGAACGGTGTCATCACCTTCGTCGACGCGCGCGGCGGCTACACGCCCACGCCGGCGCTGTCGCACGCCATCCTCGCGTACAATCGCGGGCGCACCTCCGGTCTGGCTGACGGCATCGTCGTCACCCCGTCGCACAATCCGCCGGAGGACGGCGGCTTCAAGTACAACCCGCCCAACGGGGGGCCGGCGGACACCGGCGTCACCACCTGGATCCAGAACCGGGCCAACGCACTGCTCGAGAAGGACCTCGCCGGCGTACGGCGCATCCCCCTCGACCGTGCGCGACGCGCGTCCACCACGAAGCCGTACGACTACCTCGACGCCTACGTCGCCGACCTGCCGAACGTCATCGACCTCGATGCCATTCGTGGCGCCTCGGTGACGCTCGGCGCGGATCCGCTCGGTGGGGCAGGGGTCGCCTACTGGAGCGAGATCGCCGACCGCCATGACCTGCCGCTCACCGTGGTGAGCGACACCATCGACCCGTCGTTCCGCTTCATGACGCTCGATTGGGACGGCCGCATCCGCATGGACTGCTCGTCGCCGTACGCCATGCAGCCGCTCATCGCGATGAAGGATCGCTTCGACGTCGCATGGGCATGCGACACCGACCACGACCGGCACGGCATCGTGTCCCGCAGCGCCGGGCTGCTCAACCCGAACCACTTCCTCGCGGCGGCGATCGCGTACCTCGCGAAGCATCGCCCCGGTTGGGGCGCGAACGTCGCCATCGGCAAGACGATCGTCAGCAGCAGCATCATCGACCGCGTGGTGGCGAAGCTCGGCCGCCGGCTCTACGAGGTGCCGGTCGGCTTCAAGTGGTTCGTCGCCGGCCTCGCCGACGGATCGCTCGGCTTCGTCGGCGAGGAGAGTGCCGGCGCCACCTTCCTCCGTCGCAACGGGCAGGTCTGGACCACCGACAAGGACGGCATCATCTGCGGGCTGCTCGCCGCGGAGATGACCGCCGTCACCGGCCGCGATCCGGGCGAGCAGTACGCCGAGCTGACGACGGAGCTCGGCGCGCCGGTCTACCAGCGCATCGACGCCCCCGCCACGCGCGAGCAGAAGGCGGTCCTGTCGAAGCTGTCGGCGAGCGACGTGACGGCCACCGAGCTCGCCGGCGAGCGGATCACGCGCACGCTCACCACCGCGCCAGGAGATGGTGCCCCGATCGGCGGCCTCAAGGTGGAGACGGAGAGCGGCTGGTTCGCTGCGCGCCCGTCGGGCACGGAGGAGGTGTACAAGCTCTACGCGGAGAGCTTCCGCGGCGAGGAGCACCTGCACCGGATCCAGGCGGAGGCCCAGGCGCTGGTGAGCCGCGCCTTTGCGCAGGGCGGTGCTGGCTGACCGAGGATCGCCACTGGTGAAACGGCCGTCCGCGCGAGAACGTAGAGCATGCAGGCGGGCGCTCCGCCGCGCCCGCTGACCTCGTCCCGCTGAACTGGCCTCACATGCAGCAATCCATTCCCACCCCTCCGCCCCCGCCGACGATCGCCGGCACGCAAGTGCAGGTCGTCGGTGTTCCGACCAGCCCGACGGCGGTCTACCAGGGCTACGTGGCGCAGCGCAGCGAGCTGCGCGACCAGCTCGAGGGATTGCAGGACCAGCGACGGGAGCTCTCACGGCAGCTGCAGGACCCGATGGTCACCGGCGCCGATCGTACGGGGCTCGAGAGTCACATCGCCACGATCGACGCGCGCATCGGCGTGCTCGAGGTGCAGATTGCCGCTGCCGATGCCGATGTGGCGAAGGCCGCCGCCGTGCCGGGCGCCGTGGTGCCGGAGCCGCCGTACGTGCGCCCGGGCCCGCCCGAGGAAGTCTTCGTCCTCAGCGGGATCTTCATCGTCGTCGTGCTCTTCCCGCTGACGATCGCCTATGCCCGCCGGCTCTGGCGTCGCGGGGCGGCGACGGTGACCGCGATTCCGCACGAGCTGATGGATCGGCTCACGCGGCTCGACCAGGCGGTGGATTCCATCGCCGTGGAAGTGGAGCGGATCGGCGAGGGACAGCGCTTCGTCACACGCGTGCTCGCCGAGCGTCCCATGGAACCGATCGCCCTCCCGCAGCGGGCGTCGGAAGCCGCGAAGGAGCGCGAGCCCCGCTAGCGGTTCGCGCTATCGCGGCTGCGGGCCCGGCATCACGACGCCGGCCGGCGGCGGTCCCTTGAGCGCCGGCGCGTCGTGCATGATGTAGCCGCCGAGCAGCGACGCGTAGCCGATGGCTCCTGCCGCGACCAGCGCCGTGACCACCACCGCCGCGCGCAGCCCTCCCGGCAGCGTCAGCTCGCGCGGGTAGCGCACCAGCCTCCGCCATGCCACCAGCGCCACCAGCCCCGCCACGCCGACGAGGATCGCCGCGATGAGCGCCGCGTCCTCGTGCTCGTGGATGGCCGCGCGCGAGATGTACCACGGCCGGTGAAGCCCCTCTTCTGCCGGCTCGCCGGTGAAGTAGGTGGGGACCACCGTGATGGCTGCGAGGGTGAGCGAGGCGCACGCATAGATCCACACCCCACGCCGGCTGCGCACCAGGCCGAGCAGCGCCGCCAGCGCTCCCATCACCGCGAGGATGATCGGGAAGTGGTTGATCATGATGTGGACGTGCGGCCAGTCGGGCAGGTACGAGCTCATGGCGTGGTGATCCGTTAGCGTCGGCGTCGCGTGATGCGAGATTCAGGCCGTGCCCGCCTCGTGACGGCGCCGTCCGCGGCGGCGCAGCCAGCGCAGCTCCTGCTTTGCGGCGCGCGTCACAGCGCGGGCGACGAGAGCGATCGGTGACCCCTGGGCGAACGCGGCCGCGATCGCCCAGAGCGCGCGCGGCGTGAAATGCGGCGTATCGGCGAGCGCCACGATCTCCTCCCATTCGTCGGGCGCGAACTTCGCCTTGAACTGGTCCAGCCCCTCGAAGTTGTAGAAGCGCCGCCCGTGCGCGCGCACCCAGCGCAGCACCAGCCGCAGCCAGCGAGGCATCCGTTCGTTGTCGAACCGGGAATGCGTCGACAGGGGCGCGAGGCCGAGCGTCACGTACCGCGCGCCGCCAGCGGCCACGGCGTGCATCGCGGCGTCGAGCAGCAGCTCGGAGGTGCCGTTCGGCGCACCGTGGCCGCGAATGATCTGCTCCACCAGCCAGCCATCGCGCGCCGGGATCGGCGACGCGAGCAGGAAGCCGACCACCGCCCCCTCGCGCTCGGCCACGAACAGCCGGCGATCCTCGAGCCGGCCGAGCGTCTCGGGCTCGACGAGGAAGTGCAGGGGAGGGAGCCGGCGGTCACCCAGCCACTCCGCGAGGCAGCGCCGCACGTCGGGATCCTTCCCGCCGCGCGTGGCGTCCCACTCGGTCACGCGAACGTGCTTGTTGCGCGCCCGGTTGAGCTGCGCGCGCAGCGACGCGCGTGCCGCGACGATGGCCGGCCAGCCCGTCGGATCCCAGCTCGGCTGCGCCCCCAGGCTCGCCACGCTCCATCGCCCGCCGGGCATGACGAGGTTCTCCAGCCGCGAGCCGGCGCCGAAGTAGCAGACGTGCTTCCCCGCCGCCGCTGCGCTCGCGCCGAACTCCGCGACCACGTCGGGGAGCCGCGCGGCGCTGCAGACCGGTGCGCCCGCCACCACCCGCGTCCCCGCCTGGGTGACGAAGCCGATCACCGCGTCCTCCTGTCGCGAGAACCAGTGCTCGATGCCGGGGTTCAGGATCTGGTACGCCGTGGCGTTCCAGCCGTAGGCCAGGATGAGCGCACGGGCGCGAGCGGGATCGGCGCGAACGGTCATCGCGTTGGCGCGGGGCGATGCGTGAAATAGCTTGCAGCCATGACCGCCATATTATCGCGCGCGCTCGTCCCGCGCCCCGTCGCATGAGCACCGTGACGCTCGACATGCTGGAGACGCCGGCCGCCGTCGTGGATCTCGGCCGCATGGAGCGGAACCTCCAGCGCGCCGCCGACTACACGGCGCAGCACGGGCTCGCCCTCCGCCCGCATGTAAAGACCCACAAGTCGCCGCTCATCGCGGCGGAGCAGCTCAGGCTCGGCGCGGTGGGACTCACCTGCGCCACGCCGCGGGAGGCCGAGGTCATGTCGCAGGTGGGCAACGACCTGCTCGTGGCCTATCCGCCGGTCGGAGCGGCGCGCGCGTCGCGCATCGCACGTCTCGCGGAGCGGGCGAAGGTGACCGTGGCGCTCGACTCCGAGCGCGCCGTCGTGGACATCGCCAGCGCGGCGCGCGAGCTCGGCGTCGTGGTGGGCGTGTACGTGGAGCTCGACCTCGGCATGCACCGGGTGGGCGTGCCCGAGACGGCGCATGCGGTCGCCCTCGCGCAGCGGGTGGTCGCCGAACCGTCGCTCGAGTATCGCGGCATCGCGTTCTATCCGGGCCACGTCCGCGAGCCGGTGGCGGACCAGGACGCGGCGCTGCGCGCCCTCGGCGCCTCCCTCGGACGCGCGCTCGAGGAGATGCAGAAGGCGGACGTCGCGCCGGCCGTGGTGAGCGGCGGCTCCACGCCGACGCTCTGGCGCTCGCACGAGATGGCCGGCGTGACGGAGATCCGGCCCGGCACCTACGTGTACAACGACCGCACGACGGCCGCGGTCGGCGCATGCGAGCGCGACGACTGCGCACTGACCGTGCTGGCGACGGTGATCTCGACGGCGGTGCCCGGGCAGGCGGTGATCGACGCGGGCACCAAGTCGCTGGGACGCGAGCCGATGCGCGGCGTGGACGGCGAAGGGTTCGGCGCGCTGCGCGACCGGCCGGAGGTGATCGTCGCGCGGATGTCGGAGGAGCACGGCATCCTCGACCTCGCACGAACCGACTGGCGCCCGCGCGTCGGGGATCGCGTGCGCGTCGTGCCGAATCATGTCTGCATCGTCGTCCACCTCAACGACGTGGTGTACGGGGTGCGCGGCGCGACCGTGGAGCGGAGCTGGCGCGTGGAGGCGCGCGGCCGAGGACAGCTCGAGGTCGCCTCGGCATAGCCCCTGCGAATGTCGGGCCGGACCCCAACCCGGAGCGCATGAGATTCGTCGTCGCCACACTCCACTTCGCGGGGCTCGGCTTCGCCCTCCGCCTGCAGGATGAAGGACACGAGGTGCTGCTCGCGTGCGCCGGCACCAGCGATCGCCGCCTCGAGGACCGCTATCGCATGGTCGGCCAGGGCCTCGTGCGACGGATGCCCCTCGACGAGGCGATGGCGAAGCGGTCCGAGTGGCGCGATGCGATCTGGATCTGGGACGAGAACCACTCGGTGCGCGAGAACGAGCAGCTGCGCGCCGAGGGGTTCACGGTCTTCGGTGGCGGCAGCTACCCCGACCAGATGGAGCACGATCGCGATGCGTGCCTCCGGCTCGTCGAGGCGCATGGCCTGCAGCCGCCGCCGTCGTTCGCGTTCGGCGGCGCGGACGAGGCGCTGCGATTCCTCGAGGCGCATCCCGAGACGGCGTACGTGTACAAGCCGGACGTGGGGGAGCCGCACGAGACCTGGCTGCCGCAGAGTGCGAATGGCGCCGACGCGAACCTCGAGCTGCGCCAGCACCTGCGGACCCTCGACCACGAAGGCGCATTCGTGCTCCAGGAGCTCAAGGACGGCGTGGAGACGAACGTGGAAGTGTGGTTCATGCAGGGCGAGCCGGTGTTCGCCTTCATGACGCTGGAGTCGAAGCGCAAGCTCACCGGCGATCTCGGCGACCTCGTGGGCTGCGGCTTCGACTTCGCCTTCGTGGTGCCCGTGGAGTGCCGGGCCGTGCAGGAAACGGTGGGACGGTTGTTCGATCACTACCGCGCCATGCGCTACACGGGCTTCGGCGACGCGAACTTCATCGTCGCCCGCGACGGCGTGTGGTTCTTCGAGAAGTGCGAGCGGTTCGGCTACAACGCGCATCCCAACCTGTTCTGGAACCTGAATCGCGCGCCGCTCGGCGAGACCTTCGCCTCGCTGCTCGACGGGACCTTCGCGCCCGACTTCGCGCCGGGCTTCGGCGCCACGGTCACGATGTACATGGACCACCCGGCGCCCGGGAAGGCCGTGCTGTTTCCGGAGACGGTGGCCAATCGGCTCTACCTGCTGGACGTGTACCGCGAGGATGGACAGCTGCTCACGGCGGGCTACTACGGCGAGGCGGTGCTCCTCGCGTGCGGCTTCGGCTACACGATGCCTACCGCCTGGGAGGCGACGCTGGACGTCGCCGCCAGGGTGCACTTTCCCGGGCGATCGTACCGCCTGGACGGCGCGGGCACCGATTTCCCGTCCTCGCCGATCCGGCGCTACGAAGCGCTCACGGCCATGGGCTACCTCTAGCTCGCCGCACCGCCCCTTTGTGTTGCGTGGGCGCGCAGTCATCTTTCGCTGCAGTTGCGACGTGCGCGTCGTTCCTCCCCTGAGTGTCCATGGCTCCCACTCGTCGAACCGCTGCTCCCGATCCCGACGCGACGCCCCTCGAGCCGCTGCTCGCCGTGCGCGCGCGCGCCGATGCCCTGTACCGCGCCGCCGTGGAATGCTGCCGGCAGCATGACCGCGCGGCCAAGCTCCACCGCGACAGCGAGCCGGAGCTGGAGCACCGGCACGTGGACGCGCTGTGCGAGGTCTGCGACGATTCGCTGCGCGAGATCGCCGACGCGTACGCGTCCGCCGCTGCGAACCTGCATCCCGACGGGGAGGTGCCCTGGTGGCACCGCGCGAATGCGCTCTGGCATGCGGCCCGGGAATACTCGCGCCGCCACGCCGGCTGCGAGGCGATGAGCCGCAAGGTGTCGAGCCGGCACTCGTCGGAGCAGCTCGGCTCGATGCAGATGGAATACGAGCTGCTCGCCTCCGCCATGCTGGCCCTGCGCCACGCCGCCGACGCGTACTGCCGCACGCGGCCGGAGCTCGCGTAGTCCCGGCGGCCGTGCGCTCCTTTCTCGACGACGCCGGCAGCGCGTGGGAGGTGACGCTGGGCAAGGAGTCGTGGGGAACGCTCGTGCTCCTGTTCACCCCGGCGTCGGGAGGCGAGGCACGCACGAGCATCCTGGCCGCCGAGACCATGTTCGATGCGAGCGCCGAGCTGGATGCGCTCGATGACGATGCCTTACGCGAGCGGCTGCGCGACAGCCGCCCGTGGACCTGACCTTCACCATTCTCATGCCGCAGAAGAAGACGCAAGGCAGCACCCGCCGCAGCCCGCGGAAGAGCAAGCGCACGACATCGGGCACGAAGGCTCGCGCGAAGTCGCGCTCCACCGCCGCGACCTCCGGCCGCTCCACCGCGAAGCGAGGCATCCATGCCCGCTATCCGTGGAAGGAGGAGCCCAACCCGTACCTCGAGGTGCGCGAGTCGAAGATCCAGGGGAAGGGCGCCTTCGCGATCCGCGACATCCGCAAGGGCACGCGGCTCATCGAGTACCTCGGCCAGCGCATCTCGTGGCGTACCGCCGACAAGCGCTACGACGACGAGAAGATGGGGCGCCACCATACCTTCCTCTTCACCGTCGACGACAGGACCTGCATCGACGCCGCGGTGAACGGCAACGATGCGCGGTTCCTCAACCACTCGTGCGACGGGAACTGCGAGGCGATCACCGACCGGAAGCGGATCTTCCTCGAGGCACGGAAGCACATCAAGGCGGGCGAGGAGCTGCTCTACGACTACCAGTACGAGCGCACCGAGGACCACACGGAAGAGGACGAGAAGTTCTACGCCTGCCGCTGCGGCTCGAAGAACTGCCGCGGCACCATTCTCGCGCCGAAATCGAGCGAGTGACCACCCACACCGCCCCCGCTTCCCCCGTGGTGCACGCGCTGCTCGAGCGCGTGGTGGACTACGCCGGGCTGTTCCCGCCCGCGGCGCTGTCCATGCCCGACGCCGTGCGCGAGTACGCGCAGCAGCGCCGGTCGCCGGGCGCGTGGATGCTGGGGCGGGTCGTGGCGCCGGTGACGCGGCTGGACGAGCTGGCCGCGGTGGCAAGTGCGGATGGCCGCCCGGGCCAGGCGGTGTGGCCGATCAGCGCCCTGGTCGGGGCCGACCCGGCAGGAGACTTCCAGGCCATTCGCGCCTTCAATGCGAGACACGCCGGACGGTTCGCCGTGGAGTCGGTGGAGTTCCGCGCGGCGACCACCGACGCGATCGACTTCGCGCTCGCGCCGCGTCGCGACCTGCTGGAGCACTACGTGGAGATCGCCATCGACGAGGATCCGCGGCCCCTCCTGCAGGCCATCGCGCGGCACGTTGCGCGCGCCAAGGTGCGCACGGGCGGGGTGACCCCCGACGCCTTCCCCTCGCCGTCGGCGCTGGCGCGGTTCATCGTGGCGTGCGCGGAGCTGGGCGTGCCGTTCAAGGCAACGGCCGGCCTGCACCATCCGCTGCGCGGGGAACAGCCGCTGACGTACGAGCGCGGCGCCGCGGCGGCGACGATGTTCGGTTTTCTTGGCGTGTTCACGGCGGCGGCGCTGGCGCGCACCGGCGCCGACGAAGCGACGGTGGTGCAGGTGCTCGAGGAGCGCGATGCGAGCGCCTTTTCCTTTGCGGACGACGCGCTGCGCTGGCGCGATCGCACGATCGATGCCGCACAGGTGACGGCGTCGCGCCGCGAGCTCGCGCTGTCCTTCGGCTCGTGCTCCTTCCGCGAGCCGGTGGACGACCTGCACCGGATGGGGATCCTGTGACGGCACGCCTGAACGACACGCATCGCGCCGACCTCGTCTCGTGGGTGGACTCCGCGAACGACGCGGCGAACGACTTCCCGATCCAGAACCTCCCGCTCGGCATGTTCAGCGCGCCGGGACGCGACTCGCGCCCCGGCGTGGCGATCGGCGGCTCCGTACTCGACCTCGTCGCGCTGCGCGACGCCGGGCTGCTGAACAGCGAGAACGCCGAGCTGGTGGAGGCGTGCGTCCAGGCCGGCGCCCTCAATCCGCTGCTGGAAGCGGGTCGCGACGCGATGTCGCGCCTTCGGTCGACGCTCAGCACGCTGCTCCGCGCCGATACTACCGAAGGGAAGCGGGCGAGGCAGCGCAGCAACGACTGCCTCGTGCCGATGGCGGAAGTCCTGCTGCTGCTCCCCGCGCACGTGGGCGACTACACGGACTTCTACGCGTCCATCCATCACGCGACGAACGTCGGCAGCATGTTCCGCCCCGACAATCCGCTGCTGCCCAACTACAAGTGGGTGCCCATCGGCTACCACGCGCGCGCGTCGTCCATCGTGCCCAGCGGAACGACGGTGGTGCGCCCCAGCGGGCAGACGCGGGACGGCGAGTCAACGACGCCGGCGTTCGGGCCGAGCCGCCGTTTGGACTACGAGATGGAGGTGGGCGCGTACATCGGGGTGGGGAACGTGCTCGGCAAGCCGATTCCGCTCAGCAAGGCGGAGTCGCACGTGGCGGGCCTGTGCCTCGTGAACGACTGGTCGGCACGCGACATCCAGGCGTGGGAGTACCAGCCGCTCGGGCCCTTCCTCGCGAAGAACTTCGCGACCACGGTGTCGCCGTGGATCGTGACGCTCGAGGCGCTGGAGCCCTTCCGCTTCCCGGCGTTCTCGCGTGCCCCCGAAGACCCGCAGCCGCTGCCGCACCTGCGCGATGCGCGCAACGAGCGCGAGGGCGGCTTCGACATCACGCTCGACGTGCTGCTCCGGACCCAGCGCATGCGCGAGGCCGACCTGCCCGCGGTGCGGGTGAGTCGCGGCAGCTTCACGTCGATGTACTGGACGATGGCGCAGCTCGTGGCGCACCACGCCAGCAACGGCTGCAACCTGCGCCCCGGCGACCTGCTCGCGAGCGGCACGGTGAGCGGCCCGACGAAGGAGTCTCGTGGGTGCCTCCTCGAGCGGACGTGGAAAGGCACCGAACCGCTGGAGCTTCCCAGCGGCGAGACGCGGCGCTTCCTCGAGGACGGCGACGACGTGATCATGCGCGGCTGGTGCGAACGCGCCGGCGCACGAAGGATCGGGTTCGGGGAGGCGACGGGCAGGGTCACTTCCCCTCCGGCTCCACCCCCTCCGGGAACTTCATCGGCTCCTTCGTGAACGGCTTCACGAGCAGCTTCTCGCCGATCCGGATCCGGTTTCCCTCGATGTTGTTCCACTTCCGGAGGGAATCCGGCGTGGTGTTGAAGGTCTTCGCGATGGACGCCAGCGCCTCGCCACGGCGCACCGTGTGGTACCACTCACGACGTCCCTCACGGATCGCGGCCGCGCGGGCCCGTGCTTCCGCCCGGCGAACCTCCCGCCGGTAGTGGCCGACGACGCGCAGCGAATCGTGGCGGACCTTCAGCTGCGCCAGCAGTGAATCCACGCTGCCCGGCGTGGCCGTGGAGACGGCAAGGGTCAGCGAGGGCTCCCGTGGCGCCGTGATCTTCAGCGCCCGCGCGAGGAGCAGGAAGGTCCGCGTCGGCTGCACCACGACCGAGGTATCCACCGGCCATTCGCGCTCATCGAAGGTCGGGGGTGCGTCGGGCGGGCTCAGTGGATCGCGCGGCTGCAGCCCCAGGTAGATGAGCCGTCCGCCGAACGGCCGCACCGAGTCGCCGGGCGCCGCCGTCAGCACGAGAATCCCTCGCGTGGCCCGGAAGTAATCGATGGCCGGCCGCTGTGAGACCTTCACCACCGCCACCTGGCGCTCGTCCGGCCGCATCACCGACAGGCGAAGCTGCCGCGTGGCGTACAGCGTGGCGTCGCGCGGGTCGGAGCGCACGGCGTGATACGCGATCTGCGCCGCCGTGACCAGCACGGCCAGGCCGACGACCCACGCCAGGTACTTCAGCCACACCGGATAATGGCTGCGACGCTTGCGACGCCTGTTGCGTCGCGGCATCGCGTCCCAGTTCGGGAGGTCGGTGGGGTCGCCGCTCCAGCTGCCTTCGGCGGGGATGGGAGTGGGTGCGTCGATCACGTGCTCGCGTCTGTGCGTTGAAGTGCCTTCAGGCAGAGAAAGAACGATGCCGCGGCCAGGGTGACTCAGAATACACTCCGGTGCAACGAACGTCGCGGCTGAGCTTGCCTAGCCCTGTAACCCTTGTTACCCTCCGACTGCTATCCCTGCGGCGACTCCACCCTGGTCGCCTGCCTCGGCCTGTTGTTCCGCCCGACCGGAGGCATCCATCAGCGTCTCTCGACTCGTTCGCCAGCTCGCTCTCGCCACCGCTGCTGCGGGCACCGTGTACTTCACGGCCTCGCAGGTGCGCCCCGTCTTCCTGGGTCGCGCTTCGGTGGCCGACCGCATGTTCGCCGGCGCGTACCTCGATACGTCGGCGACGAGCCGCGCGCCCTGGCTCTCGCTGCCCGAGCCACTCGCCATGCAGCACCCGCAGTTCCGCCGCGACATCGCCGCCTTCGCCGCCGACCTGCGCAACACCGGCCAGATCGACGACGCCCGCGCCGACTCCATTGCGCGCGTTGCCGTGCGGGAAGCGTACCACCGCCGCGTCCCACCGGCACTGGTGCTCGGTGTCATGCTCACCGAGAACGACGCGTTCAAGCGCACGGCGCGATCGAAGGTCGGCGCGCTCGGCCTGATGCAGATCATGCCGAGGCTCTGGACGCCGAACCTCGGCCCCATCCTCGGGCACAACCTCAGGGACGACGAGACCAACCTCCGCTACGGCGTCTACATCCTGAAGCACTTCGCGCGCGAGACGCCCGACACCCTGGACGCCACCGCTGCCACCCGCACCGCGCTCCTCCGGTACAACGGCTGCGTGCGCGGCAAGAATACCCCGGACTGCCGCGCGTACCCGGAGAAGGTGCGTCGTCACGTCGAGGAAGATGCGCGCAACGTGTGCGCCGGCCGCGGCTACCACGACTGCGTGGCGCTTCCCCTCTGGGCGGCCCTTCGCGACACCCTGTCGCCCAAGCAGCCGGTCTCGACACTGGCGAGCAACGACATGCCGGCGGCACAGGCGATGGACCGTGCTCGACCCTCCGCGCGCCGCGTGGCACGGGCTGAGCGTATGGGAAACTACCTGCTCGGGCTGGTCTCGCCGAGGAGCGGAACGGAGTAGCGGCCACGGCCCGTCGCCGGTGGTCGTGAAAACGAGAGGGGTGCGGTCTGCGGACCGCACCCCTCTCGCGTTTCGTCTCCTGTGGCGATCAGTGCACTGCTTCGATCGTGCTCGTCGCCGTCTGCTTCACGTTGATCTCGGCATTCTGCGCCAGGACCGTCACCTTCGCTTCGATGTCGTCGTTCTGCCGGCCGCCGAGGTACTTCCCCTTGGGGCTCAGGAAGAACACGGCGTCGCTCGTCGTTGCCGACTCCACCGCGATGGGCTGGCCCGATGCGGTGCCGCTTCCCGCGGCTTTCACCTTCGAGACGCGCGAGACCTTGAACGCCTTCTCGCCGGACACGGTGGTGTCGCCGAGCACCTTGTAGTTGGCGATGATCGTACGGTTCAGCTCGAGGCCCTGCTGGTTCACCTTGTCGTTCACCGTGTCGGCCCACGCCATCCCCGCATGCACGTCGCGGCGGTAGGTGGGAAGGAAGCGCGACACGCCTTCGGTCATCTGGGTGAGCATCGGGTCGTCACCGGCGGGCGGCTTCGTGGAGTAGAGCTTCCCGGTGGGCGACACGTAGGTGATGAACTTCGAGCCGAGCAGCCGCGAGAGATCCTGCTTCCCCTGCGCGCTCTGGATATCCACCGAATCCAGCGTGATCGTCGCGACCACGGTGTCCTTCGCCTGGCGGGCGAGGTTCACGGTGAGCTGCTGCTTGATATCCATCTGGAATTCCTGGCTCCCCATCGGGGAGGTCTGGCTCCCCTTGGTGAGCGTGGAAATGCGATAGTGGGTGGTGCCGGGGGCGTACTCCACACCTTGCGCGTGCAGCGGCGACGCAGCCAGCGGCACGACGAGCAGGAGGGCGGCGGGAATTGCGAACTGACGAACGGTCATCGGGGAGGAACTCCGGGAAGACGAAGGATGCGCCGGCGAGACACCGGCGCCTTTCAGTATACGCCCGGCCCGGCGAAAGGTTACCTCGTGCCAACAGTGGAGGCGGCTGACCAGCCCGCTACACGGCACTAGCTTGGTGCGCATGGACAACGCACGCATTCTCATCGAGACATTGTACGACGACGTCGTCATTCCGGCGCGCGCCACGGCCGGCTCCGCCGGCCACGACCTGCGCGCGTACCTGCGCGAGCGCACCGTCGCCATCTCCGACGGCCTGCGTCAGGGCGAACGTGCAGCGACGCTCGAGGAGGGCCAGTGGGGCGTCACCCTCTCGCCGCGCGAGATGGCGCTGGTGCCGCTCGGCTTTCGCACCCGGCTTCCGCTCGGCATGGAGGCGCAGGTGCGCCCACGCAGCGGACAGTCGTTCCGCCACGCGCTCACGATTCCGAATGCGCCGGGGACGGTGGACGCGGATTACGCCGAGGAGTGGCTGGTGATCGTGCGCAACGATGCGCCTGCGGCGCGCCGGATCGTTCACGGGGAGCGCATCGCGCAGGTGGTGTTCGCGCGACACGAAGCGCCGGAGCTCGTGTCGGGCGCAGTGGCGCGCACCACGGAGCGGGCGGGCGGCTTCGGCAGCACGGGGAAGCACTGAAACCCGGGTACTCGCGACTGCGTCCGGAGATCGAGCAGGCAGAGGGGGAGAAACGGGCGAGGCTCGTCTCGGCGCCCTGCCGAAACGAGCCTCGCTGGATCAGACCGGTCGGCGCGGAGCGCCGGTCGGCGAAACTGGGTGGTGCCGTTACCGGCCCCCGGCGATCCGCGCCGTACTCAGGTCAGTAGACAAAGGATCACCTCCTCGATTTCAGGGTTCGACATTCGGGCGAACGCAATCGTATACCCAAACAAGCATGGCAAGTTCCTCGGCGCAAGGATGGAAGCGCTACTGGGCAGAGAGCCGCGCGCATCGCTACAGCCTCCTCTTCGCGCTGCCGCTGCTGCTGCTCTACGAGCTGCTCGAAGCGGTGGCGCCGATCCGGAGCGGGGGCGGCGTGGTGCGCAACGGCGCCGACGTGCTGCTCACGTCGCTGTTCAGCGCCGTCCTCGGTCCGCGCGGCCCGCTGGTGTTCATGGCCCTCGTGATCGGGGGCGCGCTGGTGCTCGTGTGGCGCGACCGGCGAGGGGCCGCGCCGCTCCGGCTCAACGTGTTCGGCACCATGCTGCTCGAGTCCATGGTGCTCGCCCTCTGCTTCGGCTTCGTGATCGGCGCCGCGACGGTGCAGCTCGTGGGACCGCTGCGCTCGCTGGCTGCCGGCTCGCCGCTGGAAGGGCCGGCACTCGCGCGCCTCACGCTCTCACTCGGCGCCGGCCTGTACGAGGAGCTGCTGTTCCGCGTGGTGATCGTGGCGCTCATCTCGAACGGCCTCCGGCTGCTCGGCTTCAGCCAGCTTCTTGCCGGCGCGGTCGCCGTGATCGCCGGGGCACTGCTCTTCAGCGCCTTTCATTACATCGGTCCATTCGGGGAGCCGCTGCGCCTGGAGTCGTTCGTGTTCCGGACGCTGGCGGGGCTGGCGTTCAGTGCGTTGTACCTGACGCGCGGATTCGGGATCACGGCGTGGACGCATGCGTTGTACGACGTGGCGGTGCTGCTCTGAACTGAGGTCGGACCCACTCGTCGGCGCGAAGCGGCGAGCGGGTCAGACCTCAGTTCAGAAATCCTTCGAGTACAGCTCCATTCGCATCCCGTTCGCGTCCGCCGCCAGGCCGCCGAGCAGGAACCGGTCGAGCGAGTTCGGCGCGCCGCTGTGCGCGTGCGCGACGATTCGTCGTCCGATCATGACGCCCATCGAGGCACCGAGCACGACGTCGCTCGCCCAGTGCTGGGCGCTGTACATGCGCGCCAGCCCCACGAGTCCGGCGCCCCCGTACGCGACCACGCCCACCACCCGGCCGGCGTCCGGATTGTGCCGCGCGACCTCGGAGGTGATGGCGGAGGCGGCGGCAAAGCTCCCGATCTCGTGAAGCGAGGGGAAGGAGCGGTACTCGCCGCTCGTGTAGCCCTTCGCGAAGCGGAAATCGAACGGATCGCCGTCGGCGGCGCGCGGGCGGGCGCGGCCGACGGTGGACTTGAGGAAGGAGCCGATCACCGTCCCGACGGCGATCGCTTCGGCCGAATGGAGTCCGGCGTCGGCCACCGGCGCCGAGCGGAAGAGCAGGCCGCCGGCGTAGCCGATGGCGCTGTAGACGAAGAGCGACCGCTCGTGGATCGTGGTGAGGTGGTCGACCGCCCGCCGGTAGGTTCGATTCGCCTGCAGCGAGCTGTCGGCGAACTCGTGGGCGATGGTGCGGTCGAAGGGCATCGTCGCCGCGCTGGCGAGCAGCATCCAGCCGAGGGTGGCGAGGTCCTTCTTCTGGAGCAGCGGCACGCGGTGCGACGGTGCAGGCGCGTTGACAGGCGCCACGGGATCCTGCTGCTGGGCCTGGGCGGCGGGGGCAGGCGCGAGGAGTGCCGCCCCGAGGAAGAGGAAGACGACGGGACGTGCGTGAAAGGCGGAAGTTCGCATGGGACGCGGGATTGCACCGTCCGTGCCCCGAACCGAGCGGTGCCGCGTTCCGGGAAAGTGGGCTAGCTTCCGACGTCCTTTATAGTTGCGTGTCTCCAACCGGTACATGATGTCGTTCGCGTCGTTCAAGCTGCACCCCGATCTCGTGCGTGGCACGAAGGACCTTGGCTTCACCCGCGCCACCCCGATCCAGGAGCAGGCGATACCGCCGGCGCTCGAGGGGCGAGACCTTCTGGCGTGCGCCATGACCGGAAGCGGCAAGACCGCCGCATTCCTTCTCCCGATCCTCAACCGGCTGATGGGAAAGCCGCGCGGCACCACGCGCGCCCTCATCCTCACGCCGACCCGCGAGCTGGCGGCACAGATCGAGGAGCACCTGAAGGAGCTGGCGGTGCACACGCCACTCTCCGGCGCTGCCGTGTTCGGCGGGGTGGGGATGGGTCCGCAGGAGCACGCCTTCCGCAGTGGCGTCGACGTCATCATCGCCACGCCGGGCCGGCTGCTCGACCACTTCAAGCAGCCGTACGCGAAGCTCGACGGCCTGGAGATCCTCGTCCTCGACGAGGCCGACCGGATGCTCGACATGGGCTTCCTGCCCGACATCAAGCGGGTGCTGAAGCACCTGCCGGCGAAGCGGCAGACGCTGTTCTTCAGCGCCACCATGCCGGCGCCGATCGTGACGCTCACGCGGGAGCTGCTCCACAATCCGGCGACGATCAACCTGGAGCGGAAGGCGGCGCCCGCGGTGGGGATTCGCCAGGCGCTCTACCCGGTGCGCGAGGAGCTCAAGCCGGCGCTGTTCGTGGAGCTCCTGCGTCGTGGTGACATCGGCAACGTGATCGTCTTCACGCGGACGAAGCACCGCGCCAACCGCCTGGCCGAGTACCTGACGGGGGAGGGGATCGCGAACGCGAAGATCCATGGCAACCGGTCGCAGGCCCAGCGGACCGATGCGCTGGATGGCTTCAAGACCGGGCGCTACCGCTGCCTGGTGGCGACGGACATCGTGGCGCGCGGGATCGACGTCGAGCAGCTGGAGCACGTGGTGAACTTCGACGTCCCGCACCTCGCGGAAGATTACATCCATCGGGTGGGCCGGACGGCTCGCGCCGACGCGACCGGCGACGCCTTCACCCTCGTGTCGCCGGAGGAGGAAAAGGACCTGCAGGCGATCGAGCGGGCGATCGGCAAGCGCCTGCCCCGGGTGGTGGTGCCGGGCTTCGATTACGCGAGCAAGCCGGCACAGCGGTTCGAGGTGCCGATTGCCGAACGGATTGCCGAGATCCGGAAGCGGAAGGCGGAGGAACGGAAGCGGGCCAAGGAGAAGGCAGACCGTCGGGCGGCGCATCAGGTGGCCGAGCAGACCCGTGCCACTTCGGCAGCCGGTTCGGCGAAGAAGAAGCCGCGTCGCCG
>DASURL010000021.1:0-2927 GCA_036280075.1 Gemmatimonadaceae bacterium | reverse complement strand
GCCGTTCGCGCCCTTCTCCACCAACGCGCTGGTGATCGGCAGGCCGAGGTCGAGGCCGAGGTTCGCCGCGGTGCCGACCGCGATGACGGTGCCGCCCTGCTCCATGAACTGGCGCAGCGCCGGGACCGTCTTCGCGATCGTCATGCGGCCGAGCCGGTTGCGATACTCGGCGGGGATGTCGAGTGAATCCGGCTCGCCACGTCCGCCGGCCCGGTCACCCGCCGGGACCGCGCCCGACGGCAGGATGATCACGTCGTACTTGCTCGCCAGGTTGCCCGCGTCGAGCTCCTGCGGGAAGACGATGTGATATGGGAAGTCGAACTGCTCGAGGATGAAGCGCGTGTGCCCCGACGGCATCGAGCCGCCATACTGGTCCCACAGCGCGATGCGGACCGGGTGCAGGCGCCTGGCGTCGGCGCCGGGCCTGGCCGTGGTCGCCGTCGCCGAGAGGCCGACGGTCTTCGCCAGCTGCTGCAGCATCGACGTCGTGGCGCTCGTTGCACCGATGTAGAAGGTCCCGGCCGGCCAGGTCCGGCCGTTCGCCGAGAGGGGTGCACGCAGCACGTACACCGCCGCCTTCGCCGCCAGCGCGCGGTTCACCGCCACGAACGCGTCGTTCACCTCGTGGCTCACCAGGTAGCCCGCCGCCCTGGCGACATTCGTGATCGTGCCTGCCGGCGGGGTGGCGAGCCCCGTGATCGGCTCGAACGGGCCGTCGAAGCCGTCCAGGATGCGGTCGAAGTGCACCCCCATCTGGTAGGCCAGCGTCCACCCTGCGTTGTCGTACGGCCGCTTCGGCGGGCCGCCCGGATACGCGAGGTCGTTCGGGTGGTCCTGCGGCTCGAACATGTCCATCACCATCGGGCGGAACGCCTGCGCCGTCTTCACTACATACGAACCGGCGGGATAGCGCTTCCCGTTCACCGTGAACGCCGCCGTGGCGCGATGCACCCTCACCCCGTTGTGCCGCAGCGTGTTGACGAACTTCGTCGCCGTCAGGAAGTCGGGCTGGTCGCTCGGCAGGATGTAGCCGCGCGGGTCACGCTTGGCCGGCGCGTGCAGCACCTCGGTGTAGTACTTCGGGTCGGATCCGCGGCCGAACTGGAATACCGCGTCCCCCACCGCGCCGCCGCCGGCACCGCCGGCACTGCGCCCCTCGTCTGCCGCCGTCGCGGCGCGATCCCTGGCGATCGCCGCCTTCACGCGGTCGATGTCGCTCGGGCTCGCCGTCCAGCTGTCGCGGCTCCCGCGCTCGATGGAGTTCTTCCCCATCCGGTAGATGTTGTACAGCAGGTTCTCGCGCTCCCGCGATGCGACGTCGAGCACGGCGCGGTTCGCCGTGAGCGAATACTCGATGCTCTGCCGGAAGTGCCACTTCTGCGGCGCGATCGGGTACGGCAGGTCGGCGCGCGGCAGCTGCTGGTCGGGGATGAACGGGATCGTCGTCGGCGTCGGGTTGCCGATCGTCTCCGTGAGCAGCCCGATCATGTTGTGGAAGTACGGCGTCGTGCGCAGGCCGCCGTTCCACCAGGTGGAGTACGTGGAGCCCGTGCGCATCGTCACCCCGGGCTTCCCCTCCGCCTCGAACCGCGAGTGCATCTGCGCCGCCACGAGGTCGAGCTCCGTCACCACGAGCGGATCGTAGTTGTAGTTGAACGGATCGCGGAAGGGCGGCGCGAACATCACCGTCCCCGCCGGGCCGGTCTGGTGGTGGTTGTACACGATCTGCGGGAACCACTCCCAGTACAGCACATGGTTGATGTTCTGCGTCTCCGGCTGGCTGCTCAGGTAGAAGTCACGATTGTTGTCGTGTCCCTGGTACTTCTGGTACAGCCGCGGGATGTCCATCCCGCGCTTCAGCGTGTCGGCGTCCTTCATGTACCAGTCGGACACGAGCTCCATGCCGTCCGGGTTCACCTGCACCGCGAGGATGATGCAGTCGTCCAGGAAGCGCATCGTCTCGGCATCGGTGCCGCTCACCAGCTGGTAGACGGTCTCCATCAGCTGCGCCGCGCCGAGCACCTCGGTGGCGTGCAGCCCGCCGTCGATCCACACGACGGACTTCCCCTCCTTGGCCAGCGCGCGCGCCTCGGCGTCCGTCAGCCCCTCGGCGGTGGCGAGCTTCCGTGAGATCTCCTTGTAGTGATCCAGCTTCGCCATGTTGGCCGGCGAGGAGATGATCGCCATCAGCTGCGGACGCCCCTCGGCCGTCCGGCCGATCTCGACGACCTTCATCCGGTCCGACTCGGCATCCAGCTTGTGCCAGTACTGCTGGAGCTGGGTGTAGTTCGCGAGCTTGTAGTCGTCGCCGATGTTGAACCCGAACTGCTCCTTGGGCGACGTGATGTGCGTCTGGGCGAGCGCGAGCGGGGCCTGGACGGCCAGCGCGCCGGCAACGACGACAGCGGCGCGCCAGCGACGCGCCCGAGTGGGGAGGGAATGCATCTCAGCCTGGTGGAGGTGACGGAGGGTATCGCCTTGTCTAGACAACGCTGGAGGCGAGCCATCTGTTGAGCAAGGCCGGTCTCGGCCGGCAGCACAGCAACAGCATCAGAGGACAGGGCGGAAACGGCCTGAAACGGCACGATCTCTCCACGACCGGGACGCCTCCATGCGCACTGGAGCGTCCCGATGTCGTTCCAGCAGATCGAAGAATCTTCGGGGGCGCAGGGGATAGCCTCGGTGCACGGAGCCGATCCTGCAGTTTCAGCTCTTTCCGCCGTGTCTTCTGATGCTGTTCGATCCCAGGCGCGCGGAGCTCAGCCGGCCGACGTCAGAACGCGCGGCCCATGCTCCGTGATCGCCACCGTGTGCTCGAAGTGCGCCGACCGCGATCCATCCACCGTCACGATCGTCCACTTGTCCGGCAGCGTGCGCGTCTGCGGGCTTCCCATGTTCACCATCGGCTCGATCGCCAGCGTGAGCCC